>DASPRI010000197.1:0-9517 GCA_035624535.1 Burkholderiales bacterium
TTTCCACTACACCCGGCAACGCATCGATTTCCGTTTCGACCTCCTTTGGATACACATTCAATCCTCCCGTGATAATCAGATCTTTAGCACGCCCCACAAGATGCACATAGTTGTTTGCGTCGATTTTGGCCAAATCCCCGGTGATGAAAAAGCCGTCGGGCCGGAACTCCGCCGCGGTTTTTTCGGGATTACGCCAATAGCCTCGGAAGACATTTGGCCCGCGAACCTCAAGCACGCCCACGGCTTCGGGTCGCGACAATGGGCTGCCTGTTTCCGGGTCAACGATCCGAATTTCTACGCCGGGTAGCGCTAGGCCTACGCTACCGGGTAGACGTTTTCCTTCGTACGGGTTAGAAGTATTGACTAGCGTTTCGGTCATCGCATAACGCTCGAGAATGCGATGGCCTGTTTGGATTTCGAATTGACGATGCGTCTCGGCCAACAGCGGCGCGGAACCAGAAATGAACAAGCGCATATGGGCTGTGAAATTTCTGGTGAGATCGGGGCGTTGCAGCAACCGAGTGTAAAACGTCGGCACTCCCATCATGATGGTCGCACGCGGTATTAATCGTGCAACTTCATCCGCGTTAAATTTGGGCAAGAAAAGCGTGCTGGCACCGGCGGCCAGAACCGGGTTGCAGGCAATAAACAAGCCGTGGACATGGAAGATCGGTAGTGCGTGCAAAAGCACGTCGGCTTGAGTAAGTCGCCACACTTTCACCAGTGCTGCGGCGTTGGAGGCAAGGTTGCGGCGGCTGATCATGGCGCCCTTTGACCGGCCAGTGGTACCTGAAGTGTAGAGTAGCGCGGCGAGTTCGTCCGGGCTGCCGGCAAATTTAGGAAAGTCGGTGCTGGACCGCATATGAGCAAGTTCCATGAGCGTTCCGTCCTTTGCGCAACCTAGCGTTTCGATATACGCCGCGCATTTCTTCTGCACGACCGGAGCCAGGCATTCCTTGTCTTGCGGGCGTAAAACGATTACTCGAGGCTCAGCATCTGCCAAAAAGTATTCGAGTTCCGCGATCGTGTACGCTGGATTCAACGGAACGAACACTGCACCCAGCCGCCAGCAAGCGACGCAAAGCATAAGAGCTTCAGGCGATTTATCGACCTTAACCACCACGCGATCACCCGCAACCACGCCGCGCTGCGCGAGAGCACTGGAGATCTGACCCGATATATTGGCCAAGTCCCGATACGTATAGGTTTCTCTGCTCGACGTTTCAATAAAAAGATGGCCCGGGTCGGTCTCGAGGACTGCATCAATCCAAGCGACGGGGTCAATAACGGACGGCATTTTAATTAATGGCTGATATTTATTTAGCGCTATGCATTTGTACCGGCTTGACCAGCAGTTTGTCAAACCGGCCGCAGTAGAACTGACAGGGACTTAATAGCTGCGAATCGACTGGAAACTGATTCTATTGATTTGACCTAACTGATCAGCTCGCTGTAAGCGCTAACTGCACGGTCACCAATTTGGCATCGGCATTGGAAACGGGTTCCGCGGTTGATACGCTAATGCGCGTTGGGTCCGCGCCAGCCGCTTTGAGCGCTTCCTCGATCGCCTGCGCGCGTTTTTGCGCCAGCTCGGGAAGGGCGTTGTTCGTAAGCGGCTGTGCATCACGCAGCCGACGCGCCAGCGCACGATAGAACTCGCGCGGATCGGCAACTTGTGGTTCACCGCTAGCGAAGTTACGCACGCGGTCTTTGAGTGAAAGCGTTTGCTCTTTGCCGTTTGCGGCGTTGGCCCCGCGCTCCTTGGCCTCGGCTTCAGCCTTATATTTGTCGAGCTCCGCCTGAGAAAAGCGCTCGGCAAAAAGCTCCCGCAATGCCGCGCGGGTCCGCGAATCGTCGATATTGATCGGCCCCGGCTCTTCTTCTTCCGTCGCTGTGAATCCGGCGCGGCGATTGATTTCGCGATTGAGCAATTGGTGTTTGAGCGCATTTGCGTCGGCGGCCGAGTCGTAGCGCCCGGGTATGTTCAGTTTAAGTTCCGGACGCTTGGCGAGCAGGACGACCACGTGGCTCAGTTTCTCCTGTTCAGGTACCTGGACTTTGCTTGAACCCGGGTCGAACGCGATAATACCTGCCTCTTCCCCTTTACCGCCGAATAGGTGCGCCAACGCGCGAAATGGCGCGGAAACGACGCCTGTTATCAGGTTGCCAATGGCTTTCCAGACCAGTGTGCCATAACTAAACTGTGGATCATCGAGGTTGCCCGAAACCGGGATTGCCACGTCGATCCTGCCGTCCGAGTCTTTCAGTAATGCAATTGCTAACTCCAGTGGGAGTTTGAGAGCGTCGGGACTTTCGACCCGTTCACCGAGGGTAAACTGATCAAGTGTGATCTGATCGTCGCCTTCCAGGAGGCTATTGTGCACGCGGTAGTTAAGGTCCAGCGACAAGCGTCCCGAAGCGATGCGGTAGCCCGCAAATTTCATCGAATATGGGGAAACAGTCGTCAGGTCAAGATTGCGGAACTGTAAACGAAAATTAGTCCGCTCGCGCAATGCAAATGGATTTAGCGTACCCGTGATGTGCGCATATCCGAATTCACCTACTCGGCCTTCAAGAGCGAACTGGCTGCGAGTGCTTTTCTCACTGGACAAGCCGTTTACCTCTCCGGCCAGATCTCGAATTGTTGCCGCAAAACCCGGGCGTAAGCTTTCGTCCGCAAAGTCGAGTTCGCCCTGCTCTACTTTTACGCGTCGCACCTCCATTGCAAAACCCGAATCGCTGTCGGCTTTGTTTTCGTTGCCTGGCGCGGAGGCTGCCGCATTCTTCTGGGCAAACGCTCGACCTACATTGGTAGTGTGGTCTGCCGCGATCACCAGTTTCCCTACGGGCGCACTCCAGCGCAACTCGTCGATCGTCGCGGTATTAGGAAATATTGTAAAGTGCAAGGAGTTAGTTGCGAGTGATTTCCAGCCAAGCAGTCGTTCACCTGCGTGATCATCCAACGCGATATTGGTTACACTCGCAGACCCGGTATACCCGGCACGCGGTTTCTTGCCACCAGCAGTCAACAATCCGGCTAGCGAAACCTCGCCGGACGCAAGTTTCACATTTGCAAATTGCGCCAGTAGCGGTTGCAGCGGTGCAAGAGCGATATTCTGTGCCTCAACCTTCGCTTCGATTGAGTTGCCGGCTGACGCCAAGCGGCCGCGCGCCCCGATACGACCACCGCTTTGCAGGCGCCCAGAAAATTCAAACCCAAGCGGCTTACTCGCGTCCGACGAGAGATCTTTCAGTTTCACCCACAGGTGTGCCAGAGCGAGCGAGATGCCACTTGTGCGATCCGCAATTTTCAAGCCGCCGTCGGCGATCTCCAGGAAATTTACGTTTGCTACGATGGGTCTTGCGGATCTGCTTTCACCGCCGGCCGGCATCAAATCAACAAGCGACAGGCTGCCGTCTTTCATCACCGCGTCTATGCTGAGATTCCCGATGCGTATCCTGTCAATGGCGAGCATCGCGGCATCGCTGTCGAAATGGGAATCCCTTAAGGCGATGTCGCCAAAAGTTACTGCGGGCTGCTTCCATGAAACGGTGCCCACCTGGCCTTCAGTCAGCCCCAACTCGCCTTGGTCCACGTGGACATGCAAGCCCTTCTCATCCGAACCCACATCGAGTTTCAGCTTCGCGTGCAGACCGCGCAAGTTCAATACCAGGGGTTTCTTTGCCGTCTCATCAGTGAATGCCAGCGCCGCGTTAGAAAGTTGAAAATTCTCAAACCTTGCACGCCATACCTCGCTTTCTGGTTGCGCCGTTACGGTGCCTGTCACTGGCACATTGGTGAGGCGCGCGATGTCGAGCTCGCCTTTCGCGTCGCGCTTCGCAATCATCACAACGTCAGCTAACTGCAGCGCTCGTACCACAGCGCTTTGCTCCTGCATATTGAAATCGACACCATCGATTGTGAACCGGCCAATTTTTGAAAATGCGGTTTTTTCCCCGCGTGCAGCGATGCTGAGTTCGTTCACCGCGAGCTTCGCATTTTGCAAGGTAAACTGCGGCTTGCCGTTGTTAATGGCGAAATGGAAAGGAAGTTCAAGGTCTGCTCGGCCCGTGACGATGCGCGAAGCGACGTACCCGCGCAGGTACGGGTCAAGTTCCGGCAGCAAAATGTTCTCCACTGCAAGTGTACCTGAAGCGACCAGCGGCAAGAGCGACAGCTCGCCTTTCCAACGCAGCTTCGTACCATTCGGAGTCCGCGCAGCAAGAACATAAGGGCTCGCCGCTTGACGCAGCGTGGTGAGCGAATACAGCTCCAAGGATATCCGTTCGAAGCTGTTTCGATAGCCCTCGCGTTCGTCAGCAAAAGCCAGCTTGCCATTCTCCAGCAGGAAATGGTCGATGGCAAACCGCGACGGCTGTTCCTGAGATTCGTTCGAAGTTGGGGGAGTGAGCGTGGCAAGATTTAGAATTCCCTGCTTGGAAATTACAACGTTGACCGAGAGATCAGCCAGATGCACTGCCCTTAATATCCAGGCGCGCTGCAACAAGGAGCGCCACGCGAGATCTATGGTCGCATCGGTAAAACCGATGACCGGTTTTCCGTCCATCTCCTCCAGCGAGAAATTAGTTGCTCGCAGTGACAGCTTGAAAGGGTTAATCGTTAGCTCTCCGATACGTGCCCTGCAATGAAGCTTTTCCTCGACCAGACGCGGCAGTTCGCGCTTAACTATCCATGGTGCGAGCAGGAATCCCGTCAAAGCATATATGAGTGTGAGAACCAACACTGCCGCAATGATGTGGCGCGGACGAGGAACGAATTTCCACTTGGCTTGCAAATTCATGCGTCTCTATTTTAACGGATTTGAGACCGCGCGATTAGCACGCGGTGAGCGAAATATCGCGTCGGACTGTGGAAGCGCGAATTCAAATCCGAGGATTCGCTATAGAACCGGTTGCTACATTTTTCCTTCGCAGCGGGTACAAAAAGACCGTTCCGGATACCAATGCTCGCAAACCGGATGGCCGAATAAAACAGGACATGCGCACAAACCGCATGTCCTGTTAAATGACTAGCTGAAAATTCAACTAACTTGAGAGACCGCTTCTAGCCTTCTCCCTGATACACGATGTCGCTGCGCCGGTTTTTTGCCCAACAGGTTTCATTATGCTCCGTGCATCGTGGTTTTTCCTTACCGAAACTCACGGTTTCAATCTGGTTTGACTTGGCACCCAGGACGGCCATCGCTTTCCTTACGCCGTCTGCACGGCGTTGCCCCAGCGCCAAATTGTATTCACGGCTTCCTCTTTCATCACAATTTCCCTGAATGGTGATGTGCGCATCGCGGTGTTCGACCAGATAACCGGCATGCGCCTTCACCAGCGGCATGTACTCATCCTTGATAATGGCTTTGTCGAAATCATAGTAGATGCTGCGTTTTGAAAGGATATTGTTCGGGTCTGTCAGGGGATTCGCCGAGACGGCTTGCGTGGTCATAGGTTTGGATTCCGCCGGCTGCTGAGAAGGTTGCTGCGCCGCTGGCTTTTCGGATACTGGCGCTTTCGTCGTCTCCTTCCCTGTCTCTTTCGCCGATTCGCTGGCACAGCCGGCAAGCAAAAACATTACCAGAACACCAAATAAAACTTTGTACATAAAGAACTCCTTCATTGGGTTTGCATGGTTAGTAAAGTACTTCTTGGTTGTAAGAAAAGCGTTGAACTAATAATGCATACCCTCCCCGATATCCAATTAGGTAACACTCTACCGGAAAGTTCAATTCGCTGCATCAGCTAAATCCATTGTTAATAATTAAGCTGCGCAATAAATGCGCCCACCGGGGTACACGCTCAGCATCGCATGGGGTGTGTCAGCCTAAGTTGCGTCACGAATTTGGGATCGGCATTGTTTATTCGGGGCTTGCAATTCGGCACGGCCGCTTACACAATCGGACTTTTGGTCAGCATCAAATTCCTTTTTCTTCGGATCACCGCTGCCAATGCACTCTTTTGTAGTGCGCCGCCGGACGCGAAATCTATGCGCTCTTCCTCGTGCGCCCCAAACGCGTCGCGCGGCATTCACGAAATAACGTTTAACCTTTAAACTATATTTCATACGCCCGACTGCAAATAGCCGGTCGGCACATTGCACGCGGGGCTCTTTTGCTTTTGCCAAGGTGAAGAAGATGAAATACAAGGATTACTACAGCATTCTGGGAGTCGCAAGGGACGCCAGCGCCGAGGAGATCAAGAAGGCCTACCGTAAGCTCGCACATAAGTATCACCCCGACGTGTCCAAGGAACCGAATGCGGAAGAAAAATTCAAGGAGGTCGGAGAAGCCTATGAAACCCTCAAGGATCCCGAGAAACGTTCCGCATATGACCAGCTCGGCCGCTATCAGCCGGGGCAAGACTTCCAGCCTCCACCAGACTGGTCAAAACAGTTCGGCGATATGCATTTCGCGTTCGAGGATATCGACCTGGCCGATTTATTGGCTGGTCTCACGGGCGGCGGCCGGCAGCGCGCGGGACGCGGCGGCAAATTTCCGATGCCGGGACAAGATTACGAAGTCACCGTGCACATCAGCCTAGAAGAAGCTTACCGAGGCATAGAGGTGGACCTAAACCTCACGGTTCCGGAATATGATGAGCGTGGTTTCCTGCACCGGGTGCCGCGCGCCTTCAAGGCGCGCATACCAAGGGGTGCAACCGACGGCCAGCGGCTTCGCCTGCCAGGCAAAGGCGGTAAAGGCCTCAATGGCGGGCGCGACGGCGATTTATACCTCACCATCGTTTTGCATCCGCATCCGCTATTCCGCGTTAGCGGTCATGACCTGTACATCGATCTGCCGCTGGCGCCGTGGGAAGCAGTACTGGGCGCCAGCGTCGAAGTACCCACACTGGGAGGACCGATCCGCCTCAAAGTAAAACCGGGAACACGTGCCGGGCAACATTTGCGCCTTGCCGGTCGCGGATTACCCAAACCCCGCACAGGTGAAGGCGATCTGTTTGCGATCGTGCAGATTGCCGTACCGACCGTATTGAGCGAGCGCGAGCAGGCCCTTTACAAGCAACTCGCTGACATCTCGACATTCAACCCGCGGGGCCATTTCGATCAGGAGGTGAAAAGTGCAAGCCGAACCTAATGAAACCTTGTGGCTAAACGAACGCCTTGAATTTTCTCTCGCCGAGTTTGTTGAGCTATCTGGTTTGTCGGAACAAGAAATCCGGGAACTTGTAGACTATGGCGCGCTCGAGCCCGTCAATCCGCAAGCGAAACAGTGGACCTTCAGCGCGCAGCGCGTAATAAGCACGCGAACCGCATGCCGTATCCGCAATGATTTCAGCCTCGACCTGCACGGACTGGCCTTAATACTCAATTACCTCGACCGCATTCACGAACTCGAAGTACAGGTGCAGGATCTGCGAGCGCGGTTGCCGCGTTGGCTGCGTTGACGGCCCGATAATCTGGAACCGGCGTGGATGGAAATAAACTGGTCATTTACGAATCGGGACATCTCGATCGTGCCGAATGCCTGTATGTCTGACCCCGACATTTCACAGCTTCTCTCATTTGCTCACGTGTTGACTGTCGTTCCAAAGCCTGACTACCGGCTGGGACTCCCTATGCTCATACCCGAGCGCGCTCAAGCTGGCCGTGCTGAGCAGGAAGTGCCGACCATCTGCTGGACCGAGACCCAGCCAACGGGCGGCAAACACCCGCAGGAAATGGGCGCTCGAAAAAAGCAGCACATTACCTTGCACCGCGCGCACTCGTTTCACGACGCGATCAGCCCGCGCGCCCACCTCTACTGGCATTTCACCTCCCGGGCAACCATCGCGGAACAGCTCCCAGTCCGGGCGCTCTAACAGGATGTCAGCAGTGCGGCGACCTTCGTACTGCCCATAGTTCCATTCCATCAAATCACGGTCAATCTCGGCTACCGCTCTAAAACCAGCAAGTTCGCAGGTTTGAAGCGCCCGCTGCAAGGGACTGGAAAGCACCTTGGCAAAATCGAGTCCTGTCAGCCGCTCCGCAAGCGCACGAGCGTTGCGTTCACCACGCTCGGTGAGCGGTAAATCAGTTAACCCCGTATGTTGACCTGTCACCGTCCATGCAGTCTCGCCGTGCCTTGCCAGATAAACTATCGGTAATTCGTTCATCATAATTTCGTCCCAGCAACAATTAATATTGCGACCTGTGCCAAATCCTTTTGACGGAAATAATAAACTACTTTGCGCAATCTACACCTTTAGCAAACTGCGTTAATTTCGCGAACATAATTCAGAGGGAAACAATGATCGGAACCACCCGGATGTTCGTAGTGCGCCGTTCCGTAGTATCGAAATACTTCATTGTCGGCGCTCTAATCCCATTGGTGCTCGCTTCCTTGCCAAAACGCTTAGCTCCCAGGGATGGCCAGACAGGGCGAATTTGTGAACTATGTCATAGACATGGTAAATCAGTGAAGGCAAGCTGATATCGACTGGCGCGTCCTCCTCCGAACGCCGGTCCTCTGAAGCGGCGTACTGGCTAATGGTGGCCGGCGCCGCTTTTTCTTTGGTTGTGCCTGACCGGTTCGGCGTGCCAGCCGAACGCTAATACAGCGCCGTACAATTCGATTGTTTCGTAGGCTCGCTCGTTCCAGCGATCCGCGTGGAAGTCATTGATTTCGCCGAAAGAAATTTTGAACGCGCTTCAAGTAAGCGCTATTGGTTCTACCTTTTTGGCTAAAAATGGGCTAAGAGAAGTTTGCTGGCTAAGCTGCAACTCCATTTTTCAGACCCCTGCCATTACTTGCCGCAGGCTACCTTCCACAGCGTTTCGCCCATGGTGTCCGGGGAGACGGATTGCCATTCGTCGGGCACTGGGTTGGTATAAACGACAGATCCTCCTCCCGACCGGGCGGAATGAAAGGAGTAAGTAAGAGTTCGAATCCGCTTGTCTTCACAATCATATTCCAGCTGCGCTTTTGATGACAAAAACGGCTTCACTTCGGGCGGGTCGCTTTGGGCAGTCTTATAATTGACCAGAACCCACATTTTCGCCATGCTGCCTGACTTCTCGATGGTGGAGCGATCGACGTAAGCGTAAATTTCACGTCCTTCTTTCTTGCCGCCAACCCGCTCCCAGCCCGCCGCCGCGCTGCCGCTCATCACTACCAGCATTAAAGCCAAAGCAAGCTGTTTCATAAAATCACCAATGGCAATGTAATTTCATCTACCCGTCAACAATCCATCTACCGTAGCGCTGCTTTATGATCGCACGATTGCGCTGCAATCAACAAAGCGGTTTTTTTACCTTCGGTTCGTCCTTTTCTTCCAGCATTCCAATCACGGCTTCTTGGCTCTCCATTTCGGATACATGCTGCCACAGTGAAAATGCGATTTCCTGACCGTCGTCGAAAATTGCTAATTCGCTACAAAAACCGTGCGGAAATCGGCCCCCAGCGCATCGCAGGACGCTATCGTTCACCGTTCGTTACGAAGCGCATAGTTGAGCGATGGCACGTTCGCCCGCCAAGCAGGCAGAACAGCCGTAATCGCGATCTCCTCAATCTCG
>DASPRI010000199.1:0-8762 GCA_035624535.1 Burkholderiales bacterium
TCCATTCTTCGATTCTTTCGCGGCTTCAGGCGGTGATGGCGGTGGTACTCTCGCGGATGTCGCCTATTATTATTGGAACACCGACCTTCGCACACCGACATTCAACCCGATTGGCGGCCTCGGAGTGGACGTAAGCCAGAACAATGTGCCGCCTACCAGCAAAGACCCCAATACCGCTCAGCACATGACCACGTTCACCATGGGGCTTGGACTCGATAGCACCCTGTTATGGCAACCCGGCTATGACACCTCGGGGACAAGCCCGGATTACAACGCGGTGGTGAGCGGCACCTCGAATGGAAACTGGGCAGTGAGCCCGAACTGGCCAGTTCCCGTGGCTAACACTTTCACTGCGGTCGACGATTTGTGGCATGCAGCGGTCAATGGCCATGGCACGTATTTCAGCGCCAAGAGTCCAGCTGTCGTGACCAGCGGTTTGCTACAGGCATTTGCGACTGTGGCGCAGCGCACTGCCAGCGAATCCTCTGCCGCCACCAGCACGCCGAATATCGTGCCCGGCGACAATTTTGTATTTAGCTCCACGTATACGACTGTAGATTGGTTCGGAGATACCATAGAACAGGAAATCGACGCGTCGACTGGCCAACTTGTCCCTGGAATCAACTGGTCAGCGCAGGCGCAGCTTGACGCCATGGTTAGCGCAACCAGCGACACGCGCACGATTTACACGTTTGATTACGGGCCGAGCCCTGCAGCGAGCAAGCTAAAAAACTTCCTCTGGGGAAATCTGTTGTCCAATGAACAGGCCTATTTCAATGGTACGTCCGGCGGCAGGAATCTACTCGCGCAATGGAGCATATTGACAAGTACGCAACAAAACCAGTGCGATACTGGCGATGGCACAAACTGCGGCCAGAAGCTGGTGAATTACCTGCGCGGTCAACGCGCCTATGAAACTCCGGTGAATTCGCTGGTCACTCCGGATTCCGGCATCGACTCCCTCTTCCGCCATCGCCCTCATATCCTTGGCGATATTGTGGACGCCGAGGCAGTCTATGTGCGAGTGCCGATTTTCAACTATGGCGACCCGGGTTATGCCGCTTTCAAGAGCGCCCAAGCCTCGCGTCTGGCGGCGCTTTATGTAGCGGCGAATGACGGGATGCTGCACGCACTGAATGCCAATACCGGAAGCGAAATGTGGGCTTATATACCCTCGATGGTCATGCCCAATATGTGGAATCTTGCGAGGTTTGATTACTCAACGAATCACATGTATTTTGTCGATGCCACTCCCACTTCCGGCGACATCTGCACCAGCAACTGTAGTACGCCCACTGCAACCTGGGCCACTATTCTAGTCGGTGGCCTGAACGGTGGCGGCAGGGGTTTTTACGCCCTCGACATTACCAACCCGGCAAGTCCCAAGGCCCTTTGGGAGCTAAGATCGCCGGCAAATTGTACCCTTTCAGCCGGTGTTAATGTTCCCTTCGTCGGCAGCGTGCCTCAGGATCCGGTAAACGGCGCGCCTCCTATTCTCAGCGATTGCGATATCGGGCTGAGTTATGGGAACCCAATCATCACCAAGCGTACAGATGGCAAATGGGTGGTACTGGTTACCTCCGGCTACAACAACATCGTGCCAGGCACGGGAGGCGGTTTTCTATACGTAATTGATGCCGTCACCGGAGCAATCTTGAACAAAATTGCGACGCTAATACCGGGAACAAGCACGAATGCTGGAAACACCACGACGCCCAGTGGCTTGGCGAGGATCAATTCTTTCGTGAATGATACCCAGACCGATAACACTTCCTTGCGGATTTACGGTGGCGATCTCAATGGCAACTTGTGGCGGATTGACGGCAGCCCCTCCGCGTCAAACACGCTAGCTGTCTCCGGCAACACGGCTACGCTGTTAGCAATCCTGGGAACTGCATCCGGGGGCCAAGGCAGCGGATCGCAGCCTATCACGACCAAGCCGGAACTGGGTGAAATCACAGTCGCTGGCGTAGGCACGTTCGAAATCGTGTACGTGGGCACAGGCCTGTATCTTGCCGTCACCGATATTTCCAATACCAGCCAGCAATCGTTTTACGCGATCAAGGATCCTTTGGGCCCATTCCCGGGTTGGGGCGCAGTCCACGGGAGTCCGAACATGATTCAACAGACGCTCACCGAATCGATTGATCCCCAGACTCTTGAAACCGTTCGCTCGACCACGGCAAATGCTGTGGACTTCTCGAGCAAAATCGGCTGGTTCATCGATTTCAATCCGGGTAGCGCCTCTCCAGGCGAACGTACCAACACCGACCCGTCGCTAGATTTGGGTATACTGAGTTTTGTGACCAACGCTCCGGATACCAACGCCTGCAACCTGGGCGGCAAAAGCTACCGTTACTTCCTGAACTATACGACCGGTGGACCGCTTCCTTCTTCGCCCAACGGTGTGTCGGGCGCCTTGGTTGCATTTGCACTGGCAACGCGCCCGGTGATCATCGAAGTAGGCGGCAAGCTGGAACAGATTATCAATACCCAGGGTGTTGTGAAAATCTTCCCGCTACCGCCGCTGCAACCGGCCGCTGGTGGCAAACGGATCTTCTGGCGTGAAATTATCCCTTGATCGCTAGTTAACGCGGCGAAGTAATGACACCATGGGCGCGTCTCCGCGCCCATGGTGTTTTTACATTGGGTTTGGAACAAATCAAGGCTTCGGTAATATTTTTATTTCATTTTGCTGGCCGGCGTCTGAAGCTGTCCCAGATGAGCAGTGCCGCACCACAGGTAATCGCGGAGTCAGCTGCGTTGAACGCCGGCCAATGATAGCTCTGAAAATAAAAATCCAAGAAGTCAACGACGTGGCCGAGAAAGATGCGATCCCACAGATTTCCCAATGCGCCACCTAATATTAAACTCAAGCCGAGACTGAAAAGGTTCAACCGCTGGTAACGAATAATGAGATATACGAGGAGCAATGAGGCAGACGTGGCTATCGCAATGAAAAAACCGCGCTGCCAACCGGAAGCCCGGCTCAGGAAGCTGAACGCCGCGCCGGTATTATAGGTCAGCGTCAGGTTGAAAAAAGGCGTAATTGCCACGCTTTCACCGGCTGCAAGCCAATGGCTGACCCAGTATTTGGTGAGCTGATCAAGTATAACCACCAGCGCGCTGACCGCAAACCAGCGCGGCCAGCTATGCAAAATACCGCGGTTCTCCGGTGCCATAGAGGTTGCTCACGCATCGCCCGCAGATTTGCGGATATTTTCCATCGGCCCCCACGTCGGCGCGGTAATGCCAGCAGCGTTCGCACTTGCGGTGCGAACTCGAAACCGCTCTGATTTCCAAGTCTTCGAACTTCATGTCTGCTGCTTCCAGATGAGTGCCATGAAACGACTTGGCCTGCGAAGTAATAAATATAAATCGGAGATCATTTCCAAAGTAGGATAACTGTTGGTGCACGTCGTTATTCTGGGTGTAAAGCTCGACTTCCGCCGCCAGTGAAGAACCGATTTTGCCTTGCACGCGGAGTTCTTCAAGCTTCTTCTGGACATTGCGCCGCACTTTTCTGATGTGTTGCCAACGCCAAAGCAATTCCTCGACTTGGCCAACCTTCGGCAATTCGTACCACCTTTCCAGAAAAATACTGCCGGCACCTTTGCCACTTAGGTAACTCCAAACTTCCTCGGAAGTGAAGCTCAGAAGCGGGGCAAAAAGCCTGACCAGGCAATGAACAATATGGTAAAGGGCGTTCTGTGCGGAACGCCGCGCTGGAGAATTCTGGCCAGCCGTATAAAGCCGGTCCTTGAGTATATCCAGATAAAATGCTCCCAGATGCTCCGAGCAAAATTGATGAAGACTCTGGGCGACATAATGGAATTTATAGTTTTCGTATTCACCCGTTACATTCTTGATGTCAACCAGGTCATACAAGACAGAACTGTGAAGATTTTTCTCGACATCGGCATCGAGCCCTTCTTGCAGGATGCGGCAAAGCACCAGCATGTAACGATCGATTTCCAGCCACTGGTCCACCGGTAGCGCATGTTTAGCGGGATCGAAGTCAGCTATGTTGGCGAGCAGAAAGCGCAAGGTATTGCGTATGCGGCGATAGCTTTCGACTACGTGCTTCAAAATCTCATCGGAAATCGAAAGCTCGCCGGAGTAATCGGTCTGCGCGACCCACAGCCGCAGGATATCTGCGCCCAGGGTGTCCGCGACTTTCTGCGGCGCGATCACGTTGCCCTTTGATTTACTCATCTTGTGGCCGGCGCCGTCCACGACAAAGCCGTGCGTGAGCAGGCTCTTATACGGTGCGCGGCCGTCCAGCGCACAACCGGTAAGCAGGGATGAATGAAACCAGCCGCGGTGCTGGTCCGAGCCTTCGAGATAAAGTTCAGCCGGATAATGCTGGTCCTTGCGCTGGCGCAAGACCGTGACATGCGTAGTCCCCGAGTCAAACCACACATCGAGCGTATCGCTCACCTTGCGATATTTCTTGGCTTCTTCTCCAAGCATCTCCTTCGCATCGAGTTTGAACCACGCTTCAATTCCTTGCCGCTCTACCCTTTCCGCGACTTCCTCTAAAAGCTCCCCAGTATGCGGATGCAGCTCGCCACTTTCCTTGTGAATGAAAAAAGGAATTGGCACTCCCCAGTTGCGCTGGCGCGAGACACACCAATCCGGGCGGTTGGCAATCATGCCGTCCAACCTGGCGCGACCCCATGCCGGATAGAAATTCGTCTCGTCAATCGCTGCAATGGCGGCCTGGCGCAGAGTCCTCCCTTGTCTTTGTGGCGCATCCATACCGATGAACCATTGGTGAGTGGCGCGGTAAATAATCGGTGTCTTGTGCCGCCAGCAATGTGGGTAGCTGTGTTGCAGCTTTTCTGATCTGAGCAGAAGGTTTCTTTTTTTCAGTTCAGCGATGATCACATCGTTGGCTTCCCAGACCGAGAGCCCACCGACCAAGGGGATGTTCATGTAAAACCGGCCGTCGCTTCCCACCGGGTTGTCGACCGGCAGATTGTATTTCTGACCGATGATATAGTCATCCAGCCCGTGGGCGGGCGCAGTGTGCACCAGACCGGTTCCGGCTTCCAGCGTCACATGTTCACCAAGGATTATGGGGACTTTGCGCTCATAGAACGGGTGATTGAGGGACAGATGTTCAAGCTCCTTACCTTGGCATGAATGACGAAAAAGATCGTACTTCAATCCATAGCGATTCATGCGCGCGGGTACAAGATCTGCGGCAAGAATAAGCAAACAGTTAGCCGCTTGGACCAAGGAATAATAAATTTTCGGATTTACGCATACCGCCTGATTTGCGGGCAAAGTCCAAGGTGTGGTGGTCCAAATCACCGCGTAGGCTGGAAGGTTTGGTAACTCGTCCAAAGCGAAAATGCTTTTTAACTCGTTTCGGTCTACCACTGGGAAAGCGACGTCAATTGCATCAGAAGCCTTGTCCTCGTATTCAACTTCCGCTTCGGCCAGCGCCGATCCACAGTCTATGCACCAGTTAACCGGCTTCTCACCCTGATAAAGATAACCGTTGCGCAAGATTTTCCCGAGCGCGCGGATTTCTTCGGCCTCGGTGTGGAAATTCATCGTGAGATACGGATTATCCCAGTCCCCCAGAACACCGAGCCGGATGAAATCCTTTTTCTGACGAACGATTTGCGACTGGGCGTATTCCCGGCACAACTTGCGGAATTTTTGGGCATCCATGCTCTTGCCGTGCTGCTTTTCCACTTCGTGCTCGATCGGCAAGCCGTGACAATCCCAGCCCGGGACATACGGGGCATCGAAACCTGCCAAGGTTTTGCTCTTGACGATGATGTCTTTGAGAATCTTGTTTACCGCGTGCCCAATATGAATGTCGCCGTTGGCGTAAGGCGGTCCATCGTGCAAGATGAACCTGGGGCGTCCCTTGGTGGTTTCGCGGATTTTCTGGTAGAGCTCTTGTTCCTGCCACATTTTGATCATTCCCGGCTCGCGTTTTCCAAGGTCGCCGCGCATCGGAAAATCCGTGTCAGGCAAATTTAGTGTTTTTTTGTAGTCCTTCATTTTCTCAATGTCGCTGCGCTGCCGTGGCGAAGAAATATTCCTTTGCCTTTTCCACGTCCAATGAGATCTGCTGGCTCAAAGTATCGAGGTCTGAATATTTTTCCTCGTCGCGCAGCTTGTGAACGAACTCCACCCGCACATGCCGGCCATAAATTTCGCGGTCAAAGTCGAACACATGAACTTCGAGTAATGGCGCGCCGTTGTCCTTGATGGTCGGCCGCACACCCAGACTTGCCACTCCTTTCAGCGGGCGTTCGGAAATTCCTGCGATCTCCACCGCGAAAATTCCGCCAAGCGGCGGGCGCGGGTGTTTGATCCTGATATTTGCGGTGGGAAATCCGATTCTGCGACCGGTCTTGTCGCCGTGCACCACTCTGCCGCTCATGCAGTAGGATTTCCCCAACAACCCCCTAGCTTTTTCCAAGTTGCCTTCAGCCAAGGCATCTCGCACCATGGTGCTGGAAACGCGTTGGCCTTTGAGCATAATGCTCGGCATGACCGATACTTCAAAGCCGAGCTCTTTGCCCGCGTCGCGCAGCAAAGCGAGATCGCCCGCGCGCTTGCTGCCAAAGCGGAAGTCTTCTCCCGCCAGCAGCCATTTCGCATTGATTCCTTTGCAGACCACGCGTTCGATAAAATCCCGCGCAGTCAGGTTGGAGAAACTGCGGTTAAATCGGCAGATATGCGTGCGCTGCATACCCAAGGAGGCAAAGGCTTCTAGCTTTTCCCGCAAGTTGCTCAAGCGCGCCGGTGCTGAAGCCGGTGTAAAGAATTCCCGTGGATGGGGCTCAAACGTCAGCACGCAGGAAACCAAACCTCTGGATTTTGCGTTCTCGGCAAGCCGAGTAAGCATCGCCTGATGCCCGATATGCATACCGTCAAAATTGCCGATGGTTAGTGCCACGGGCGCAAGCGCTTTCTCGGGAACGCCTCTATAGATCAGCATGATAAGCTACGCAGAAAAATGTGGATTTTACAGTGAGTTGTAGCCAGCGGCTACTATATGGGCGGAACGAATTCGCCGGGTTTATCCCTGTCCCGGCCGGAAAAATCGCCCCGAACTAGTGGAGTGGCTGTGAAGCGAAGTTAGCCTACGGACGCAGCTTTTGCTGCGCGCAGCAATGTCTCAATCGAGATTTGCGCTACTGCTGATTCGTGGAACACTTCGCCAAGCAAAATCAGCGCGGGTCCTTGAAGATTCCATTGTCCCGCCTCGCTTAAACCCGAGAGCGTGGTTTGAATCTGCCTCGATTCGGGAAGAGTGGCTTTCTCTACCACTACCACCGGGGTCGCTGCGGGCAATCCTTGAGAAAGAAGAATTGCGGAAATTTCTGCAGCCTGGCCAGCGGCCATATAGAGTACCGCAGTGTCGGCGGCGAGCACACTTTTGGCCCAATCTGTTGCGTCCTCTCCATTACCGACACGGGGAGTAACAAACACCACGCTACGGCTCAAACCCCGGCAAGTAAGGGATATACCGACCTCAGCACTGGCTCCCAGTGCGGCAGTCACTCCAGGCACGATTTGGTATTCGATCCCGGCCATTTTGAGAGAAGCGATTTCCTCCTGCGCACGCGCAAACAGCATGGGGTCCCCACCTTTGAGCCGCACCACCACACGATATTTGTGCGCCGCCTCCACCAGATTGCGATTAATAAAACGCTGGTCAGTAGAAATACGCGAGCAGCGTTTGCCCACCGCAATTTTCTTGGCATTTATTGCAAGCGCCAAAGTATCGGGATGTACCAGCGCGTCAAAAAACACGATATCGGCGCGTTTGAGGATCTCTGCGCCACGCACGGTAATCAGATCAGGAGCGCCCGGCCCTGCGCCTATCAAGTACACCTTGCCCTTCATGAATCCGCCTCGACTATCATTCCCGCGGCGACCGTATCATGCGAGGCATCATCAATCATGATGAAGCAGCCGATTGCTAGTAAGCATGGTCAGGCTGCAGCAGCCTGTGCTTCGGCGGGAATTGTTTTATGCGCGGGAAGCCGGCGCGGCAGCGCACCCGAAAGATCCAGTTGGCGGTCGCGGCTGACACACAATTCAGCTACCTCCGTGGTCCAGCTGTCCAGCCTGGCAAACAAGGGAATGAGTTCTTTGTCGGTCCAGTCTTCTGTTTCGCCCACAAACGCGGTAGCGAACTCGGCCAATTGATCGCCAAGTTCAGGTTGATCCGATAATAGTCCGACGAGTTCGGCACCGAGGTCAGCAAGATTATCTTGCTTGTGGTTACCCCCTAAAAGGTGCACCACGCCCTGCCCAACCAGGCGCGCAATCGCCTCTGCGCAATTCACCGCCTCACCATACTTGCGCTGGAAAACCAACGCGTCGCGATAGCCGCGCTCATGCGCCGCTTCAAAGAAGTTTGACCCAACCAGCATCTGCGTGGCACCGGCACATTCCCCGCCGCCGAGTTGCAGTACTTTGAAGTCCTTGTTATCACCATGGTCGCGCAACACCGTTCCGACTTCAATCTCCGCAACCTGCACTAAATCGGCGAGCAGCTCGTTAAAATACTCGACGCCGTGGCGCCGTGTCCAGAAGAAGAAGCTTTCATCGGGGAGATGGTCTTTTTCAAAGGCCACGCGGACGCGCTGTACCGCGTCCTCAATGCGCGCGGCGGGAACCGAAGGACCCTTGAATGCGAGGCCTCCGCCCGCGAGACCATTGCCGCCGAAATAAGTCTGGTAATGCGGAATTAATTTTCCGTGCATGCGCTTCCCTTCGCC
>DASPRI010000207.1:0-9580 GCA_035624535.1 Burkholderiales bacterium
TCGGACAACTGGCCGGCACTTCTGCCGCCGCGGAAACCGCAGCAAAGCATTTCGAGTCCAGGCTTGAGAAACTGACGGAACAGTACCGCAAGGCACGGCCGGTCACCGTGTTTTATGAGATCTGGAATGAACCGCTGATGACCGTGAATGGGACACACATGATCAGCAGCGTATTGCGGCTCTGTGGCGGGATCAACCCTTTCGCAACATCGCGTGCGCTGACACCGGTAATATCTGCGGAGAGCCTGGTGGCTGCCAATCCGGACGTGATTTTAACGGGAATTGCGCGGGACGATGCGTGGCAGCGCTTTGAAATGCTGGACGCAGTGCGCAATCATCGCATCTTTTTTGTGCATCCCGATTTGCTCGAGCGCCAATCGCCGAGAATACTAGAGGGGGCAAGCGAGGTTTGCAGGCATTTGGACGAGGTGCGGCGGGCCGGCATTCAAGAGCCGCATCCGCCTGCCGGAAAATGAACCATGCATGATGTGGTCGGCTGGCGGGGCGCAAGGACCGGCACTTAAAGATGCTGAGTGTCTTTAGCGATTTATAGGTCTCGGTTTTTTCCTGGTTGCCATAAAATATCCCCGCTTTCGCGGTTCAGCACACGCCCGATGACAAACAGCAGGTCAGAAAGACGATTGACATAATTACGGGACAGTTCCGACACCTTCTCAAGCTTGGATAGTTTAACCAGACTGCGTTCGGCGCGCCGGCACACTGTGCGCGCGAGGTGTGCAAGACTGGCGGCGCGCGAGCCACCGGGCAGAATGAATTCCTTGAGCGGCGGCAAACCGGCATTAAAAGAATCGAGCGTTTTTTCCAGGCGTTCGACCTGTCTTTGCGTGATATCGACCTGGCCAGGCATGCACAGCTCTCCACCAAGGTCGAACAGATCGTGCTGGATATCGATTAGACATACCCGCACTTCGGAAGCCAGGTTTTCGGCCAGCAATAGGCCGATGCAGGAATTCAGTTCGTCGACTTCGCCGATCACTTCGATGCGCAAGCTATCTTTGTCAATCCGCGTGCCGTCCCCCAGACCGGTGCTGCCGTTATCGCCGGTGCGTGTATAGATTTTTGTCAGGCGATGTCCCATGGCGATTCCTCGGTAGGCGCTAAATGATTATAGGCATTAACAACAGCACTGAACAGTATAGAGACACAGTGCAGCCGGGCCAAGCACAACGGTTTCGTTAAAATGGGGATCAGGCTACCGCGGGTCCCGGTTACTGATACAGGCGAGACGCGCAACGGGATGCCTCCGCCAATCCTCGCGGGCCGCCATTGACCTCGGGCCGAGTATCCATTAAAGTGCGGCAATCCGATTTACTCTGCCGTCAAGACCAATATGAAAAACTCCGGACTACTCATTCTCTCCGCAATATTGATGTTGACCGTTTCCGCATTTGCCCGGGCCACCGGCGACGCAGAGCGTGGAAGCCAAAAGAAATCAATGTGCGCCGGCTGCCACGGCATCGCTGATTGGCGCACCGCTTATCCGGAGGTTTACAGCGTGCCCAGGCTCGGCGGCCAACATGCTGCCTATATCGTCAAAGCGCTGGGGGAATACAAATCCGGTGCGCGCAAACATCCGACAATGAACGCCATCGCCAGCAGCTTGACTGAACAGGACATGGCGGACTTGGCTGCCTATTATTCGAACGGCAATTAATTCAAAATCATTTGGGTGCGGGGAAAGAAATGAATAAAATGGTTATTGTCGCAGCTGCGAGTGCGTTTTCATTGGTCGCAAGCCCAGCCTTTGCTGAAGGTGATGCCGGAGCCGGCAAGCAGAAATCCGCTGCATGCGCTGCATGCCACGGGGCGGACGGAAATAGCGCTGCGCCCGATTTCCCGCGCATCGCCGGCCAGCAACAGGATTATGTCGTGCACGCACTCTCCGCATACAAATCGGGCGCGCGCAAGGATCCTATCATGAACGCAATGGCGGCGAGTCTTTCCGAGCAGGACATCGAAAACCTTGCCGCATATTTCTACGATCAGAAGGGCTTGGTCGTGAAATACTGACGGCGAGCGGAAATGGAGAGGCGCGGGCATTTTATGTTGAGTTTGTTCAAGTCGAGATAGTCCAGCGGGTCCTCCAGAACAAAGCAGTGTTCAGGGTGCCGCTAGATTATTTCCAGAGCTGGTTTATCCAGTCCGCAAAGCGGTTTTTCATTCCTTGTTTTTTCCAGAATCCGAAGAAAATACGACGCTTCATCGCCGAAAGAACCGAACACGGATGATCATTGAAAGAGGCGGGCGTTTAAACTGAATTTCCGCTTCATTCCGTACTCAGGCTAATCCTCTTGGCCCGGTATTCGCAGAGGTCATTGATGATGCACGCCGGGCAATCCGGATTACGCGCCCGGCAAACATACCGTCCGTGCAAAATCAGCCAGTGATGCGCATCAGGTCGAAAATCCGCAGGAACAAATTTCAACAGCTTGCGTTCCACTTCAAGTACATTTTTGCCCATTGCAATGCCGGTGCGGTTGGCAACTCGAAAGATGTGCGTGTCCACGGCAATCGTGGGCTCGCCAAATGCGGTATTGAGTATAACGTTGGCAGTTTTTCTGCCTACCCCCGGCAGTCGTTCAAGCCTTTCACGGGTGCACGGCACGTTGCCGCCGTATTCTTCAATCAGAATCTTACAGGTAGCAAGAAGATTTTTGGCCTTGGTACGGTACAGGCCGATGCTTCTGATGTATTTTTGCAAGCCGAAACGCCCTAGTGCCAGCATTTGTTGAGGCGTGTTGGCCACTGCAAACAATCTTTGAGTGGCCAGGTTTACACTCTTGTCAGTCGCCTGCGCGGAGAGGACCACGGCGACCAGCAGCTCGAAAGGGCTGCGGTACGCCAGTTCGGTCGTGGGATGCGGGTTGGCCGCCCTCAGCCGTGCAAAAATTTCAGTGCGCTTTGCCGCATTCATTCCTGCGATGATCCGCACCGAGTTCTAGCGCGCTCCAGTGCCCGCCGAATCGCGGCTTGCTTGCGGTCTTGTGCCGCCAATTGAGCTTTTTGTGCCAATTTTTGCTCCCTAATCTGTTGCTCGCGCCGCATACGCGAATTGCGGAAGATAAAACGCTCGCGGGCGGCATCGGCGTCCTGCCTCGACCAAATTGCGTGTGGCGATTGGATCATGCGTATGCAGTCCACGGGGCAGCTGGGGACGCACAGTTCGCAGCCGGTACAATAAGATATGAATATTGTATGCATTTGCTTGGCGGCGCCGATGATCGCATCCACCGGGCAGGCTGCAATGCACAGTGTGCAGCCGATGCAGGTTTGCTCATCAATGACAGCAATTTCCAGCGGCTTTTCCACCCCGAATCGGGGATCGAGGGTTTTCAATTCGCGGTTTAACAGCTCTGCTAGCCGGAGAATTCCCGTTTCGCCGCCGGGCGGACATTGATTGATTTCGGCTTGGCCTGCGGCAATCGCTTCCGCATACGGTCGGCAAGCGGGGTAGCCGCACTTGCCGCATTGGGTTTGCGGCAGCAAGGCATCGATTTGCTCGACAAGGAGCGGAGTCGCAAACATGCGGCGATCTTACCCTCTGCTAGGCTGCGGCCTTGCGGCGCTGCAGGCGAATCAGGCAGCGATCGATCCACTGAGCAGTGAGCTTTTCTTGCAGCGAATTCTGGTTCAGGCGGGCAGAGAGCCCTTCGAAATCCACCTGGTCGAGAGGCTGATCCTGGTTGAAGCAGGAAAACACGTAAGTTATCGCGCCGGTTTCCGGATCAACATGTGGCTGCAAGCACTGGGAGCAGATCTCTTTCATCATGCACTGCATCGGCGAGTTGATGGAACCGATTGCGAAGTGATGCGGTTTGAGATATGGCTTGAGCACGGCGTGCCGCTCTTCCGCAACCGCCGCCATCATCTTGTCAGAGCCGATAGCGATGATGCGATCGGCGTCATGGACCGCTATCTGCTGCGGCCCCAGCGCGCCGCGCGCATAAGCGGTCATGCCCTGCACAATGTTGCCGACAAAAGCGCGGTCTTGCGGCCGGTCCGGCTGAAAACCGGGGTGTTCGTCACAGCACCAGACTACGACATCTGCCGCGGCTTTTATTTCTTCAGCCTTATAGCGGTCGATCATCTTCTTGTAGCCTGCGAAATACAGCACCCTTGATCCGGCACGGCGCAACGCCTGACCGATGGAAAAAAGCACCGCATTGCCCAAGCCGCCGCCGACCAGAATTACCGTCTCGCGGGAAGGAATCTCCGTCGGGGAGCCCGTCGGTCCCATGAGAACTACCGGTTCTCCAGGTTCGAGCAGCGTGCACAGATCTGCAGATCCGCCCATCTCGAGAACGATGGTGGATATCAATCCGTGCTTCGCGTCCACCCACGCGCCGGTCAGCGCCAATCCTTCCATCGTGAGCTGCGTATTGTCCACTTTGGTGGCGCGGGTCTCGAAATTCTGTAGGCGGTAGAACTGGCCGGGGCGGAAGCGACGCGCCGCCTGCGGCGCCCTGACCACGACCTCGACAATGCTTGGAGTGAGACGAATTACTTCTCGCACAGTAGCGCGCAGTTCGCTGTCGAGATGAGCAAAGAATTCCGCACCGCTTTTATCGGTGGCGGGTTTTGCGCGCTCCAGCACACGGCTCACTACCGGGTAGCCTTGCTTGGCCCCGCCCATTGCTTTCACCACGTTGCCATAATACGAAGGATGCAGATCGCCGAAGTAACTGATAAAGCGTCCGTCGCTGTGCTTGGACAGAAGAACATTCGCGACTTTCGGCTTGGAAATATTGCGTTCGGGCTTCACCGGTTTGCCGTCCTCATCGCAGGCCTGAAAGTAGCGGCCATCCAGTTTGAAGTTTGCCGGATCTTCCCGAGCCAGCACGGTGTTTGGCTGCGTTCCAGCCGCCACCAGTATGGTCCGCGCAGGAAGCTCGACCTGAGTGACTTCGTTCCAGCGGCCGGCAGCATCTATTTTTTGTACCGACATACGGATTCCTCGCGCCGCCCCGAAAGAATCCACTTCGACGCGCAGCGGATTCAGACCTTCTGCAAAACGGATGCCTTCCTGCAGGGCCTTTTCGACTTCCTCGTGATTCAGGGTATACGACGGGCTGTCTATCAGGCGTTTGCGGTAGGCGATGGTCACGCCGCCCCAGCTTTGCAGAAGCTCCAGAATGCGCGGGGCACGTCCTTCGGACTGAGCGGCGGCACGCTCAGCGCGCAGGGTGCGGGCATGCTCGATAAACTCATCGGCGATATGTCGCTCTTCAGGATGCCAATTGTGGCGAACCGCCGCCACGCCACGCTCGGCGACCAGTGCTTCGTAGCGCATCAGGAATTTCTCGACCTGTAGCGGGTAATAAGCGAGAGACTCAGTGGCGGTATCGATTGCAGTCAACCCGCCGCCGATGACCACCACCGGGAGTCTGATTTGCATGTTGGCAATAGAGTCCGCTTTTGCAGCCCCGGTTAATTGTAGCGCCATGAGGAAATCAGAGGCGGTTCGCACCCCGCGCGCCAGACCGTTAGGCATGTTGATTACCGTCGGGCGGCCGGCGCCGGCAGCCACGGCGATATGATCAAACCCCTGAGCAAACGCGTCATCCACGGTGAGCGTGCCGCCAAAACGCACACCGCCGTACATCGCGAATTGACTGCGGCGCTCCAGCAGCAGGCGAATCAGTTTCAGGAAATTCTTGTCCCAACGTACGGTGATGCCGTATTCGGCTACGCCGCCAAAACCTGCCATCACCCGTTCGTCGAGCGATTCATACAGTTCACCGGTACTATAGATGGGTTTGAACGGTACCCGTTTACCGAATTCATCCACCCCGGAAATTTCCGCGGGCAACGGTTCGATTTTCAGCCCATCTATCCCGACCACGGTATGGCCATCATTCATCAAATGGTGCGCGAGTGTGAAACCCGCCGGCCCCATGCCGGCGATTAGTACGCGGCGGTGAGTTGGCATTCTTGGATACGGACGCCGCAGATCAAGCGGGTTCCAGCGGCTGAGCAGGCTGTATATTTCAAATCCCCACGGCAGTTCCAGGACATCCTTCAGCGTGCGCGTTTCTGCTTGTGGAATATTGACCGGGTCCTGTTTCTGGTAGATGCAGGATTTCATGCAATCATTACATATGCGATGCCCGGTGGCCGCGACCATCGGATTATCCACCATGATCATCGCCAGCGCCCCGATGACCTGTCCCTGAGTTTTCACCTTGTGGAATTCGGAAATTTTCTCTTCAAGCGGGCAACCGGCAAGAGTCACCCCGAGAGGGCTTTTCTTGAATCCCTCTGCCGGCGACTTTTCCTTGAGCCCTTTGGAACAGGAATCGTTGCCCTGTTCATGGCACCAGATGCAGTAATGCGCTTCATCGAGTGCTCCAAGCAAATCGGTCCCGGAATCGGTAAGCGTGAAACCCTGACGGCGGCGCAGGTGTTTCTCGTCCAGTGAAAAAGCGGTATAGCCCTTGCTTTCGTCCGCTTGCACCGGCACGAGTCGCAAGAAATTGAGTTTGGCTGGCGCCTTGAACAACACGCCGCGACGGTGACGTTCGCGTCCCGCTGGCGTTAACGCCGCCCAGGCGGCATACAGCAACGCGAGCTGCAGTCTCTCGGCGTTCGTCGATTCGTCCTTTTGCCATTCCGCTACGTGCTGCGCAAACGCGAGTTCCGAAAACGGCTCGCCGAAAAGTCTTGCGAGCTGTTTCTCGATCGCCGGACCGTGCACTGCGGCCGCTTCCCCCGGTTGCACCTTTTTCATCGCCTTGCGTTGCACGAACAAGCGTTTACAACTGTAAATTGGCGCAAGCTCGTGGTGACGCGCCGAGAGCTTGCCAACTTCGTCCTTAATGGCGAATAATTCGGCGACGAAATCATCAAAATACGCGCTCAACGCGATCAGCAATTCCGATTCTTCCATTGCGGAAAGCGCTTCGGGTTTGGATCGCGCGGCTTCTAATCGATGCCGCAATGCGGTGTCTGATTCGCCGAGAAATTTCAGGAATGCAGCGTCCAGCCGCAGCAAACCGTCACGGACATAAAGGTCCTGAAAAGAAAGTCCGTGTTGCAGCTTGAGTACTGTGCTGTGTTGCATGGTCATTCGATGCTTGATCGGATTAGCCTAAAGATTCGCATTATCGCTTCTAAGGGAAGGTCGTTCAACGATGTTCGGGTTATATGCATAGATAATTCGATTATATGCATGGCGAAAAGATTCAGTTTGCGCGCTACGCCAACGCTTGTTCCGGTGGAACAAAAGGTATGCCTACATCGTCAGCGAGGTTCTTGTAGGTGATATGCCCGGCGCAAATTTGCAAGCCGTTCCTGAGCCCGGAATCGGCGAACACAGCAGCTTTCAGTCCCAATTTTGCCAATGCCCGCACATAGGGTAGGGTGACTCGCGTTAATGCCAGGGTCGCAGTGCGCGCCACGGCGGAAGGCATATTGGCAACACAGTAATGCACCACGCATTCCTCCACGTATAGCGGATTCGAATGGGTCGTGGGACGCGATGTTTCAGCGATGCCACCCTGGTCTATCGACACATCCACCAGTACCGATCCCGGTCGCATTTTTCTCAGGAGCCCGCGGGAAATCAGCTTGGGAGGCAATTTGCCGGCTATCAATACTGCGCCGATGATGAGATCGGCACCTGCGACCTGCTCGGCAACAGCCGAGGGTTTGGAAAGTACGCCTTTTATCTTGCCCGGATAATTGTGCTCAAGCTGCGCGAGCCGCGAGGCGTTCAAGGCCAGGATAGTCACATCGGCGCCCATTCCGGCCGCAACATGCGCTGCATTTGATCCGACCGTGCCGGCGCCGATGATAACGACCTTACCGGGCGCGACACCCGGAATTCCGGGAAGCAGCACACCGCTACCACCGTTTGCCATCTGCAATGCCCATGCGCCAACCTGGATTGAAAGCCGTCCGGCGATTTGCGACATGGGTTCGAGCAGAGGAAACCCACCCAAGCTGTTGGTTACGGTTTCGTAGGCAATGCAGCAGGCTTTTGCTTGCAGCATCTGGTCAAGTAAAATGCGATTCGGCGCGAAATGCTGGTAGCAGAACAGGGTTTGCCCGGCACGTATCAAACTAAATTCCGCCGGCTGCGGTTCCTTCACTTTTACCACCATTTCGCAATCATAAATGTCGGCCGGGCTGCCGCCAATTCGCGCGCCGGCATCGCGGTATGTCGAATCGGGGGAACCGATGCGCAAACCGGCGTTGGTTTCGATCCAAACTTCGTGGCCTTCGCCACAAAGTAGTCTCACGCCTTCGGGTGTCAGGCCAACCCGGTATTCGTGGTCTTTGACTTCCTTGGGAACTCCAATGCGCATGGTATGTTCGCTCGGTCAACGCGAAACCGGCAGTCCCTATAGAGCCTTTACCAGTTCCCTTACTAATTCCGGTCCACGGTAAATAAGCCCACTGTAGATCTGCACCAGGCTTGCACCCGCATCCAGTTTTTGCAAAGCGTCTGCACTGTTCATGATACCGCCCACGCCGATAATAGGCAGTTTTCCCTGCAGCGCGACCGCGAGCTGACGGATTACGGCAGTGGATTTGTCGTTAAGCGGCGCGCCGCTTACGCCCCCGCTTTCCCGGCTGAAGCTCTCGATTCCGTCGCGCGAAACCGTGGTGTTGGTGGCTATCACCGCATCGATGCCGTGCTGGAGAAGTGCGGACGCGATCTGCGCAATTTCCTGGGAGCCGAGATCGGGAGCAATTTTCAGTGCCAGTGGCAGATGCTTTCCGAAAATCTTAGCGAGCTTTCTATGCTCTTCTTTTAGTGCGCCCAGCAAATGATCGAGTTCCGTTGGCTGTTGCAAATCACGCAGGCCCGGGGCGTTCGGAGACGAAATGTTTATAGTCACATAACTCGCATACGGATACACCTTGCGCAGGCAGGCAATATAGTCGTTCGCCGCATTTGCTATCGGGGTGTCAGAATTCATGCCGATATTGATTCCCAGTATGCCTCGGTAACGTGCACGGCGGACATTTTTTATCAAGCTGTCGACACCATCGTTATTCAAGCCCATGCGGTTGATGACTGCTTGAGCTTGCGGAACCCGAAACAGGCGCGGGCGCGGATTCCCGGTTTGGGGACGCAAAGTCACCGTGCCCACTTCGATAAAGCCAAAACCCAGCGTAGCGAGCGCATCGAGGTATTCGCCGTTCTTATCTAGCCCCGCTGCCAGCCCCACGCGGTTGGGAAAATTCAGTCCCATTAAATGGCAAGGTTTGCCAACGGCTGCTCTGGAAAATAATCTGTTTAATCCCAGCGCGTGACTGAGATTCAGGGAAGTGAGCGTTAAATGATGGGAAGTCTCGGCATCGAGCCTAAACAGCAGGGGTCGCAACAGCGAATAAAGCATGGTGTGATTTTAACCGTTTCCACCGCGGCGAAGAATTTTCAAAAAACCTGCAAAGCAACGTTCCTTTCCGGATCCGGTTGGCGACGCAACAGTAATTCATAGAGCACCAGCATCACCAACCAGCAAATCAGCGCCGCCCAGAGCTGATGCGAAAGGAAATGCGCACCCTGCATGACACGCCCGAAGCCGAGTATAAAACCAAGACCTAGACC
>DASPRI010000213.1:0-6741 GCA_035624535.1 Burkholderiales bacterium
CTCGTAGCGGATTCCATAGCCAACCGCCGGGCGCTCCAAGGTTGCGAGCGAATCGAGATAACAGGCGGCGAGCCTTCCCAGGCCGCCATTGCCGAGCCCCGGTTCCTCCTCACACGCAAGTATCCGATCGAGGTCCTTACCCAGTTCGGCCAGTGCGGTGCGTGCCTCCTTTTCGATGCCGAGGTTCAATAGATTGTTGCCCAAATGCGGACCCATCAGGAATTCTGCAGACAGATAACAGACCACCTTACTCGGCAGATCGAAATAAGTCTGGGTGGTAATCATCCAACGGTGCTGCATGCGGTCGCGCACCGCAAGTGCCAGAGCGCAGTAATAATCGCGCTGGCCCACGATTGATGGCAGCCGCCCGAGAGAATAACTTAGGTGATCGGACACCGCCTTTTTCAAGGCGGCAGCGCGCATGCTGGTGCGCACATCCATATCCGCCCTTGTCGTGGCGACGCGGCGCGCGGCTTTTTGTGAGGGTTTGGGTGAAGTTTTGACGCGCATTATTGACAGTCGTTTTTCTCAAAATTACGACATTGAAAAGTGTACCTCGTTCAAAGGAAAGCTTATATCAAAATTCCTTCATTCCCAAAACCCCGGTTTGACCAAGATCAATGAAAGGGTTTTTCTACAAGAATTAGCGGATTAGAAAATATTACCAGGGTACGTTTTCCGTGACAGTTGCCAGTTTCTTTTCCTGAAATTCAGGTTCGAGAAAACGGAATTTGAATCGATGCTTAAATGCCTGAGGATCCACCCAAGCCCTGAGGGTCGGGAATGCGGGCCAACGCCAGGTCCTGCGGTAAAATGTAAAGTTTTTCAAGCATGCGATCAAGTAGATCCAGCTCCTGGCGTAGCGCAGCATTACGATGTTCCGGCAAGGCACGCACAAGGTTTTCGATCATTGCGCGCAAGCGCCGGGCAATTTGCATTTGCTCTGCGCCAAAATGACGAATTTCGCAGAAAGCGAGATGCACAAAATCTTCCCAGTTCGGAGTCCGAAACATTACGCGCAATTGCCCGGCACGGTCCAGTATTTCCTCGATGCGCAAACGCCGGGTGCCTACTTTTCGCAGCAGACGGTGGATCTGGTCCAGGGCGAGCACTGCGGTTGTCGGATCATTGATTGCTTTCGACAAGGCCTTGAGTGCAATATCGATGAGGATGCGAAACGCAAACATCGGGTCCTGTTCTATGGTGCGTTCCGGCCCGAATGCGACTAATCCCCGCAATTTGCGGTCGTCGCTCGCGCTGGCGCCACCGTACAAACGGAAAAGCGGTTCGTCCATCGCGACGAAATCTCCCACATGGGGCACAAACTCGATTACCCCATTCAATTTGCCTGCTTCGGCGACCAGTGCGTGCAAATTCACAGCGATAACGATAGCCGACTTGCCCTGATGAAGGACAGATCGCTCGGGGACACCCATCTTCTCGCGCAAACCACTGGGATTATCCGGGCCGGTGACCACGTGGGGATAAACGCTCTCGATTACCGCAAGGCCCTGTTCTCCCACACGCGCCACGATGCTGACCGGACGCAGCATTCTCGCGGCGTAATCGATTAAATAAAGGAAAGCCACAATGGAGATCAGTCCGAAGAGCGCTGCAAGGAATGTGACAAACTCATGAACTGTCGCATCCATCCGGTCTAAATCCCTGAGGGCGAAGAGAAGGGTAAAAACGAACACGCCGACGATGTATCTAACGGTGTTGTCTCGCAAGAAGGTGGTCGCAATGACCCGTGGCGTATACTGCCCGCTTGCGACCTGAATAGCTATAAGCAGAGAACCAAATGTGAACACAATGAACGAGAGCGTTAGCGTGATTATCGTTTGGAGCATCGCCTGGGCTCCCGCGACATGCAAACCCAGGAAATGCAATGAGAGCCAATGGTCAAGCGCGTGGGCTACGCGCGTCATTATCTGCTCAAGCACGATGGAGATGAGCGGAACAATCCAAAGCGCGGACCGGATATAGCTATTAAAGCGGTACCAATTGCTCCAGGTCATTTAATTTTCTCTTCCATTTGTCCCGTGAGAATGCAACGTGCGCCAAGAAAATACCGGCTTGCAAATGCGCTTCTCGCTGACAAAGGTTACGACCGGGTTCCCTTTTCATGCTCAAGCCCCTCCTGCACCCAGGCTACGAGCAAGGTGTAGCCCACGGCGAGTACCACCGGACCCACAAAAATGCCGACCAGGCCGAAGGCAATCAGACCGCCGATCACGCCGGCGAAAATGAGGAGCAGCGGCAGATTTGCGCCCATTTTGATGAGAAGCGGGCGCAATACATGGTCGATACCACTGAGCAGGATCGCCCACACCACGAGCGCTGTTGCCCAACCCGTATCACCTTTCCAGTAAAGCCAGGCGATCGCGCACAACAGCACCGGTACCGCGCCGATCTGCGCCACTCCGAGAATGAACATGATGGCTGTGAGAATTGCCGCAAACGGCACGCCCGCAACAAAGAGACCGATCCCTCCGAGCCCGGCCTGAATAATCGAAGCGAGGATCACTCCCAGTGCAACGCCGCGAATCGCTTGCGCAGCAAGTCGGATAGCAAGCTCCCCCCTCTCCCCGGCGAGCCGATATCCGAAACGACGCACTCCGGCAGCAGCCACTTCCCCGCGCGCGTACAGAATCGCGGAGATAATTACCGTGAGCAGGAACTGGCCGGTCATTACTCCGAAGCTCCCTACTTCTTTTACGAACCAGTGAGCGAGATCTTTCGCATACGGCGCGATTTTCCGTGCAAGCTCTTCTGGTGCAGATGTGGCAAGATCATGCCAGCTGGTCGCAACCTTCTCCCCGACAAATGGCAGCTTGTACAACCAGTCGGGTGGTAGCGGCAAGTTCACCGTCCCAAGCGAATGTGACCAGCCGGCTATGGTATCCGCGTTGGCCGCGATGGTGCCAATCGCAAGCGATAAGGGAACAACAAAAATAAGCAGCAGCACGCCTGTCATCACCAAAACAGCGAGCCAGCGCCTTTGCCACAGTCGCTCCTGTGCGCGCAGCATGAGTGGCCAGGTCGCCACCACGATCATCGTTGCCCAGATAGACGCAAAAAGAAATGGTCGCACGATCCACAGCGATGCGGCTATGAGGCCAAGGATAAAAATCACCGCCAACGTTGTACGAGCAAGATCAAGAGAAGTATTTGCCATGATCAGTCATTCAATTCCAAATGTTAGAAAGGTATTGCTCTTTTAGTGTCTATAAATAACCGGCTAAACAACTTATTTTGGCGTGCATATACTGCAAGACTTCAGAGCACGAAATGCGACGGCCAGGTCACCGGGACTGCTCGTAACACATTCCCTCCAGAAAGTGCAACGACCGATCATTTCAATAGTTCAACACAAAGACTCCTTCCGCGTTACCGTTGTCCGGCGCTCAGCTGTTCTTCTTCAATCCGATCTGGCGCTTTGCGATGTAAGGCGTACTCGGCGTACTGCTGAATGAGTTTGGCCACTACGCCGGTCCAGCCGGTCTGATGGCTCGCGCCGAGTCCGGCACCGGTCTCGCCATGAAAGTATTCGTGGAACAGAATCAAGTCGCGCCAATGCGGATCAGTCTGGAATTTTTCTCGGTTTCCATTAACTGGCCGACGCCCGGTCTCGTCTTTAAGGAAAATTTTGATAAGCCGGAGTGAGAGTTCGGTTGTCACGTCCCAAAGCGTCTCCCGGTTCCCGGATCCGCTGGGGCATGAAACCTTGAAATCATCGCCCAGAAAATAATGATGCTTTTGCAGGGCCTCGATTAGCAAAAAGTTCATCGGAAACCACACCGGTCCGCGCCAATTGGAGTTTCCGCCAAACAGTCCGCTGGTCGATTCACCCGGTTCATAATCCAGTTTGAACTCATGATCATCCAGATTCAGGATAAAGGGATGCTCGGCATGGCGCTTCGATACCGAACGCACTCCGTGCGGGCTAAGCAGTTCGTCCTCGCTCAGCACATGCTCGAGAATGCGCCGCAGTTTATGCGAATCAACCAGGGCCAAACGTCTTCGCTCCTTGATCCCTCGATGGTTCATGTCCGCCAGGCCCTGGAGCAGCTCCGGGCGGTACATCGTAAACCATCTTATCCGCGTACTGAACTCGGGAAAAAAATTCACTGTCTCGGTGTCGCCGATCGCAATCGCAAAAACCGGAATCAAACCAACGACGGTGTGTGCCTTGATCGGTAAACAACGCCCGTCCGGAAGCTTGAGTACGTCGAAGTAGAAACCGTCCTGCTCGTCCCACAAGCCATTTTTCATGTCGCCGATTTGATTCAATGCCGCGCCAATGTAGACGAAATGCTCAAAGAACTTGGTGGCAATTTCTTCGTAAACGGCATCTTCTCTGGCAAGTTCGAGCGCGATAGCAAGCAGGTTCAGGCAGTACATCGCCATCCAACTGGTGCCGTCGGCCTGCTCAAGATGTCCGCCCGAAGGCAATCCAGATGTCCGGTCGAATACGCCGATATTGTCCAGGCCGAGAAAACCTCCTTCGAATATGTTGTTTCCCTCCGAATCCTTGCGGTTAACCCACCAGGTGAAATTGAGCAGCAGCTTCTGGAATACCCGCTCCAGGAATGCGCGATCCCTGCGGCCGTACATTTTTTCCTCGATCTGGTAGATACGAATCGCCGCCCAAGCGTGCACCGGAGGATTGACATTGCCGAACTCCCATTCGTAGGCAGGTATCTGCCCATTGGGATGCATGTACCACTCCCGGGTAAGCAGTAGCAATTGTTGCTTGGCGAAATCCGGATCAATCAAAGCGTACGCGATGCAATGGAACGCCATGTCCCAGGCGGCGAACCAAGGGTATTCCCACTTGTCGGGCATTGACAGGATGTCGCCCGAAGCAAAATGCCACCATTCGTGGTTGCGCCCAAGCTTGCGCTCCGCGGGCGGGGACGGACCCGCGGGATCGCCTTCCAGCCATTGATGCACGAAATACCGGTAGTACTGTTTGTTCCAGAGCATGCCGGCGAAAGCCTGCCGTTGGACGTTGCGCAGATCCTCAGGCAGTGCGAAAGGCGTTACCCGCTTGTAAAAAGCGTCTGCCTCTTTCTTGCGCAGCTCGAATGTGGAATCGAAATCCTTAACCAGTGGCAAGCGCAAATCGCCTGAATTACACAGCCGCAATTTGATGACGGCAGTCCCGCCCGCGTTAATTTCGCGAACAAAATGAATCGCAGCTTTAGTACCGATATTCGCGGGGTTCACCGCATCCCGGCGGCCTTTTACAACGAAATCATTGATACCATCTTTCACGAATCGGCTTGAATTGGCGACTCCGTGAAGCCGCTCCAGGTTCGATTCGTTTTCAGTGAACAGCGATTCGCCCGGCGACTCGCAATATAGCCAGAACGGCTCCATTTCCCGATGCGCAGCCTTGAGCACCAGCTGTTGCCCATCAGACCGGTAAATATCGATCTTCGGCTTCGTATTATCGGGAAACCATGACCAATCGTTCATAAACCACAATGTCGGCAGCACGTGCAGGGTCGCGGTTTCCGGGCCGCGGTTCGCTGCGCTGACCCGGATGAGAACGTCATCCGGCGCCGCCTTTGCGTATTCCACAAAAATATCGAAGTAGCGGTCATCGTCAAAGATCGCGGTGTCAAGCAGTTCGTACTCCGGGTCCTGCCGGCCGCGCTGCCGGTTCTTTTCGACGAGTTCTGCGTAAGGGAATGCGCGCTGCGGATATTTGTAAAGAAACTTCATGTACGCGTGACTGGGCAGATTATCGAGGTAAAAGTAGTACTCCTTGACATCCTCACCGTGATTGCCCTGTTTACCCGTCACGCCAAACATGCGCTCCTTGAGAATCGGATCGACCCCATTCCAAAACGCGAACGCAAAGCACAGCTGTTGCCGATCATCGGAGATACCGGCGATCCCGTCTTCGCCCCAGCGATAAGCACGCGAGCGAGCATGGTCGTGAGGAAAGTATTCCCAGGGGGTCCCGCTAGAGCTGTAGTCTTCTCGTACCGTGCCCCACTGGCGCTCGCTCACATATGGGCCCCAGCGGCGCCACCGCTCCTTGCCGGAGCGCGCTGCTTCCAGTCGTTTCTCTTCTTCGGTCATTGGAAATTACCACTCGCCCCGCTCACGCGGAACCGGACAATTTAATTGCTGCCTACCACAGGTTGCGGCGCGAGCATGTCGGCTTGGTTGACCCAGCCGCCCCCGGTCGACTTGAAAATACCAACCAGGGACGCGAACAGCTGAGCGCGGGTGGCGGCCAGGCCGAGCTCAGCCGGAAACAGTTGTTGCTCCGCCTGCAGCACGGTGGAATAAGGCACGTAGCCCGCGTCGTACTGCAAGCGCGAAAGCCGTGAGTATTCTCTCAGTGCTTGCACCAGCTTTTCCTGCGCGGCCACTTGCTCGCCTAACTTTTGACGAGCGACCAAAGCGCTCTCGACATCGGCAAACGCGCTCTGGATCGACAGCTGATAAGATTCCAACGCCGCTTTCTGCGCCGCAGTTGCCTGCGCGACTTGCCCGGAGATGGACCCGCCGGTGAAGATCGGACCGATAATGGAGCCACTGAAACTCCACACCCGCGATTGAGCGTTAAATAGCTTATCGAAGTCCGCGCTTGCCCCGCCGAAAAGGCCAGTCAGAGAAATCGTTGGAAAATACAGCGCCCTGGCAGCACCGATCTGCGCGTTTGCCGCGATAAGCTGCTGCTCGGCCTGCTGCAGGTCGGGGCGCTGTTCAAGTAATTGC
>DASPRI010000014.1:0-31854 GCA_035624535.1 Burkholderiales bacterium
ATTCATCTCAGATAATGCCAGCCGACCTGTAGCATCAATATCAGGGCCATCACCCACAGAATCTTTCGTAGCAGCATCTGGTACACCTCGGGGTGAATGCGTGCTTGAACGCGCATGCCAAACAGCAGCGCTGCGACTGAAATGATGGTCAGGGGCGCAGTGGCGATAAGGGTGATAAGGCCGATCTGGCCGGAGACACCGAAGGTAATCGCTTGCGTCGATTTTCCAACCAGGAAACAAAGGTTGAGAATCTGCGTCAATGCCAGAGGCCCAAGGCCTAGCACCATGAAGTAAATCACCAATGGCGGCACTGCGACATTTACTGTTCCCGAAAGGAAACCCGCAAGTAGTCCGAACAGAGGCGCCGAAATTCGCGGGTTACGCTGGAGCCACGACCAATCGAGCTGGCGGAAGCGGGCTTGTTGGAGATACACCACTATCATGAAGGCAAGCAACAGCTTCAAAGGTTCGGGATCTGCGGCGACCAGAACATGTGTCCCGGCGATGGCGCCAATCAGCACGTACACCGCAACAGCCCAGTACTTGCCTATGCTCAAGCGCCAGTTTCCGCCTTTAATGATGCTGATCAGATTGATCACGATATTGGGGAACAAGGTGGTAAGAATCGCGGTCTTGATGTCGGTAAACATCGCAATCACTGGAGTCGAAATTACCGGGAAGCCGAATCCTAGAGTGCCGTGAGCCAGCGCCGCGACAGTCATTACGATCAGCGCCAGGATGAACCAGGGAGATGCAAGAAAGGCGTCAAGTTGCGGCATGGGCTTTACTTGCGAAAAAATTTGCTGCAAACCAGCGTGCGAAATGGTGCATAAGGCGCTGGCCCTTCTGCTAAACAAGAAAGGCAGGGCGTTGACCCTGCCTTTCCTGACATTTCGCGTTCAGATCGTAATCGGCGCTATTTAGGCAACACCCGGCATTGCGACTGCCGAACGCTGCTTATTACAGGCCTTAGGCCGGTTGCGCAACGAGCGCATCGGCCGCGATGTGGGAGCTTCTCATCGGCCGCAGTATGAACCAAGCCGTTAAAGCGGCGATTACGTTCATAACGGCTGCGACAATAAATACGGCATGCCAGCTACCGGTTGCCGAAGTGAGCACATTTGCAAGAGGCACCAGCAACGCTGCTGTTCCCTTTGCCGTATAAAGAAGACCCGCGTTCGCGGCGGCAAATTTGCTGCCAAATGTGTCGGTGCAGGTGGATGGAAACAAGCTGAAGATTTCGCCCCAAGCAAAAAACACCAGCCCGGACAGGATAACGAAGGCAACAGGATCGCTGCCGTACGCGTACAGCGCCATTATGCCAATTCCCTCCAGACCGAAGGCAATCAACATAGTCAACTCACGCCCGATGTTGTCGGATACCCAGCCAAAAAACGGGCGCGTCAGGCCGTTCAATATGCGGTCAATCGAGAGCGCAAAGGTAAGCGCCGGCAAAGTGATCCCCAATAGACTCACCGGAATATTCGCGACCTTGAAGTCCTTGGCAATTGGCGCCAACTGGGCAACTGCCATGAGGCCGCCAGCCGCCACCAGCACAAACATGACATACAGGACCCAGAATACGGGCTGGCGCAAGAGCTCCAATGGCCGGTAATTTCGCTTGGTCTGCGGCACCACGGTAGAGGGCGAAGGAGCGGCCGCTTTTTTCGCGAGTTCAAGACTGGTTACAAACTGCGGGGCGGTCAAACCCAGGGAAATCAGGACCACGATCACGCCTTGGCCGATGCCGAAATACAGGAAAGCGGCCTCGTACCCCATCGTTTTAATGATTGCGGATATCGGTATGATGGTGAGCGCCGAGCCCATTCCAAAACCGGCTGCAGTAAGCCCCGCCGCCAAGCCACGCCGGTCGGCAAACCATTTGAGCGCGTTGCCGACACAAGTGCCGTAGACAGCTCCGGCGCCAATTCCGCTGATTGCCGCCGCAAAGTAGAGGGCGGGCAGGGAGTCAGCATATGAATTCAGAGTCCATCCGATGCCGCACAGAATGCCTCCGACGAGTACCACCAGACGCGGACCAAAAACGTCAACCAAATACCCTTCTATAGGTACCAGCCAAGTTTCGGTCAGAACAAATATGGTGAAAGCGACCTGAATCGCCGCCCTGGTCCAGCCATACTTTTCCGAAATAGGGTTGACGAATAAAGTCCAGCCGTATTGCAGATTGGCGATCATCACCATGCAGATGATGCCCAGAATGAGCTGCAACCAACGATAAGAAGCCGGCTTTGAGGCGAATGTCGTCTGCGTATTCATTTTGTGTCTCCTCCGTTTTCTATTTATCAGCTTAAGTAAACCACTTGCTAACCGGCGACCGCTTCAATAGTGCGATCACAAATCGTACAGTCTGCCGTCAGCTGGCCCGATGGAACAGCTAATTATTGTGAGCATATGGTAATTGTAAAAAGGGCTTATCGTAAACAGCGCAAGGCAATTTAGCGACTTCAGACCAGCTAAGCGACAGATTTCACAGGTTAACTTGATTCGCGGGAAAGCGCCGTGCGGAACGCATTTTGCTAAAAATCAGGCACGCCTAGTTACTTCAATAGAGATCGTGGCCGATTTCCCGCGTCACGCGGCAAGGGCGAGCGCTTATCGAAACCATAAGAATATTGTATTGCCGTTTCGCGACCCACCATCTATCATTGGCATTTTAAGGTAAGCTTATACAAGGGGAGTCAAGTTCGCAGTACAGCTTATGGTCTGCCATAAGATATAATTATTTCGGCTCGGGTAGACTACCTTCAGCATCAAACATCGTTTCCTGACGTTGTGCAACAAATGAGAATGGCGTGTATTTTGCGCCCGTTTATGGACGGGGTATCCCGTTTTAGCTAACAAGGAGGAGGCTGATTATGCCACGTATGCCAGGCCGCAATTTTCTCTTCGTTCCGGGTCCGACCAACATTCCCGATCGCGTGCTGCGCGCGATGGTGGTGGCAATGGAGGACCATCGCTCCTCGAAGTTTCCCGAGCTTTCTGTCTCAGTACTGAGCGACCTGAAAAAAGTATTCAAGTCCACTGAAGGCCAGGCTTTTATATTTCCTTCGTCAGGGACTGGTGCGTGGGAGGTGGCTTTGACGAACACGCTTTCCCCCGGCGACAAGGTGTTAGCTTCTCGATTCGGCCAGTTCAGCCATTTATGGGTCGATATGGCACAGCGTTTGGGTTTCGACGTGGAAGTCCTGGAAGTCGAGTGGGGCGAGGGAGTTCCACTGGAGCGCGTAGAGGACGCGCTGCGCGCTGATAAGCAACATACAATCAAGGCGGTTCTCGCCTGCCATAACGAAACCGCAACCGGGGTCACGAGCGATATCGCTGGCGTGCGGCGGGTGATGGATGCAACGCGGCATCCGGCCATGCTGTTTGTCGACGCGGTGAGTTCTCTTGCCAGCATTGACTTCCAGATGGACGAGTGGCAGGTGGACATGGCCATTACCGGCTCGCAAAAAGGCCTCATGCTACCGGCCGGCCTGGGAATTGTCTGTGCGAGCAAGAAAGCGCTTGCGGCCATGCCGGCGGCGAAATCGAAGCGTTGCTATTTTGATTTGAATGACATGATCAAGGCCAATGCCACCGGATATTTTCCGTACACTCCGGCGCTGGCTATGCTATATGGCCTGCGTGAGTCGCTTAATGTTATTTTTGAGGAAGGTCTGGAAAACATTTTCTTTCGCCACCATTACCTTGCCGAAGGCGTACGCGCTGCGGTCACGAAGGGTTGGGGTCTCAAGCTGTGCGCCAAGGAGCCCAAATGGTATTCCGACACGGTGAGCGCCATTATGGTGCCAGAGGGCATCAACGGCGCACACGTGATTGACGTGGCTTTCCGGCGTTATAACCTCGCGTTGGGCGCGGGTCTGTCCAAAGTGGCTGGCAAGCTGTTTCGCATCGGGCATCTGGGTGATCTCAATGAATTGATGCTGATGGGCGCGATTGCCGGCGCCGAGATGGCCATGCTGGACGTCGGTGTAAAGGTCAAGCCCGGCAGCGGAGTCGCCGCGGCTTCAGATTACTGGCGCCATAATGACCCGATTCCGAAGAAAAAGGTCAGCCGGGAGGAAGTGGTCTATGCATCACACTCCACAGGTTCAATTTATTGATTCAGGACCTGGGTACCGATGCAACACCACGTGGTATTTCTTGATCGATCCACGCTGAACGCGAATGTGCGCCGGCCGGCGTTTGATCATTCCTGGGCGGAATTTCCGACAACCGCCGCGTCCGAAATTGTGGAACGTCTGGGAAGTGCGACTATCGCGATCACCAACAAGGTTCCGTTGCGTAAGGAAACGCTCGCCAAGCTGCCCAAGCTTAAGATGGTCGCCGTAGCGGCGACCGGCTACGATGTTATCGACACCGAATACTGCAAATCGCACAACATCGCGGTGGCAAACATCCGCAATTACGCAATTCACACCGTTCCCGAACACGCTTTTGCGCTGATCCTGGCACTGCGGCGCAACTTGCTTGCCTATCGTCAAGATGTTGAAAACGGGGTATGGCAGAAGGCTACCCAGTTTTGTTTTTTTGACCACCCTATCGGCGACTTGTTTGGAGCAACGATCGGCATACTCGGTGAAGGAGCCATAGGGCAGGGCACTGCCAAGATCGCCCGCGGCTTCGGCATGCGAGTGCTTTTTGCCGACCATGCGCCGCCTAAGGCCCCTGGCGTCGAATTCACTCCGTTCGACACAGTGTTGGCTGAATCAGACGTGATTTCCCTGCATTGCCCGCTGACGCCGGAATCCCGGAACATGATCGGGCTCGAGCAATTTCACAAAATGAAAAGGACCGCGCTTCTCATCAATACCGCCCGGGGTGGCCTAGTGGACGAAGCAGGACTCATTCGCGCGCTCGATGAAGGATTGATCGCGGGGGCAGGTTTTGACGTGTTGACCAAAGAGCCGCCGCGCGAAGGGAACCCGCTGCTCGAGCTCAGACGGCCGGATTTCATATTGACGCCGCACGTGGCGTGGGCTTCCAACGACGCGATGCAGTTTCTGGCTGATCAATTGGTCGACAACATCGATGCTTTTGTAAGCGGCAAGCCGCAAAACCTGGTTGTGTAAGGTGCGGACCGCTCCAGCGAAAACGAATTCTAACTGGTAGATTCCCGTATAAGGAGCGTTAAGTGGATATTCACGAATACCAGGCGAAAGAACTTTTATCCAGCTTCGGCGTCGCGGTACCGCGCGGGGCAGTCGCCTACAGCCCCGATCAGGCGGTATATAGCGCTACCGAATTGGGCGGCTGGCACTGGGCAGTAAAGGCGCAGATTCACTCCGGAGGCCGGGGTAAAGCCGGCGGCATTAAGCTGTGCAAAACCTACCGCGAGGTTCATGACGCGGCGAAAGAGCTGCTGGGCAAGAAACTGGTAACCAATCAAACGGGTGCCGAGGGGAAAATCGTCCAAAAGCTTTATATCGAAGTCGCCGAGCCCTTTGAACGCGAGATCTATCTGGGTTTCGTGCTGGACCGCAAGATCGAGCGCATACGCGTCATCGCATCGGCTCAAGGCGGAATGGAAATCGAAGAGATAGCCAAGACTTCGCCCGATGCGATTCGGCAGGAAATCGTCGAGCCGGCAGTGGGATTGCAAGGATTTCAAGCCCGCGAACTGGCTTTTGGACTCGGGCTAAATATCAAACAGGTTGCGCGAGCGGTGAAAACAATGATGGGCGCTTACCGCGCGTTTCGGGATCTCGACGCGACCATGGTGGAAATCAATCCGCTGGTTTTGACCAAGGATGACAGAGTGCTGGCGCTCGATGCCAAGATGTCGTTCGATGACAATGCCTTGTTCCGCCACCCCAACGTCGCAGAGATGCGCGACCCCGCGCAGGAAGATCCGCGTGAAGTTCAGGCGGCCGAGCATAATCTCAACTACATCGGGCTGGACGGTGAAATCGGTTGTGTCATAAATGGCGCCGGATTAGCCATGGCGACCATGGATACCATTAAGTATGCGGGCGGCACGCCGGCGAATTTTCTGGATGTCGGCGGGGGCGCTTCGCCCGAAAGGATTGCCGCCGCATTGCGTCTGGTGCTCACCGACAAGAACGTGCGCGCAATCCTGGTGAACATATTCGCCGGTATCAATCGCTGCGACTGGGTGGCTAAAGGCATTGTTCAGGCCTACCGCGAGGTGGATATAAAGGTGCCATTTGTGGTGCGCCTGGCCGGAACCAATGTCGACGAGGGCCAAAAAATCATACGCGAGAGCAAACTTCCTCTGATCATTGCGGAGACACTGCTCGAAGCTGCGCAAAAAGTGGTGGCCGCAGCGAAAACATTTAAACCGCAATCTGCTTGATTCAATCCGGATAACGACATGAGCATACTCATTGATGAAAATACGCGGGTTCTAGTACAGGGTTTCACCGGCGACAAAGGCACATTTCACGCCAAGGAAATGATCGATTACGGCACTAAGGTCGTGGGAGGAGTGACGCCGGGAAAGGGCGGCATCAAGCACCTGGGATTGCCGGTGTTCAATACGATCAAGGAAGCGGTAGCGAAAACCGGCGCGACCGCCAGCATCACTTTTGTTCCGCCAGCGTTTTGCATGGATTCAATCATGGAGGCGGCAGACGCCGGGATCAGACTGGTGTGCTCCATCACCGACGGCATTCCGGCACAGGACATGATGCGCGTCAAGCGCTACCTCATGCGCTATCCGAAGGAGCGCCGCACGCTGATGGTGGGACCGAATTGTGCTGGAATCATCAGTGCCGGCAAGGCCATGCTTGGGATCATGCCGGGGCATATTTACCAGCGAGGGACGGTAGGCATTGTGTCGCGGTCCGGTACGCTCGGATATGAAGCCGCGGCACAACTCAAGGCATTGGGCCTCGGTGTCACCACCAGCGTGGGCATCGGCGGTGATCCAATCAACGGCAGCTCCTTTCTCGATCACCTGGTGCTGTTTGAGCAGGACAATGAAACCGAAGCGGTGCTGATGATCGGCGAAATCGGTGGTCCACAAGAGGCGGAAGCTGCAAAATGGGTAATGGAGAACATGAGTAAACCAGTGGTCGGTTACGTGGCGGGTCTTACTGCACCCAAGGGCCGGCGCATGGGACATGCCGGAGCCATCATTTCCGCCACCGGCGACAGCGCCGCTGAGAAGAGCGCAATCATGACCAACTATGGCCTAACGGTCGCGCCCAGCGCATCCGAGCTCGGTTCCTGTGTCGCAGAAGTGCTGAAAAAGAAACGGACGCGAAAGGCCATTTCCTAGGCAGCACCTGAGTTAGAGCTTTAAGCAATAACCGCAAATTCAGGGCCCACAAACTTGGGTCCTCTCCGCTCGGCAAATAAAATATGAAGCCTAATAGCGCCATTTCTTTCTCGTATCCAACTGAGGCCGTCGAGCCTCTCGCCTACGAAAAACAACTGGTGGGTTTTCTGTTCGAGCTTTTGGCGGAAGTCGTTGAGCGTCATGAGCCCCGAATCGCGCCTATGCTGCGCAGCGAGTCGCGTGATTTTGATCTTCCTCCGGCGGTATTGGGAAGGGCGCTGCAGGCGCAGGGCATCTGGTTCCAACTGCTTACCATCGCCGAGGAAAATGCCGCGATGCGCCGTCGTCGCCAGCTTGAGAACGAGCGCGGTTTTGCGAACGTGCGCGGGACTCTGGGCGGGGTCATCGCGGAAGCCGCCGCTAGTGAAATAACTGCCGGGGAACTTCGCTCCCTGTTGAACTCGTTGAAAATCCGCCCGGTGATCACTGCGCACCCAACCGAGGCTAAACGCGTCACCGTGCTGGAAAGGCACCGCAAGATTTATCGTCACTTAATGGACCTGGAATCGCCGCGCTGGACCCTGCGTGAGCGCGAACGACTGGTCGAAACGCTGAGAAATGACATCGAGCTCCTGTGGTTCACTGGCGAATTGCGCCTGCAGAAACCGACTGTGCCACAGGAAGTGGCGTGGGGCCTGCATTTTTTCAATGAGACCTTATTTGAGGGTGTGCCAGCAATGCTCGACAAGCTGGATTACGCCTTGCGTCAGAGCTATCCGAGCCAGCGTTTCGAGATCCCGGCTTTCTTTCAATTTGGAGCTTGGATTGGTGGCGACCGGGATGGCAACCCGCATGTCACAAACCGCGTCACCCGAGAGGCGCTGTACCAGAATTGCTTGGCCAGCTTGCAAAGTTACAAATTGCGCCTCATCGAGTTATTGCAGAGCTTGAGCATCACTGAACGCGCCGCGCCAATTCCCGACAGTTTCCGCACTGCGCTTAAGCGCGCTCTCGAGCGCAGCGACAAGGCGGCACTGATCGCGGCGCGCAACCCCGGAGAGTTATTCCGGCAGTACCTGTCATGCATTTTGCGCCGCTTCGATTTTACCCTTGCTGAGGTTGCCAAAGGGCGTGCCATATCCGGCGACAAGGGCTATTCCACCGCGGATGATTTAGTCGCTGACCTGAGAATACTCGAACAGGGATTGGCGGAAAGCAAAGGCGAAACTTTGGCGCGGTCTTTGGTAACCCCAATCCGTCGCGCAGTCGAGGCGTTTCGCTTCAGTACGGTGCGGCTCGATGTCCGGGAAAATACCACGCGAATTACCGAAGCCTTGAACGAGTTGTGGCGGGCTAGTCATCCGGATAGAAGTGAACCGCCCAAATTTGATTCCGATGAATGGAAATCGTGGCTACTGCAACAATTGGCAAAACCACTTGTCCCGGACCGCCCCGCGTATCGCCTCTCGACGAAGGCCAAGGAAACTTTGGGCATGTTTCGGCTTATCGCCGAAATGTGGAATGTTCTGGACCGGCATGCGTTTGGCGCCTTTGTTCTCAGCATGACCCGCTCGGTGAGCGATGTGCTGGGCGTTTACCTGTTGGCCAAGGAGGGCGGGGTGTTTTACGATCCCGCCGGAGTGGAATATTGCCGGCTGCCGATCACGCCACTTTTTGAAACCATTGAAGACCTTCGGCGAGCACCCGCGATCATGCGTGAACTTCTCAACATCCCGGTTATGAAGCGCAGCATCCATGCTCAGGGCGGGACTCAGGAAGTCATGATCGGCTATTCGGATTCCAACAAGGACGGCGGATTTTTTTCCAGCAACTGGGAGCTGGCAAAAGCACAGGTGAAACTCACCCAGCTCGGGAAGGAAGCGGGTATCCCGATAACTTTCTTTCATGGCCGCGGCGGTTCGGTCAGCCGCGGGGGTATTGCCACGGGGCGGGCGATTGCTGCTCAACCCGCGGGTTCCATCCAAGGTTGCTTTCGTGTCACCGAACAGGGAGAGGTGGTATCGTTCAAGTACGCCAACAAAGGCACGACCTCGTACCACATGGAACTGTTAGCGGCGAGTGTGCTGGAACATTCGCTCAAGTCAGACCGGGAGCAGGTCTTGCGTGCCAACCCGGAATTCGACGAAGCCATGGAGGCGCTTTCCGCGACGGCGCAGGTTGCCTACAGCGGGCTTGCCCGGCACCCGGATTTGCCAGCCTATTTTCAGGCAGCAAGCCCGCTTGAGGAAATTTCATTGCTAAATATCGGCTCGCGCCCGGCGCGCCGTTTTGGCGCGAAGAGTCTGGCCGATTTGCGCGCGATACCCTGGGTGTTCGCCTGGGCCCAGAACCGGCATATCGTGCCGGGATGGTACGGAGTCGGTGGCGGCATCTCCGCTTTCCTGGAGGTGCGGGGTGCGGCCGGCTTGGCGCTGCTCCAGCGCATGTTTATTGAGTCGCGGTTATTTCGTCTTATCATTGACGAAGTGGAAAAGACTCTGTCTCAGGTTGATCTGGAAATCGCCCGTCAATACGCGGGGCTGGTTGAGGATGATCGGGTGCGCGGCGAAATCTTTAGCAAAATTGAAGCAGAGTACCGGCGAACTTGTGAAATGGTGCTGAGAGTGAGCGAAGGCAAGAATATTGCCGAGCGCTTTCCTGAATACCGGCGGCGCCTCGCATTGCGCCTGCCCATGCTCAATCAAGTAAACCGCGAGCAAGTCGACTTGCTGCGGCGCTACCGCCTGGAACCGGAAGGACCGACAAAAAATCTTTACCGCGATGCGCTGCTGCAATCGATCAACTGCATCGCTGCCGGCTTTGGCGCCACCGGATAAGGCAATTTAATTTAACTAGGGAAGGAACCCATCATGAGCTTCACCAGCATTGAACCCGTAACCGCGCGACTGCACCGTTCGGAACTCGCGGTTCCCGGCACCAACACTGCGCTGTTCGAGAAAGCGTCGAAGTCCGCAGCCGATATCATATTTCTCGATTGCGAAGATGCCGTTGCTCCAGACGACAAGGAGAAAGCGCGCAAGAATATCATTCAAGGCTTGAATGAAATCAACTGGGGGACCAAGACCATGATGGTGCGCATCAATGGCCTTGACACCCACTACATGTACCGTGATGTGGTGGACATAGTCGAAGCCTGTCCGCGCCTCGACATGATTCTCATTCCCAAGGTGGGCGCAGCTGCCGACGTATATGCCGTGGACATGATGGTGACGCAGATTGAGACGGCGAAGAAACGCTCGAAACGCCTCGGTTTTGAGGTTCTCATCGAAACCGCACTGGGCATGGCCAACGTTGAAGCGATCGCGCAGTCGAGCAAAAGGCTCGAGGCCATGTCGTTCGGCGTAGCGGATTACGCCGCTTCCACCCGCGCCCGCACCACGGTCATCGGCGGAGTGAACAAAGACTCGGGCGTGCTAACTGATAAAGATGCAGACGGTAAACGGCAGTATTTCTGGACCGATCCCTGGCACGCGGCGCAAACGCGCATGATGGTGGCGTGCCGCGCTTATGGCCTGCGTCCGATTGACGGCCCATTTGGGGACTTTAACGATGCCGACGGCTTCATCGCCGCGGCAAACCGTGCAGCGGTCCTCGGTTACGAAGGCAAGTGGGCGATCCACCCGTCGCAAATCGAGTTGGCGAACAAGGTTTTCACGCCGTCGGACGCCGAGGTGACCAAGGCCAAGCGAATCATGGAGGCCATGGCGCAGGCAGCAAAAGACGGAAAAGGCGCAGTATCGCTGGACGGGCGACTGATCGACATAGCCAGTATTCGCATGGCGGAGGCGCTGCTCAGGAAAGCGGAAGCCATCCGGGCTTCAGCCTGAGTGTAAAGGTGTGCAAGTTATTGTCGGTTAATACACCGGATCGAAGGAGTGCCGGAACGAATCTGCCATAATAGACTTTGGCCGGCAACAAACCTATACGGGCAAAAAAGCTCGAATCTGCTGTCTAGTGAGAGCCGATTCTGAGAGTGACCGTCGCCAAATAGACTTCTCGCAGAAAACAAATCAGCGCGACGATAAAAGCCAGCATGGCAACGATAAACAGCACTCCTATCAGCCCGGGAATCTTCAGAGAAAGAAATACTTCAACGAATAACAGAACTATAACTGTACAGATGAGCAAGGCACACAATACGCTCAAGCTAATTGCCGCGTAGATGAGTCTGGCACGCCTAGAAAGCACGGTCAGTCGCCTATGCGTATCCACGCGCTCTTTCTCGCTGCTGGCAGGGAGGCGCCCTTCGAGTACACGGGCGAAATCAACGATTCTTCCCAGGCGATTGGCGAGCACCGCCAGCATTGCGCCGATACCGGTGAGCAGAAAGACTGGCACTACCGCATTCTGAATCGCGTGGCTGAGCGCGGTGGCATCTAGAGCCTGTGGCAGCATATTATTGGCCGGGTCGTTTAGAAACGCGTTGCATTCGACGCTATAAGGGTCTCGATATCATCGCGCAAGCGGCAGAAGAAAGGAAGAGTAAGTCGTCGTGGATTCATTGCCTAGCAGGCATTACTTGCGTGAACGTGCAACGCGGTGACCAGCGGTTCCGCGATTCGCGCTGGGCCTGTTGATTACAGGCGCGTTATAAGGGCGAATACGGGCGTTAGTGAAATCCCGGCGTCTGTCATGAATTGACCGGAATCGGGGTAGTAAGCGATGTGTCCAGCATTTCGCGCATGCGTGCCCAATGCGAGCCTTGCCAGTAGATTCGGGCACAGCCCGGGCACCGTGTAAACTCTGCATAGCGCTCGTAAATGCGCTGTGGAATTTGTCCCGCAACCTCTCTTTTTTCGATGGTCTCAAGGCGATAATTGCAATGCAGGCATAGTGTGAACGGCTGCATGTGGCGCTCGAGGCCATAGCGAATTGCAACTTCCCGCAATTGCGCTTCGGGCTTGCGCGCGTGGACGAAACAGCCACGCGCCACGTCGCGGATCTTCAGTAGCTCACGGTCGCGGCTGAGCACAATGCGCCGCTCACGCAGCGCCGCTTCGATGATTTCACGGTCGGATATCGCGCTTTCGTAGAGCGTATCCAAGCCGAGCATCCGCAACATTCGCGCTAGCCCGCCAAGATGGGCGTCTGCCACGAATTCGGGAGTTTTATCCTGGATGGTATCAACCGGGAGGTAGGGATAGACTTCTATCAAGTCGCCTTCGCGGACAATGCGCTCGAGAGTCGCTGGGTGGTTGTTCACCATTATCCGGCCGGCTTCAGTGTGGGGTACTCCGAGCGATTCAATTGCGTGTTTGATAGTTGCGGCGCGGGCGCAGGCGTGATTGAACATAACGCCCCGACGTTCGCGGGCGATAAAATCCGTGAGTTCACCATGGAAACTGAAGGTCGCGGATGACATCACTTTCCTGCGCAGGCGTTAAATTTTCTTTAATCCCTCGCGACTTGCCGGCAGCAATACCGCAAGATTAGAAAATGAATCGGATTCCCGATTCCAAGAGCGGCAGAATATTACGGACGCAACTCTTCCAACAGGCTCACCAGATCGTCCGCATGTTCCTCTTCCATAGCAAGGATTCCTTCCATCATGCGGCGGGTGGTGGGATCGTCATTGCCGAGATAGGCGATCATCTCCCGGTAACTATCAATCGCAATTCGCTCGGCGATCAGGTCTTCCTTAATCATTCCGATCAGTGTTTTGCCCTCAACGTATTCTGAGTGGCTGCGGGCAAGTAAGCCATCCGGAGACAAGTTCGGCTCGCCTCCAAGCTGCACGATACGCTCCGCAATCTGATCGGCGTGCATTTGCTCTTCGTTTGCATGCTGCAGGAATTCCTGTGCGACGCTTTGCGCATTGATTCCAGCGGCCATGAAATAATGGCGCTTGTAGCGCAACACGCAGACGATTTCGGTTGCCAGCGCTTCGTTCAAAAGCTTAATGACGGTTTCGCGGTTGCCTTTGTAGCCGGGAGTAACCGCGCCTTGTTCAATATGCTGGCGTGCACGCTTGCGCAGGGTTTTGATGTCAGTGAGAAAAGGCTTGTTCGCCATACGGTTCTCCGGCAAAGGGGGAATTACTGTATTGAGATTATCATATTTAGCGGCGGATTAGAGCAAAGATCTCCTTTACAAGCTGTCGCAGCTGTAAGACGTGTAAGGCAATACGAGTGGCGATTTGAAAGCTCATTGTGCCTTCAATGCTCATGGCCGTCGCCGACTAAGCGTTGCTTGAAGGTCCATACGACCACGCCCGAATTGTTGTACATCACCGAGAAAAGGGCGGATTGCGCCGAATCGTCGCGGTAATGATAATCCCAAGCTGTCTGGTCCGTTCCGGAAAATGTTGTGGTTTGAAATGGAGGCCCAATGAGGTGAAGGACGTCATCACGGGTCATGCCAGCGTAGATTTGGTCGAAACGCTCATCGCGCAGCACTTGTTGAATTTCGGCGAGCTTGCCGTTTTCGTCAAACCGAACCAGGAAAGTTTCGGTCCCAAGAGGCCCGCGCGGATAGGCCCAAACCTCGCCCGCCGGCGTGCTCCAAGTGGCCGCAGGTTGGCCCATGGCTTCTCGCACTTGGGGTTCCGTGGCGACACCCGGTTTCAGCCCATACCCGCTATACCACGCGCAGCTACTGAGCAACATCGTGACGATCAAAATGGCTGCCGACTTGAACCAAGACACCGTGTTGGCGACGCGCATTTGAGGCTGAAGCAAGTTCATTACTTGGTACTTTGTTTGGTCCACGAATCGCGCAGCGTGACGGCGCGGTTAAATACCGGTTTGCCGGGCTTTGAATCTTTTAAGTCTGCCACGAAATACCCGTGCCGTTCGAACTGGAAACGGTCTTCGGGTTTGGCTAGATCTAAGGCGGGCTCGAAATACGCGGCAACCACTTCCTTGGAGTGCGGATTCAAAAATTCCTTGTAATCTTTGCCGCCGGCATCGGGATGTGGATGGGCGAACAACCGGTCATACAGCCGCACTTCGCCCGGAAGCGCATGTGCGGCGGAGAGCCAGTGGATGTTGCCCTTTACTTTGCGCGCGTCCGATCCCGCTGTACCACTTTTGCTTTGTGGGTCATAGGTGCAATGCACGGCCTCGATTTCGCCTTGCGCATTTTTTGTCATGTCTACGCATTTGACGATATAGGCATAGCGCAGACGGACCTCGGTGTTCGGGGAGAGACGGAAATAGCCTTTGGGCGGTTGTTCCATGAAATCCTCACGCTCGATATACAGCGTTTTGGAAAACGGCAGCCTGCGCCGGCCCAATTCCGGTTTTTGAGGGTGGTTGGGAGCCTCGCAATACTCCACCCGGTTCTCCGGATAATTGTCGATGATAAGCCTCAACGGTCGCAATACGGCGATGCGGCGCTCGGCGCGTTCGTTCAGATCGTCGCGCAGAGCATCTTCCAGCATGCTGATATCAATCCATGAATCTGCTTTGGAGACGCCGATGCGGTCGCAAAAAAGGCGTATCGATTGCGGGGTGTAGCCGCGGCGGCGTACGCCCACCAGGGTATTCATCCGCGGATCGTCCCAACCGTCCACATATTTGCCCTCGACAAGTTCAATGAGTTTCCTCTTGCTCATCACAGTGTAGGTGAGGTTCAAGCGCGCGAACTCGATCTGCTGCGGCAATGGCCGCTTGAGTATCCGGTCGTTGGCCAGTTCATTGAGCACCCAATCGTACAACGGGCGATGATCTTCAAATTCCAGGGTACAGATGGAATGCGTGATGTTTTCCAGGGCATCAGAAATGCAGTGGGTGTAATCGTAAAGCGGGTAAATACACCATTTGCTACCGGTGCGGTGGTGATCCGCGTGGCGGATTCGGTAAATCGCAGGGTCGCGCATGTTGATATTAGGCGATGCCATGTCGATCTTCAGACGCAACACGTGGCTGCCGTCGGGAAACTCTCCTGCTCTCATGCGTCTAAACAAGTCGAGATTTTCCTCGATCGACCGGTTGCGGTACGGACTCTCCCTGCCCGCCTCAGTCAATGTTCCGCGATATTCGCGAATTTGGTCGGCGCTGAGGCTGTCCACATAGGCCTTCCCCGTTTTGATGAAATGCTCGGCAAGCGCATAAAGTTTGTCGAAGTAATCGGAGGCGTAATAAAGATGCTTTCCCCAATCGAAACCCAGCCAATGCACCGAGTCGAGGATTGAATCCACATATTCCTGCTCTTCTTTGGTCGGGTTGGTGTCGTCAAAGCGCATATGACAAACTCCGCCGTAGTCACGCGCCAAGCCGAAATTGAGGCAAATGGACTTGGCATGCCCGATATGCAGGTACCCGTTGGGTTCCGGGGGAAAACGCGTCTCCACGCGAGCGCCCCATTTCAAGGATGCGTTGTCCTGGTCAACGATGTTGCGGATAAAGTTGGGCGCGACAGGCAGTTCAGTGGAGGTCTTTGGCATATGCGCAGGTTTTTGACATCAACGGGCATGAAAGTTAAAGAAAAATGGCGATTCGTACGCCAAGGCCGGAGCGAAATTGTGACGCAAGGCCCTTCTTAATGACCGTAAAACGCCGCGCCAGGCTTGGCATGCGGCATTTTATCCTATTTGATCTGTTTAAATATTTTGCTAGAATAGCGCACGAGATGAGGAGATGGGCTTTTAGCCCATTTTTTGTTTGTGATATCGCTTATGGTCGATCTGCGATTAAAGCTGGAAACGGCGGTGAATGGCTTGGGATTTGAGCTGGTGGACCTGGAAATGTCGGCCAGCGGGAAATTGCTGAGGGTGTTTATCGACAAATCAAGCGGAATTAGCGTGGACGATTGCGCCCGAGTCAGCAACCATCTTACCCGCTTGTTTGCCGTGGAAAACGTCGACTACGAAAGGCTCGAGGTTTCGTCGCCGGGCTTGGACCGGATCCTGAAAAAACCCTCGGATTTCGAGCGATTTTGCGGGCAGAAGGCACAAATCAAGGTGCGGGTGCCGGTATCCGGCCAGAGAAATTTTGCGGGTGTACTGCGCGGGGTCGATGGCGGATTCTTGCAGCTCGAGGTGGAAGGCAGGGTGCTGTCGCTGGATATGGGCAATCTGGAAAAAGCCCGCCTTATCCCCAATATTTAGCTGGAGGGTAGTGATTATGAGTCGTGAGATTTTATTGCTTGTAGACGCCCTGGCACGCGAAAAAAGCGTGGACCGGGACATCGTCTTTGCGGCCTTGGAAATGGCGCTGGCTTCTGCCACCAAGAAACGTTTTCATGACGACGTTGAAGTGAGGGTGGCGGTGGACCGCAATAACGGGGAATATGCGTCTTTCCGCCGCTGGCAAGTCGTGCCCGACGAAGAGTTGGAAGCCCCGACACGGCAAATGACATTGCAACAGGCGCAAAAACACAAGCCGGATGTTCAGCTAGGCGAAAATATCGAAGAGCCGCTCGAAGCCGTGGAGTTTGGACGCATCGGCGCGCAAACCGCCAAGCAAGTGATACTGCAGAAAATACGTGACGCCGAACGCGAGCAAATCCTGAATGATTTCCTGCAGCGCAAGGAGCAGCTGGTAACCGGAGTGATCAAGCGCATGGAGCGTGGTAACGCGATGATCGAATCCGGCCGCATTGAAGCGCTGCTGCCGCGCGACCAGATGATTCCCAAAGAAAACTTGAGGGTGGGCGACCGGGTGCGCGCCTATCTCATGCGCGTAGACCGCAATAGCCGCGGTCCGCAGCTCATTCTGTCGCGCATTGTCCCCCAGTTTCTGATCAACCTGTTTGAGCTCGAGGTGCCCGAAATCGAGGAGGGCCTGCTGGAAATAAAATCTGCAGCGAGAGATCCGGGTTCGCGCGCCAAGATCGCCGTAAAAGCCAACGACCAGCGCATCGACCCGATCGGAACCTGCGTTGGCATGCGCGGTTCACGGGTACAAGCGGTAACCGCGGAGCTGGCGGGCGAGCGGGTGGATATTATCCTGTGGTCGCCCGATGCGGCACAGTTCGTGATCAATGCGCTAGCGCCTGCTGAGGTAAGCAGCATCATGGTGGACGAAGAGAAACACAGCATGGACATCGTGGTGGAAGAAGAAAACCTGGCTCAGGCAATAGGCCGCAACGGGCAAAATGTCAGATTGGCGTCCGAATTAACCGGCTGGACACTCAACATCATGACTGTTGCCGAATCTCAGAAGAAAAGCAACGAAGAATCGGCGAGTGTCAAGAAGCTCTTCATGGAACGTCTGGACGTGGACGAAGAGGTCGCGGATATTCTAGTGCAGGAAGGTTTTAATACGCTGGAGGAAGTGGCTTACGTACCGCTCAACGAAATGCTGGAAATCGAGGCTCTCGACGAAGAGACGGTCAATGAGCTGAGGAGCCGCGCGCGCAATGCGCTTCTTAACGAAGCGATCGCCAGCGAAGAACGGGTGGAACATGATGCCGAGGATTTGTTGACCCTGGAAGGCATGGACAGTCAGACCGCACGCATGCTGGCGGCCAAAGGCGTAACCACCAAGGAAGGGCTGGCCGATCTGGCGGTGGACGACTTGCTGGAAATCACTGGAATGGATGCTGACCGCGCCAAGAAACTTATCATGACGGCGCGTGCGCCCTGGTTTGCATGATGGGGTCACGGATAACCATTAGGGAATAGAGTCATGGCCCAAATGAACGTAGAGCAATTCGCCCGCGAGCTGAAGTTGGACCCTTCACGCTTGATTGAGCAATTGCAGGCCGCCGGCGTCAACAAGAAGCTTGCCGAAGATTTGCTGACTGAGCAGGATAAGACTCAGCTTCTGGAATACCTGCACCGCGTGCACGGTGCAAAAGACCAGAAAAAGAAAATCACCCTGACGCGCAGGCAGACGTCCGAGATCAAAAAATCCGACAATTCCGGCAAGGCGCGCACCATTCAGATCGAGGTGCGAAAGAAGCGGGTATTTGTGAAGCGCGACGAGGCCACGACCGACGAAGAAGAACGTGAAACCCTGGTGCCCGTGGTGGATGCCCAACAGCTCGCGCTGCGCGAAGAAGAAGCCAAAAAACAGAGGGAATTGATTGCGCGCCAAAGCGAAGAGCTGCGCGACAAGCAGGAGAGAAAACGCAAGGTCGCTGAAATCAAAACCGAGGAGCCGCAGCGGGCCAAACCTGCGGCGCCGGTAATCCAGCTTGTCCCGTCGGCAACCGAAGGCACCTTGCACAAACCGACGGTGACGCCGGAAAAAGCCGCGAAATCGCAGAAGAAAGCCAAGAAGCAGCCCAAGGTCATTTGGCAGGATGAAACGGCTCGTCGACGCACTATCAAGACGCGAGGCGATTTTACTGGCGCCCAGGGCTGGCGGGAGCGCAAAGCACCCAAACCCAGGCAGCAGCAGCCCGAGAGCCAGCTGCAACCGGCGCATGCATTCTCTATGCCAACCGAGGCTCTGGTGCATGAAGTCGCGGTGCCTGAAACGGTTTCCGTTGCGGCACTTGCGCAGAAAATGTCGGTGAAAGCCGCAGAAGTCATCAAAGTGCTGATGAACATGGGCTCAATGGTTACCATTAACCAGGTGCTGGACCAGGACACGGCGATGATTGTGGTGGAAGAAATGGGACACATCGCAAAGCGCGCCAAGCTGGATGATCCGGAATCTTTTTTAAGCGAAGACCGACTGCCAAAAGAAGCGACATTGCTTCCACGCGCTCCGGTGGTGACCGTTATGGGGCACGTGGACCATGGCAAGACCTCCCTTTTGGACTATATCCGCCGCACCCGTGTGGCGAGCGGCGAGGCGGGGGGGATTACCCAGCACATCGGTGCGTATCACGTTGAAACCCCAAGAGGCACGATAACTTTCCTCGATACACCAGGCCATGAAGCGTTTACCGCAATGCGGGCGCGCGGCGCAAAAGCGACCGATATCGTGATTCTTGTGGTAGCCGCGGACGACGGTGTAATGCCGCAGACCATCGAAGCTGTGCATCACGCCAAGGCAGCCAAGGTTCCAATCGTTGTCGCAGTAAACAAGATTGACAAGCCCGAGGCCAACCCTGAGCGAATCAAGCAGGAACTGGTGGCGCAGGAAGTGGTTCCGGAAAGCTGGGGTGGGGACACCATGTTTGTAGAGGTTTCCGCCAAAACTGGAAAAGGCATAGACGCACTTCTGGAGAGCGTGCTATTGCAAGCCGAAGTGCTGGAGCTCAAAGCGTCGCGGGATACACCCGCCAAAGGACTGGTGATCGAATCGCGGCTCGACAAGGGACGCGGCCCGGTAGCCACCATCCTGGTGCAGTCAGGCACCCTTAAGCGCGGCGATGTGCTGCTGGCAGGTGCGGTATTCGGGCGAGTGCGCGCCATGTTTGACGAGGCGGGACACGTAGTGCAGGAAGCGGGACCTTCGATTCCAGTGGAAATCCAGGGCCTTTCGGACGTGCCGGTAGCTGGCGAGCAAGCTCAGGTTCTGGGCGATGAGCGCAAGGCAAGGGAAATTGCGCTGTTCCGCCAAGGTAAATTCCGCGATGTGAAGCTGGCCAAATTACAGGCGGCCAAGCTCGAAAATGTGTTTGACCAAATGGCGGAAGGCGAGGCGAAAACGCTTTCTCTGGTTATCAAGGCCGATGTGCAAGGATCATATGAGGCACTGTCCCATGCCCTTCAAAAGCTATCTACGGGAGAGGTCAAGGTCAATATCATACACAGCGGAGTCGGGGCAATAACTGAATCCGACATCAACTTGGCGCTCGCTTCGAAAGCCGTGGTCATTGGCTTCAACACCCGCGCCGACAGTACCGCGCGAAAACTAATCAGCAGCGCCGGCGTGGATGTGCGTTACTACAACATCATTTACGATGCGGTGGACGAGATCAAGGCGGCGCTATCCGGCATGCTGGCTCCCGAGCGCAAGGAGAATATCTTGGGTCTGATAGACGTGCGGCAGGTATTCCACATTTCAAAAGTCGGTGCCGTGGCTGGCTGCTATGTTCTGGAAGGCTTGGTCAAGCGTAATTCGATGGTGCGTGTATTGCGCGACAACGTGGTGATACACAGTGGAGAGCTGGATTCGCTGAAACGCTTTAAAGATGACGTAAGAGAAGTCAAAGCCGGCTTCGAATGCGGTTTGTCTATCAAGAATTACAGCGATATAAAAGTGAGCGACCAGCTCGAGATTTACGAGGTCATTGAAGTCGCAAGAACTCTGTGATGGACCGGGGCTCGTAATGGGTCCGGGTTGTCATACCGCCGGGTGGCTGATCTTTATTAAACCAGGACGCTCGCTTATCACCCAGTTTTCCCCATGCCAAAAGATTATCCCCGAACCCGGCGCGTTGCCGAGCAGATCCAAAGAGAGCTTGCAGGAATCATGCGGCAGGAACTAAAGGACCCGCGGATCAGCATGATTACCCTTACTGACGCGGAAGTGTCGCCGGACTACGCTCATGCCAAGATTTTCTTCACGCACCTCGGGGAACCCGGGCAAACACCCGAAATCTTGAGCAGCCTGCAACATGCAGCAGGCTTCCTACGCAGCCAGCTCGCGCGGCGCCTCAAGCTTTACTCGGTGCCGGAACTGCATTTTGTCTATGACTCTTCAGTTGAGCGGGGCATGCGCCTCTCCAACCTGATCGACCAAGCCATTTCCGAAGACAAAAAACACACGTCTTAGTCACCTTGCGCAAGAGGGATATCAGCGGCGTACTGCTCCTCGACAAGCCACCGGGGCTAAGCTCAAACGCGGCCTTGCAAAAAGTGAAGTTTCTGTTCCAGTGTGGGAAGGCAGGACACACTGGGACACTGGATCCGCTGGCAACAGGTCTCCTTCCGGTCTGTCTTGGTGAGGCAAGCAAATTTTCGCAGAGTGCGCTGGATTCAAGCAAAAGCTATCAAGCGGTGGTTAAACTTGGAGAGACGACTTCAACAGGAGATTGCGAGGGAGAAATCCTGTCGCGCAAAGGCGTCGCGGTTTCTCATGTCCAAGTGAAAAAAGCCATCAAAGGATTGCTCGGTCACATCGAGCAGGTTCCGCCCATGTATTCGGCGATCAAACACCGGGGAAAACCCTTGTACGTCTACGCCAGGCAAGGCAAACAAGTGCAACGGGCGCCAAGGAAAGTGTACATTGATAGCCTGCAGCTGGACGACATGACCGGGCAGGAGATCCGATTGACAATTCACTGCAGCAAAGGCACATATATCCGAGTGTTGGCCCAGGACTTGGGGGAGCGGCTAGGTTGCGGTGCGCATTTGAAAGGTCTACGCCGGACTCGGGTCGGGGCATTCGGTCTGAATGAGGCGCACACACTGCAACAACTTGAAGCGATGAACTTGGAACAACGAGATGCGTGCCTTCTCCCGATAGATAGTTTGCTCTTGACGTTTCCGAAAATACTTGTTGATGACGCAGATTGCCGGAACTTAATGCAAGGCAAAACTATAGCGCAAGGAGATCCTCTGTCCTGTGGTACCGTAAGAATCTATAATATGAAACAAAGGCTTATCGGTCTTGGCGAAATCCTGCCGGAAGGCAAGATCAAGCCCAGGCGTATAGTCGCCACAAACCTGCTGCAATGACGAGAGTGGTGGTGCATAAGTCGTTCGAATTCGCGAGCAAATATTTTGCCTACTTGAGCGTACAAGCTTTTAAAAGGTAAAATGCAAATCTTTCAGTTGGAGAGCGATTGATGTCTGTTACCAGCAGCCAAAAATCAAAAATTGTGCAGGATTTTCAAACAGCCAAAGGCGACACCGGTTCCCCGGAGGTGCAGGTCGCGCTGTTGACCGCGCGTATCAATGACCTGACCGAGCACTTCAAGACGCATGTGAAAGACCATCATTCACGCCAAGGCCTGTTGCGCATGGTAAGTCGCCGGCGGAAGCTTCTAGATTACCTGATGAGCCACAGCGCCGAACGCTACCGCAAGTTGATCGAACGCCTTGGTCTGCGAAAATAGCACCCGCGACATGCCGCGGCTGTGGCTTTTTGGTGAAGCGACAGTTTTCGGGTTGGACGCAAGAATTCACGAAGGATAAGGGGTTTTGAAACATATCAAAAAAAGTTTCCGCTATGGGGATCACCAAGTCTCGCTGGAAAGTGGCGAAATTGCGCGCCAGGCAACCGGCGCGGTAATGGTGAACATGGATGACACGGTAGTATTGGTTACCGTGGTCGCAGCCAAACAAACAACTCCGGGCCAGGATTTTTTCCCGCTCACGGTAGATTATCAGGAACGCACTTACGCCGCTGGGAAAATACCCGGCGGTTTTTTTAAGCGTGAAGGGCGTCCCTCCGAAAAGGAAACACTGACTTCGCGTTTGATCGATCGTCCCTTGCGGCCGCTTTTCCCGGAGGGTTTTTACAACGAAGTGCAAATCATTGCCACTGTGGTTTCTTCCAATAATGAAGTTGATTCCGACATTCCGGCGATGCTTGGTGCTTCTGCGGCGCTGGCAATTTCCGGGGTCCCATTTAATGGGCCGATCGGGGCCGCGAGGGTAGGGTTTATCAACGGCGAATATGTCTTGAACCCGACCGCGACCCAGTTAAAATCCTCCTCTCTCGATCTGGTCGTTGCGGGCACTGAACAAGCGGTGCTAATGGTCGAATCGGAAGCGCTGGAAATGCCCGAAGATGTCATGCTTGGCGCGGTGGTGTTCGGGCACCGCGAAATGCAGGCCGCCATCCACGCGATCAATGAACTTGCAGACGAGGCGGCTACCCCGCTCTGGAACTTTCAGCCCGTTGCAAAAGACGAGGAATTGATAAGCGCGGTCAATGAATTAGCGGAAGCCGATTTACGCAAGGCCTATGAAATCAGGCAAAAGCAAGCGCGCAGCCAGCAGATAGATACCATTCGCAGCCGGGTGCTCGACCAACTAAATGCTGCAAGTCCCGATCCCCAACGGGAGAACTTGATTAAAACCATTTTCATGGATATTGAAGCGAAAATCGTGCGTGGGCAGATTTTGAACGGTGAGCCGCGCATAGATGGTCGCGACACGCGCACGGTGCGGCCTATTACAATCCGCACCGGAGTATTGCCGCGTGCTCACGGCTCGGCATTGTTTACTCGCGGAGAAACACAGGCAATGGTGGTGGCTACGCTTGGCACTGCGCGCGACGGGCAGATCGTAGACGCGCTGCAAGGCGAATATACCGACCGTTTTATGCTCCACTACAATATGCCGCCTTACGCCACCGGGGAAACTGGCCGCGTCGGTTCGCCCAAACGGCGCGAGATTGGCCATGGCAGGCTGGCGAAGCGTGCATTGACCGGCGTGCTGCCAACGGTAGAGGAATTCGGATATGCCATGCGCGTGGTATCCGAAATCACTGAATCAAACGGTTCGAGCTCGATGGCTTCAGTGTGTGGTGGCTGTCTTGCACTGATGGATGCCGGTGTTCCGATCAAGGCGCATGTCGCGGGGATCGCCATGGGCCTCATCAAGGAAGCCAACCGGTTCGCTGTGCTCTCCGATATCTTGGGCGATGAAGACCATCTGGGCGACATGGACTTCAAAGTTGCGGGCACCGAAAAAGGCGTCACCGCGTTGCAAATGGACATTAAAATTCAGGGCATCACCAAGGAAATCATGCGCGTCGCGCTCAACCAAGCTCGCGAAGGCCGCATGCATATCCTTGAATTGATGAAACAGGCTTTGCCCAGCGCACGCGGGGAAATTTCGGTTTATGCTCCACGTATCATGACCATTAAAATTAAGCCTGAGAAAATCCGCGATGTCATCGGCAAGGGGGGTGCAGTAATCCGCGCACTTACCGAAGAGACGGGAACCTCGATCGATATCGCAGAAGACGGGACTGTAACCATTGCCTGCACCGCCTCCGAGGGCTGTCTGCTGGCGAAGAAACGCATCGAGGACATCACTGCAGAAGTCGAAGTCGGGCGGGTTTACGAAGGCACGGTCCTCAAACTTCTGGATTTCGGTGCGATCGTAAGCGTGTTGCCCGGCAAAGACGGATTGCTGCATATCTCCCAGATCGCGAACGAACGCGTAAACAGTGTGGCGGAGTATCTGCGAGAAGGGCAGACGGTGAAAGTGAAAGTATTGGAAGCGGACGAAAAAGGCCGACTCCGCTTGAGCATGAAAGCGGTTGCGGCGGAGACCACGACAACGCCGTAAGAATTTTCGAGTAAAAAAAGGCGGTCGAAAGGGCCGCCTTTTTTTATTTCTGCAGGTGGGTAAGAGCTACTTGGCCACCTGTTTCTCGCGCAGTTCGTCCAAGGTCTTACAATCGATGCAAAGAGTAGCAGTAGGCCGCGCCTCGAGCCGCTTTAGGCCGATTTCAACCCCGCAGTTTTCGCAGTACCCATATTCCCCGGAGTCGATTTTGCCGATGGTTTCTTCGATTTTTTTTATCAGCTTGCGCTCACGGTCACGGTTGCGGAGTTCCAATGCCATGTCCGATTCCTGGCTGGCCCGATCATTCGGGTCGGCAAAAATCGTCGCTTCGTCCTGCATGGTGTGCACCGTGCGGTCTATATCCTGGCTGAGCTCGACCTTGAGGGCCTCCAGGATCTTTCGGAAATGCCCGCGCTGTTTCGGGTTCATATATTCTTCCCCTTTTTTTGGCACATAGGGGGTGAATTGTTTGTGTAACTCCGCGGACATTTTTGTAGTATCCATAATTGCAAAAGCGTCTTGATATCAGAAAACGAATTATACCGCAAGTTCTTTCGAATCCATCCGCTTTTCGTCGCAATTGTGAATTGACCTTTGCACTAGCCAAGAGTATATTTACGCGCTTCCGGGGTGTAGCGCAGCCTGGTAGCGCGCTTGCTTTGGGAGCAAGATGTCGGGAGTTCAAATCTCTCCACCCCGACCAGTCTCTAACCCGGTTGGCGGGCCCAATATAATTTCGCAGGCGGTTGCTTAGGCTACTGTGCCCGTAGCTCAATCGGACAGAGCACCAGCCTTCTAAGCTGGGGGTTGTGGGTTCGATTCCCGCCGGGCACGCCAAACTGGATTTCGGGTTGCGTGCCGGCAAGCTTGCCTCAACGGTGGACGTAGCTCAACGGTAGAGTCCCGGATTGTGATTCCGGTTGTTGTGGGTTCGAATCCCATCGTCCACCCCAACTATCTCAATCGCGCGAGATTTCTTGTGCAAATTCTTGCGAATATCCCCGATACGAAAGAGCAAAACGGTTAAACGTCGTGGCGAGTGCTTGCAGGCGCTCGATGCGGACTGAGCTGCGATGGCTTGGTTTGAACGCCGGGAAAGCTCGGGTAGCTCATTGATTCGCGACTCGCGGAAGCGTCATTCGCGCAAGGCAATTTGTCGAGTGGGTCTCCCCAGAATATAATTGCCGGTAAAATGGCTTCGTATCTCGAGCCAATCTTTCAGCTTCAATTGCCAGCAAGCGTAGGAGAAAAAATTGGCTAATATCTCGAAAGACATCGGTGTCCTCGCTGTCCTTGCCAAAAGAATGGTCGAAGAGCGACTGCCCAAAGCGCTTGAGCTGAAAGAACGTGTCGACCGAGGCGAAGTGCTGAATGATCTTGACATCGCGTTTCTTGAACGAGTATTTGCTGACGCCAAAGACCTTGGACCGATAATAGACAAGGATGCGCGTGCCCGCGATGTTGCAGGGCGCATGATTTCGCTGTACAAGGAGATTATGAATAAGGCGCTGGAAAACGAGAACGCGAAAAAAGGTTCCTGAAAAATAATTTGTTAGGGGCTGGCGTTGAAGAATTCACCAAGGAGACGGAAACATGGCTGAGAACAGCAAAGAAAAAAATAATAAAGCGTCCGAAACCAGGAACAAGCTCAAGAATAAGCAATATTTGAAAGAGCTGGCCAAGCTGCATGTCGAGCTGGTTAAGGTCCAGGAATGGGTGAAGCGCAAAGGGCTCAGAGTGTGCATCGTTTTCGAAGGGCGCGACGGTGCAGGCAAGGGTGGCACCATCAAGGCGATCACCGAGCGTGTGAGCCCACGCGTATTCCGGGTCATCGCGCTTCCCGCGCCGACCGAGCGCGAGAAAAGCCAGATGTACATACAGCGCTACCTGCCTCACTTGCCGGCGGCGGGCGAAATAGTGATCTGGGACCGCAGCTGGTACAACCGCGCGGGCGTCGAGCGGGTAATGGGTTTTTGCGACGAAGAACACGTTAAACGCTTCCTTGAATTGACACCCGCATTCGAAAAGATCATGGTCGAATCGGGACTCATCCTGCTCAAGTATTGGCTGGAGGTCAGCATGGAGGAACAAACTCGCCGGCTCGAGGGGCGTATCAATGACGGACGCAAAATTTGGAAGCTCTCGCCCATGGATCTCGAATCTTACAGCCGCTGGTACGACTATTCGCGGGCACGCGACGAGATGTTCAAGGCAACCGACACCTCGTGGGCGCCTTGGTACGTGGTGAATTCGGATGATAAAAAGCGCGCGCGGCTTAATGTCATCACCCACCTCCTGAGCAAGATCCCGTATAAGAAGATCAAGGGCGACAAAGTGAAATTGCCCAAGCGGCAGAAACCGCACGGTTACCGGGAACCGGACTACCCGTTCAAGTTTATCCCCGAGAAATTTTGAGGTGGCTGGCGGTCTGATTGCCAGTCGATCGCTCGCAGTTCCAGTGAACACCGCCGCGCCCATCACCGAATTCAACCCGGCGGATCTGCAATTGCGGGATGGGCGGCGCATAGTCTTGCGCACCGTACGCCCGCAGGACAAGGATGAGCTGCAAGCTGCGTTCAAGCGACTTTCTGTGGAGTCGCGCTATTCGCGCTTTATGTCAGCATTGCGCGAGTTGACACCGCAAATGCTCGAACAGGCGACCCATCCGAAAGACAGCCGCGAATTGCAACTGGTTGCAGTTGTGCACGAGGGAGCGCAAGAAAAAATTATTGGTGCGGCTCGCTATGCGGCCGAGACAGGGAGTGCCGAGTGCGAGTTTGGGGTTGCGGTTGCCGACCAATGGCAGGGACTGGGGGTCGCGCGCCAGCTGCTTGCGGCATTGATGCGGACCGCGCGTGCACGCGGATTCAAGCGCATGTATGGATATATTCTTGCTTCCAACTCGCGCATGCTGGGTCTCGCGAAGCGACTCGGCTTTGTAAACATAGCAAGTCCGGAAGGCCCGACTGTCCGCATGGTTCGCTGCGATCTCACTCGCATTTCCTGATTTGGGGTCCCATCAGATTGCTGATGTCCTGAGGTAACACATGTCGAGCGGACAAACCACCAGTTTCCGCGTACCCGTGCCTGATTGGATCCGCAATTACCAAAAGACTTGGGTTCGGCTCGACGTTATCGCCGGACTTACTGCCGCAGCGGTTGTGATTCCAAAGGCGATGGCTTACGCGACGATTGCCGGATTGCCGGTGCAGGTCGGGCTTTACACGGCCTTTCTGCCGATGGTGATCTACGCGTTGCTTGGGTCTTCAAGGCCGCTCAGTGTGAGCACGACCACCACGCTTGCCATTCTAGCTGCGGCAGCGCTTGGTAAGGTGGTTCCAGGTGGCGAGCCAGCATCTCTTTTGATCGCTTCAGCAACATTGACTCTGCTGGTAGGGGCAGTCCTTGTAGCCGCCTGGTTGCTGCGACTGGGTTTCGTAGCCAATTTTATATCGGAACCGGTGCTGATCGGATTCAAAGCCGGTATCGGGCTGGTTATCGTGCTGGATCAATTCCCGAAATTATTGGGAATTCACTTTCAGAAAGGCTCGTTTTTCCACAATGTTCTCGCAACTGCGCAGGGCATACCACATGCATCCATAGCCACTACGGCGTTGGGGGTCGCCATGATCGGGATACTGGTGGCGGTCCATCGCTTTTTTCCGCGTGCGCCGGCACCGATTATCGCAGTCGCCGGCGGGATCGCCGGAATGGGTGTGTTGGGCCTGCAGGATTATGGGGTGGCGGCAGTTGGCCAGGTTCCCACGGGTCTGCCATCGCTCACTTTGCCTAACTTGCAACTAATCGTTCAACTCTGGCCTGCCGCCTTGGGCATTGCGCTGATGAGTTTCACGGAATCGATTGCTGCCGGACGCGCCTTTGCTGACAAGGACGAGCCAGCGCCGAGGGCAAACTGGGAATTGCTCGCGACCGGTCTTGCGAATATCGGCGGCGCGCTTCTGGGAGCGATGCCTGCCGGCGGCGGCACTACACAGACTGCAGTGAATCGGCTGGCAGGGGCACGCACTCAGCTTGCGGAATTAATTACGGTTGCCGCCACGCTATTGACCATGCTGTTCCTGGCGCCTTTCATCGGATTAATGCCGGAGGCCACCCTGGCCGCTGTCGTAATAGTCTATTCGATCGGCATGATCAAGCCGGCGGAGTTCCGAATGATCCTCAAGGTCCGTCGAATGGAATTCATTTGGGCGCTGGTCGCGCTGGCGGGAGTGGTGCTGCTCGGGACATTGCAGGGAATCCTCGTTGCCATCATCGTGTCCATTTTGGCCCTTGCCTACCAAGTGGCCGACCCACCCGTCTATGTGCTTGGGCGCAAGCCGGGGACCAACTTTTTCCGGCCTCTTTCCAAAGAGCATCCCGAGGACGAAACCTATGCCGGCCTGCTGCTGATTCGGCCGGAGGGGCGCATTTTTTTTGCCAACGCGGAGCGCGTCGCAGAAAAGATAAGATGGCACATTGCAGAGACGCGCCCGAAAGTGGTGGCGCTCCATCTCAGAGCGGTTTTCGATTTCGAGTACACCGCGCTCAAGATGCTGATGGAAGCCGAGCGCAGAAGTCGCGAGCACGGTGTTTCGCTGTGGTTGGTCGGTCTAAATCCGGGAGTCCTAGAAATGGTCCACCGGTCGCCGCTAGGCGCGACCCTGGGCCGCGAAGGGATGTTCTTTAACCTAGAGCAGGCAGTCGCCAAGTACCAGGCGTTATTCGAACCGCAAATCAATCGCTGATTTTTGATGTCTCTGGCACAAGCTCCGTGATGCGTTCCGCTTCAAGCTGTCGATTGCGATTCCGATTGTTGCAGATTCAAATCGCAGCGTCCAATTACTTAGCCCGCAAAAGGCGCTGTTTTTGACGCTGCCATTCGCGTTCTTTCTGAGCTTCACGTTTATCGTGCTGCTTCTTGCCTTTGGCAAGCCCAATCTCCAACTTTATTTTGCCATTTGAGTAATGAACATCCAGTGGCACCAGGGTATATCCGGCGCGTTCGACCTTGCCGATCAGAGTGTTTATTTCTTTGGAATGCAGCAGCAGTTTGCGGGTGCGAGTGGCATCAGGCAAAACATGAGTGGACGCGGTTTGCAGAGGGCTGATATGACAGCCGGTGATGAAAATCTCGCCTTTGCGTACCACTATATAAGCTTCCTTGATTTGGCAGCGGCCGGCGCGTATGGCCTTGACCTCCCAACCCTTGAGCGCGATCCCCGCTTCGTACTTCTCTTCAATGAAATAATCGTGGAACGCCTTTTTATTCTGGATGATGCTCATGAGAAGCAGAGACTGCTAAAATCTGGCGATTCTATCAGCTTTTCGACTGCCATGGCCGAAGTTAAACGATCGGTGCTAGTGGAATATACGCCGCAGCAAATGTTTTCTCTAGTTGACCGGGCAGAGGAATATCCCGAATTTTTACCTTGGTGCACCGGTGTGTCGGTCGGCGAGCGCAATAAAAAACTCACCTTGGCCACGATTTATTTCAAATACGGTTATCTCAAGCATAACTTCACGACCGAGAACACCAAGCATGCACCACATTTAATTGAAATACATTTGGTGAGCGGTCCATTCCGCTACCTCGAAGGCAGTTGGCGTTTTACTGAACTTGGCGAATCGGGTTGCAAGGTTGAATTCCAACTGCGCTATGAATTTTCCAGCAAGCTTTTGGAAAAACTACTAGCCCGGGTCTTTAAGCACGTCGCCGACAGTTTCATCGACGGCTTCGTGAAGCGGGCCAAAACCATTTACGGCTGAATGTATAACGATATTGGCATCGAAGTCGTCTATGCCGCCAATCGTGGTCAGACCATTCTGCGGTTGCGGGTACGGCAGGGCACCACAATTGGTGAAGCAATAAGACTTTCAGGCATTCTCGAACAATTTCCTGAAATCGATTTAAAAGTTAATAAAGTGGGTATTTTTGGAAAAATAGGGAGGACAGTTTCGTTGCTGCACGATCGGGATCGCGTTGAAATCTACCGCACGTTGATTGTTGATCCCAAGGAGGCTCGCCGCCGCCGTGCGCGCTTAGAGAAACCAAAAAAATGAGAACTGCGCCTAGGATCGGACTCTGCAACTTATTTCGGAGGATTGCACCAGGAGTCGATTGATTTTTGTGTGGTAGCTATATCTTGCTGCCGCTGGCTGTCATCCAAGTAGTAACGCTCGCCTTGGTCGTTAGTGCGGGTGATGCGCTGACCCGATTGCAAGGCACGCATATTGGCCATGGCCATGTCACAGTTTTTTTGCCGGTTTTGGGCATCCGCCAAAGCTTTTTGTTCCTTAGCGCGTTTTTCGTCCGCCTCAACTTGGCGCTTGCGGAATTCAGCGTCCTGTTCGATATAAGATCTGGTGGCTGGAGCTTTGTTGGCGCCGGCATCAGAGCCAGCTGTAGTTCCCGATCTGATATTCAAGGTTTGCTCCGGCGTTGTGGCCGGAGCGGGCTGATCCGAATAATGAACCGTGCCGTCGGAATCAACCCATTTGTAAACGTCGCAATAGCCATTTGTGGCGGCAAACAATGCCGACACAAATACGCTCAGCATACGCAGACTAAGCATAGTGCGACTCCTTTGGTCAGGTACACCAAAATAGTCTATGCCATATGACTGCTAAAGTGTAGGAATTAGTGCACAATTGCAGCCCAAGATCGAATTCAAACGCTGAATGTTTGGGCCAGACTGTCGGGGCTACAGACGCCGTCTATTTACCCTCTGCCGCGCGTTACGTATAATGCTATTTTGCAAAGGAACAAAATATGCGGGTAATTCAAAAAGCATTAACCTTTGATGATGTTTTGTTGGTCCCCGCCCACTCCACAGTTCTGCCACGCGATGTAAGCCTCTCCACGCAGCTCACCCGCAATATAAAGTTAAATATTCCGCTTATTTCCGCCGCCATGGACACGGTGACCGAGGCTCGGCTGGCGATTGCCGTTGCTCAAGAGGGTGGGATCGGCATCATTCATAAAAATATGAATCCCAAGGCGCAGGCCACAGAAGTCGCCAAGGTCAAGCGGTTTGAAAGTGGTGTGGTCAAGGATCCAATCACGATTCCCCAGGATATGAAAGTGCGAGAGGTTATGAACCTCACGCGGCGGCACAAAATTTCTGGCCTGCCTGTGGTGGATGGCTCGCATGTCGTGGGTATAGTGACCAACCGGGATTTACGCTTTGAGACCAATCTCGAGCAGCCCATTAAAAATATCATGACACCACGCGAGCGGTTGGTGACGGTGAAAGAAGGGGCGAGCCGCGACCAGGCGTTGAAATTGATGCACAAATACCGATTGGAGCGCGTGCTGGTGGTAAATGAGAGCTTTGAGCTAAAAGGGCTGATTACGGTCAAAGACATACTCATGTCGAGCGAACATCCGGACGCCTGCAAAGATGAACTGGGACGACTTCGGGCGGGCGCTGCCGTGGGAGTGGGCGAAGGTACCGAGGAACGCGTCGAATGCGTATTCGAAGCGGGGGCAGATGTAATCGTGGTGGACACCGCTCACGGTCATGCACAAGCTGTCCTG
>DASPRI010000036.1:0-8144 GCA_035624535.1 Burkholderiales bacterium
CAAGAAAGGCGAGGAGGTAATCGGCAACGAAACCCGAGCCAAGGTGGTAAAAAACAAGGTCGCACCGCCGTTCAAGCAGGCTGACTTCGATATTCTCTACGGAGAGGGAATTTCCCGCGAAGGGGAGATAATCGAGCTCGGGGTAATCCACAAGCTGATCGAAAAATCCGGCGCGTGGTACGCCTATAAGGGAGAAAAAATCGGCCAGGGCAAGGACAGCGCGCGCGATTACCTGAAAGAGCACCACAAGCTGGCGCAGGAAATCGAGGCCAAGATCCGCGCCAATGTCGGCGTGAACGTTCCTCAGAAGCAGGCAGGTGAAAAAAGAGCCCAGCCTGCGTGAGCGAGCATTGCGCTGCCTGGCGCGGCGCGAGCACTCGAGATTGGAACTACAACGCAAGCTTGCGCCGCATGCCGAGCATTCTGACGATGTTGAGAGTTTGCTCGATGAATTCGAAAAACGCGGCTGGCTGTCCGAGCGGCGGGTGGTGGAACAGACCGTTCATACACGCCGAGGCAGATTTGGAACGGCCCGCATTGTTCGTGAGCTACGCAGCAAAGGCGTGTCGGAGGAAGCCATCTCGGAAGCCAGGACACAAATCAGGGAAACCGAACTGGAAGCTGCGCGAACGGTCTGGCTCAAAAAATTCGGCAGATTGCCGAGGAACGCCGGAGAGAGAGGAAAGCAAATCAGGTTCATGCAGGGCAGGGGATTTAATCTGGATGCTATCCTGAAGCTCTTGCGTGGAGCGCGCGAAGATGAATAGCGGGAAGCCCGTTTATGAAGAGCAGTGAAATTCGCAAACAATTCCTGGATTACTTCAAGAGCAAGGACCACACGGTCGTTGCCTCGAGCCCGCTCGTTCCCGGAAACGACCCCACGCTGCTCTTTACCAATGCCGGTATGGTTCAGTTCAAAGACGTTTTACTTGGCCGGGAGCAGCGTCCGTACGTGCGCGCCGTAACCGCGCAGCGCTGTTTGCGCGCCGGGGGCAAGCATAACGATTTGGAAAATGTCGGTTATACCGCGCGCCATCATACTTTTTTTGAAATGCTGGGCAACTTCAGCTTCGGAGATTATTTCAAGCGCGAAGCGATCCGCTACGCGTGGGAATTTTTGACCGCTGTGCTGAGAGTTCCTAAAGACAAGCTCTGGGTAACGGTTTACACGGAAGACAACGAGGCAGCCGATGTGTGGCTGAAAGACATTCGGGTTTCGGAGAATCGTTTTGCGCGCATTTCCACTGCGGACAATTTCTGGCAGATGGGTGATACCGGACCTTGCGGGCCGTGTACCGAGATTTTTTACGATCATGGGCCGGGGATTCCGGGTAGCCCGCCCGGCCAGTGCGGTGATCAGGGCGACCGCTTCGTGGAGATCTGGAACTTGGTGTTCATGCAGTATAACCGCGACGAGGCGGGAACATTGCACCCGCTCCCCAGGCCTTCGGTGGACACCGGCATGGGGCTGGAACGCATCGCTGCGGTGATGCAGGGTGTGCACAGCAATTATGAAATCGATTTGTTCAAGGAACTGATCAACGCCGCGGCGCGCGTCACGTATACGAAGGACCTCTCGAGCAATTCGCTCAAGGTCATTGCCGACCATATCCGGGCCTGCAGTTTCCTGATTGTGGACGGGGTGATTCCCGGCAACGAAGGACGCGGCTATGTGTTGCGCCGAATTATCCGCCGCGCCATACGACACGGTTATAAGCTCGGCCAGAAAACGCCGTTCTTTTATTTGCTGGTCGGTGACTTGGTCAAAGTAATGGGTGCCGCCTATCCGGAGTTGGCGAGCGGCGCGGAACGCGCTTCGCAAGTGCTGAAGCAAGAAGAGGAACGCTTTGCCGAAACATTGGAAAACGGCATGCAGGTGCTGGAGTCTGCGCTTCGGGCCGAAGACCGCATGCTCGACGGCGAAACAGTATTCAAACTTTATGACACTTACGGGTTCCCGCTGGACCTCACCGCCGATATCGCTCGGGAGCGAGGGATCACCGTGGATTTCGCGGGATTTGAAGCGGCGATGGAGCGTCAGCGGGAGCGCGCCCGAGCGGCGTCAAAATTCGGCGCGCAGGCTGCTGTGGAATACACCGGCAAGCAAACCGAATTTCACGGTTATGACACCTTGAAACTGAACGCGAGCGTCGTTGCGCTTTATGTGGAGGGAAGCGTGGTCGAGCGCGTCAATCAAGGGCAACGCGCCATCGTGGTGCTCGACCGCACGCCCTTTTACGCAGAATCCGGTGGGCAAGTGGGAGACCGCGGCGTGCTGATTGGCTCCGCCACCCCGCGCGCGAGATTTAAGGTAGACGACACGCAGAAAATCCAGGCTGAAGTCTTTGGCCATCACGGTGTGCTCACGGCCGGTGAACTGCGCATCGGCGACCGGGTCAGCGCGGAAGTGGATATGCAGTTGCGAACTCGTACCATGCACAATCATTCCGCAACACATTTGATGCACTCGGCGCTGCGGCAGGTATTGGGTACGCATGTTCTGCAAAAGGGTTCCTTGGTGGATGAATTCAAAACGCGCTTCGATTTTTCCCATCCGCAGCCCGTGACTACGGAGCAAATCCGCGAGGTGGAAAATCTGGTGAACCGCGAAATACGCCGCAACGAAACGGCGGAAGCGCGCATCATGAAATACGATGAAGCCATCAAGAGCGGTGCCATGGCGCTGTTTGGCGAAAAATACGGCGAGGAAGTGCGGGTAATGCGCATGGGCGATTTTTCCACCGAGCTTTGCGGGGGGACGCATGTGAAGCGCACCGGGGACATCGGCTTTTTCAAGATCGTCTCAGAGTCGGGAGTCGCGGCGGGAATCCGCCGTGTTGAAGCGGTGACGGGCGAAGGCGCCCTGGAGTACGTGCAGCAACAGGAAACGCAGATGCGGGAAGCCGCCGCGGCGCTGAAGGCACAACCTCAGGAACTGACTGCAAAGATCAACCAGATCATTGAAAACGTGCGCGCGCTGGAAAAGGAGATCTCCCGCCTCAAATCGAAGCTTGCTTCCTCACGGGGCGACGAGCTGATCAATGAGGCGGTAGAAATCAAGGGTGTAAAAGTGCTTGCTGCCGTTCTTGACAGCGGGGACGGCAAAGCGCTGCGCGAAACCGTGGACAAGCTCAAAGAAAGGCTAAGATCCTGCGTGGTGGTACTCGGCGCAGCCGAAGACGGGAAGGTCGCGCTGATTGCCGGCGTGACGGACGACCTCACCGCAAAAATCAAGGCGGGCGATTTAGTAAATCATGTCGCCAAACAAGTCGGCGGCAAGGGCGGGGGACGCCCGGATCTGGCGCAGGCAGGCGGCACCGAACCCGCGAAACTTCAGCAAGCCCTCGCGAGCGTGGCGCAATGGGTGGAGCAAAAGATTTAAACGTCACCCGATGCGCCTGGGCCAACAAGAACCCTCTTTATCTCACGTATCATGACCGGGAATGGGGAGTGCCGCTGCATCGGGACCGCGGGCTATTCGAATTGCTGATTCTCGAGGGCGCGCAGGCAGGCCTGAGTTGGCTCACCATCCTGAAAAAGCGCGAAGCTTTCCGCAGGGCCTTCGATAATTTTGATCCCGAAAAAATGGCGCGCTACGGCGCGGACAAAATCGCCGCGCTGCTCGCTGATTCGTCCATCGTGCGCAATCGCACCAAAATCGAGGCGGCGATCATCAATGCCAAGGAATTCCTGGAAATTCGGGATCAGTATGGCAGCTTCGATGAATATATCTGGCAGTTTACTGGCGGCAAGCCCATCGTCAATCACTGGCGCTCGGTCGGGCAGGTGCCGGCCTCGACCGTGCGTTCCGACGCGATGAGCAAGGCCTTGAGAAAGCGCGGTTTCAAATTCGTCGGTACCACGATTTGTTATGCCTTGATGCAGGCCGTGGGGATGGTGAACGACCACACCATAAGCTGCTTCAGGCATGACGAAGTTTCACGTTGAGGCGCCAAACTGTCGCAAGCGCTGGCAAGCGTAAAGAATTGGGTCGCTCAAAGGCTGTGAATAGGCTGCGAACGATGCGCTAACGTCGCCCATCAGCGGCCCGAGCAGGCGGGCGAAGCCCGCCGGAGCGGGTCCGCTGCATGGCCTTGTTAGCGCGCAGCAGCTCACCCACCGAGCCACTCGTTTACGCGACGCCAAGCCCTTACCAGTAGTGCGCCAGGCAGCTGAACGATGAATCCGTAGATAAGAGCTAATACTGCAGCGAGCCACAGCGACTGGACGGTCACGATAACCCACACAAGGAAGGCAAAGCCGAGAATGACACCGACGAGAGCGGCTACCGGCTGAGGGACACCCATGAACTCGGGCTGGGGGACGCGAAAGCGGGCCTTGACACCCTTGTGGAGAACGTCAAGCCAGAGCGTCGGCTGATTCGGTGTCTTTGCGGCGTTCAAGAAATGGAGTCGGATGATCTGACCGCGGTTTAGCACAGGAACGAGAAACTCTCGCTGCCGAGAGTAAAGGTCGCGCTGGGCTTCGGTTGGCGTCTGTCCCGCAGGTACGCCCAGGCGCTGCGAGAACTCGGGTGACCAAGAAAGGATCCGCGTTGTGCCAACTACTTCGGTTCGTTCGGAGAGCAATATCGTGTCGTTCGAATAGGCACGGACAACAACGTTCTCGTAATCCTTCATGCTGTGGTTCACGAGCTCAATTGTCGACGAGTAGAGATTGGCAACAGGGTTGCCGTTCCACGTGACGCGGACAGAACCGAAGATGGCATCGTCTGCGGAGACGCCAACGCGACCGTGATGAACGAAGTACGTGAACAGCCCTCGCCTATTAAGGATCTGCTGCGTGATTAGCGTGAGGACGATGCCGGAAACGCTCGACGCGATAGCGATCAGGTACTTGTTATCGAGAACGGCCCAGTCCATGTGTCTGCGCGCTAACGTTCTGGGTCAGCGGCCCCGCTCCAGCGGGCTTCGCCCGCCTGCGCGGGCCGCTGCAACCGGCGGTTGGGCGTTAGTTCAGCCACTTCGCAATTTCTGGCGCGGCGGTGCTTAGAGTGATGCCGATAAACAACCATAGAGCGCCCATGGCCGAGATGTGGAGACCGCCGGTTTCGGTGACCTCCAACTTCTCGCGGAGTGCTTGGTCGTCCCGAGCGCGGGTCTGGGCTTCCCATTCAAGAAGGGAAGCATGACTGCGAAACTTCTGATCCATTTCACTCTGAGTATGGTCGATACGCTCATGAATGAGCTTCACATTTTTCTCGAGCGCGTCAACTCGTGTTTCGGTGGTGGGATTGAGGCCAGCGCTTGCTAACGTGTAACCACGCGCGTGTAAGGAAGCCGGTTTCATCGTGACATTCCCGCTCCCGAATACGGTGCGGCCGCCGCAAACCGGAAAACGCCGCAGCCATGCGCGGAATTGATCGACTAGTGTTGGATGGCCGAAAAGCACTCGCGTTTCGCGAATGCCCCAAGCGACCGTGCCGACACCCAGGATCTGAAGGATGAGTCCAGTGATGCGAATCTCAGGTTCGGTCGCACCACGCCTGAGGCTGAAGATTAGGGCCGCTCCGACAACGACGATAGCCAACCAGAAGTGGCGAGGCTCATTGAGCCACAAGCATAGCGCTCGTGCCCACAAGACGAAAGTCCTCGTTTGCGCCGCGAGGGTCATCTCTCTGACACCCAACATCAATTGGTCGAAAGTTTGGTTGACAACTTGGTTGAAAAATTAGTTGACGAATTAGTTGACACAGCTGGCGCGCCTCTTTCACCCAGGGCCCTTGCCCAAGGTGCTATACGCTTGTCATCCTTCCCCCTGGCCAATACGTTACACCTGGCAGGGTCGGCGGGCAAATATGATTTGCGTTGAGAGGAGCACATGACTGAGCGTGATGCAGAGGCGTCGTCCCCGGGCCATGTCACGCCCGGTTATTCTCCACGAGCGTGGCAATCTGCACGAACTCGACGCTAGGGCGGACACCGTAGAGACCGGTCACCCGCTCGAGAAACTGGTCAGTGAAGAACGCTTTGGCCGCGTCCTCCGAATCCCAAACGTAGAAGTTCGCGGCCTCACGCTTTCCGGAGTTGAGCGTGAAGGCCTTTGAGCGTAGTCCCGGCATCCCCTCAAACCTTGCGCGTGCGGTCTCAGCGATCTTGCGCACGGCTCGCTCATCGAAATTGTCTCCGTAGCGAAAGGTTACGAATACGCCGATCATATCGCACTCCTTTCGACGTAGTTGTTAAGGTCACCGCGGCATTGCCGTGACGCCCAACAATCCCGCTCAGCGGTGCGCCGCTTGCGGCGCATCCGCTGCATGGCGTTGTTGGGCAATCATCGTGCCTTAAACAGGGTCAAAGAATCTACTTCCCAGTGCATTGAAATTCAGTAAGAACCCGATACCTATTGCATCCGTACTGATCCCATGCTATGCACTGTTGTAATACTCCACCGAAAGGTTCGGCTCCCGTGTAACCCCATGCACGGCATCGCTCCGTTGCCACTTGCGCTGCTTGGCCTTCCGGTATTACAGGTTTCTCAAACGCGCCGTAGTCAAACGCAAGTTTCACCACACCATCAGATTTACTACCACTGTACGGGATCCACGCTTTAGGAGTAGCACACCCTATTAGCATTGATGCAATAAACACATTCGCCAACGCTATCCTGATTAAAATCCTCATCGTAATGCCCGCCTTTGTAGTTCTTTGCCCAACATCAATTGGTTGAAAGTTTGGTTGACAACTTGGTTGAAAAATTAGATGACGAATTAGTTGACACAGCTGGCACCCCTCTTTCACCCGCGGGGTTCTTGCCCGAGGTGCGATAGCTTGTCATACGTCTCCCTGGTCAATACGTTACACCGGGCAGGGCCGGCGGGCAAATTTGATTCGCGTTGAGAAGAGCACATGACTGAGCGTGACGCAGAGGCGTCGCCGCCGGCGGCAGAGATTTGTCGATGTGGCGCGCGAGGCGATTCGTCGGCAGTACTACAGCGACCGGAGGGAGGAGACCTACCTACACTAGATGAAGCGCTACATCCTGTTTTCCGCAAACGCCATCCGCGCGGCGCAAGAACTGCTTGGCCACAAGGACGTCTCGACCACCATGATCTACATGCATGTGTTGAACAAGGGCGGGGTGTGCGTAGTCCGTTGGATGCTAGATGAGCACGGCGAAAACTTTGGCTTAGAACGGCAGTACTGCGTCGGGCTTTGCGGCGAGAATAACTTTCCTGAAGTCTTCCTGAATGCGCTTTAATGCCGTTTGGTTATCCGCTTCGAAGCGCAAAACGATAACCGGAGTGGTATTTGAGGAACGAGCGAGGCCGAAGCCGTCGGCGTACTCCACCCGCAGGCCGTCAATCGTAATCACGTCTTTTGCATTTTCAAAGCGCGCGGTTTTTTGCAGTTTCTCAATAAGCGCGTAGTTTTCGCCTTCTTGCAGTTGCAGGTGGAGCTCTGGGGTATTCACCGAATCAGGGAGGTTATTGAGTGCCGCGTTGCTATCGGGCAGATGGCTCAGATATTCCAAAAGCCGCGCGCCCGCATAAAGACCATCGTCAAACCCGTACCAACGCTCCTTGAAAAATATATGCCCGCTCATTTCGCCTGCTAGAAGAGCTCCGGTTTCGCGCATTTTCTTCTTTATCAGCGAGTGCCCAGTTTTCCACAGAATTGGTTTGCCACCGTGTTCGCGTATCCAGGAAAATAAATTGCGCGTGCATTTAACGTCGAAGATGATTTCGGCACCGGGATTTCGGGCCAGCATATCGGCTGCGAAAAGCATCAGCTGGCGATCGGCATAAATGATTTTTCCGTCTCTGGTGACTACGCCTAAGCGATCTCCATCACCGTCAAATGCAAGGCCGATTTCCGCATCGCCGGTTCTGAGTGCGCGCATCACGTCTTTCAGATTATCGGGCTGAGTGGGGTCGGGATGGTGGTTGGGAAAGGTGCCATCCACTTGGCAAAATAATTCTTTCACATCACAGCCCAGGTTTCGGTAAAGCCTGGGCGCAAACGCTCCAGCCACGCCATTGCCACAATCCACAACGATTTTCATTGGCCGACCAAGTTTGATATCGCTTGTGATTCGATTCAGATATTCGTCAGTGATGTTTTTCTGTTGATACCCGCCGCCACCTTGGGCGAGATCGTTGCTCTCGATACGTGTCCTGAGAC
>DASPRI010000061.1:0-3640 GCA_035624535.1 Burkholderiales bacterium
GTTCAGCCGTTTTTCCAAGACCACGTTTAACCCAGACCCGAGCGGGGATTTAATATTCACTGGCGTCGCATCCACTGTGACCCGCAGCAGCTTCGTCGACGGATCGCAAGCCGATGCCAGTTATAAGCTCAACCAGCAACACACCCTGCGCAGCGGTTATTACGTGAGCGCTGAGCGTGCGGTTTCCAACAACTCATCCTCGGTGTTCCCGACTGATACGCAGTTCCTTACTGACTCGACCACGCAAACCGGCGATGTGCCGTTCACCATCGTCGACAACACTTCGAAATGGGCCTGGCTGTACGGCTTCTATCTCCAGGACGAATGGCACCCCATGGATAAGCTTACGGTCAATTACGGTGCGCGAGCTGATCGTTATGACGGTTACTCGCAAGGCGGCCAGATTAGTCCGCGATTGGGAGCAGTTTATCAATTAACTCCGCAATCCGCGGTTCATGCCGCGTATGCCCGCTATTTCACGCCTCCGCCCACTGAACTTGTCGCGCCCTCGGCCATTTCGTTGTTCGAATTTACCAGCAATGCTCCATTCAACGGCCTAAACTCCCCAGTGAAGCCTGAGCGGTCGCATTACTTTGATGTGGGAATCACGAACCAGCCGATCCCGAACTTGAGTCTCGGTCTTGACGGCTATTACAAATATGCGCGCGATCTACTCGACGAAGGCCAGTTTGGCTCGGCTCTGATTTTCACTCCCTTTAATTACAACCGGGGCCGCGTTTACGGCGTGGAATTCACAGGCAACTACAAACAGGGCCGATTCTCGAGTTATACGAATTTTGCCTATTCCCAGGCTTGGGGAAACCAAGTCGAATCTGGCCAATTTAACTTTGACCCGGCTGAACTCGCCTACATCGCCAATAATTATGTTCATCTAGACCACGACCAGCTTATTACAGCGTCCGCCGGCGCAGCCTACGTACTGGCGGGAACCAATTTCACTTTGGACGGGCTCTACGGCTCTGGGCTGCGTTCGGGTTTTGCCAACACTGATCACGTCAAGCCCAGCCTGCAGCTAAATTTAGGCGCGGCGCGCAGCTTTGATACACCGTTATTGGGGAAGCTTACCGGGCGCTTCACACTGATAAACATTCTCGACCGCACCAATATCCTCAGAAACGGCACGGGTATAGGTGTTTTTGGCCCCCAATACGCACCACGGAGAGCAGTTTATGCAGGCCTAAGTAAACAGTTTTGACAATGGTGCGTCCATCGATATGCAATCAATCTTAGAACAGGAGACTGATAATGCTGCATGACATTCACGAAGCGCTGATCGCATTAAAATTCGGCGGTGTTATGATTTATCCGCTGATGGCCTTGGCTGTGCTTGCCTTGGCGGTCGGCCTCGACAAGGCGTTCGTCTACTGGCGCTATGTGCGCTTGCCCGCTGATCTGCTCGGGTTGGTCGAAACCTACAACTTTGCATGGTCTGATCTCGCGCGAAGACTGTCGGCTCTTGGACCGCGCAATTACTTCGGGCGTTTTTTCCAGGTTATCCTGGCGAACCGTGCCCAGCCGTCATGGTGGGTCGAGTCTCGCGCGGGGGACGAGGCGCAGCAGATCGAAAAGTCTCTTGCGCGCGGCCTCTGGGTTCTGGAAACGACCGTTACCGCCGCGCCGCTTTTGGGCCTGCTGGGGACGATCATCGGCATGATGAGCGCTTTCCGCTTGATCGGGAGCAATGGCCTCGTCGACCCGAGCGGGGTGACAGGTGGGGTAGCGCAAGCATTGATTGCCACAGCTATCGGCATTTTTATTGCAGTTATCGCACTGTTCGCTTTCAATTTTTTCTCACGCTTGCAGGCCCAGGCCCTGGACGAAATGGAGCGTCTGGGCACGCGCCTGATCGACCGCATTCGTCTAGACCGGCAGGAAAAGGAGGTGCACCGTGAAGTTGCGTAAATCGAGAGAGCATCGACGCGGCCGGATCGAAATTATACCGATGATCGACGTCATGTTCTTCTTGCTCGCCACGTTCATGCTGGCGTCACTGTCCATGCAGAACCTTCACTCCCTGGCAGTCAACCTGCCCCGGGGACAGGCTGCGCTGCTGCAAACGAGTACATCGGTGACCTTGACCGTGACCCAAGACAATCGCATTTTTCTAGACAAAACACCAGTTACACTTGACACGCTTGCGGCAACGCTGAAACCGATGCTGCAAGGATCGAATACGGGAGTAATCGTCGCGGCGCACAGTGCGGCATCCAACGGCATCGTGGTGCAGGCCATGCTTCAAGCGCGCAAGGCTGGCGCGGACCGTTTCCTGATCGCGGTAAAACATGTTGAGTGAAACGTTCACATCGGAAAGTCTCTGGCTGCTGGATAATCCCTGGCGCCGCCTGCCGTGGGTGCTCCCCGCCGCGCTTTTGATTTGGGTGATCACGCTATGGCTTGCTGGAATCTATCTGCAGCACATCGTTCAAAGCGTCTCCGAGCCAAAACCTATCGAAGCTCAACTGATCGAACTGCCTCCACCCCCACCGCCCGAAGTGCAGCGTCCCGCGCCTGAACCACCGCAACCCGCGCCCATCGAAAAGAAAATCATCGCGAAACCCAAGATTCGGCAGCCCGTCATCGAGCGGAAACCTCCTCCAGAAACTCCACCGCCGCCTCAACCGTCGGTGCAGACCGAGGCGCCGCCGCCCGTCCCGCAGGAACCGCCCAAGTTCCCCGTTCAGCCTAGCGCCCCGATCGGCGGAGGCGTTCTGGGCGCGCGCGCCATCTTTCAGCCCAAGCCGGAAATTCCCGATGAGTTGCGCGCAGAGGCAATGAAGGTGATTGGTGTTGCCCGCTTTCACGTGGCTGCTGATGGAACCGCGACGGTGGAGCTCATTCAACCGACCCCTAACCCCCGCATCAATCAGCTGCTGTTGAATACCCTGAGGCAGTGGCGGTTTTTTCCCGCGCTTGCTGATGGTAAGCCGGTCGCGTCGACGCAAGATCTGCGCATTCATCTCGAAATTAATTAAATCCAATACTTGAGGAATTAAAAATGCCCGTGCAATCTCCGGATAAATGTCGGCGCTCCCATTGTTACCATCTTAAAACCTATCGCACTGGTGAGTTGCACACGCACGCCATGGTTCCACTGACACCGACAAAAGTGATTGCGGAGCTTGTTGCAGGCGACCTTGAAGGATTCCGCTTGCTTTAACAGCTGATGGTTAGCACATGGAAACTCCGCGCAAGTAGGGGTAATAGGTGAAACTTTTTTATATCGTTGTTGACGCCAGTTTGACATTCGGCACGGCCGTAAGTCACAGGCTGCCCTGTCATTCATCATTTGGAGGAATTAATCATGTTAAAGCTCTTTGCCGCGATAGCTGCGGCTGTAATGTTTGGCATGCCGCTGGTAGCGCATGCCAATAATGACTCCGAGCTGCAATCAATTCGCAATGAGATTGAACAGCTCAAACAAAGTTACGAAAAGCGCATCGAGGCATTGGAGAAGCGCCTAAAGGACGCTGAGGCGAAAGCGGCTCAAGCCGAAGCGAGCGCAAGCCAGGCACAAACTGCGGCTGAAACCGCCTCTGCCCGGCCTGCTTCCGCGAACGCATTCAATCCTGCGGTTTCGGTAATCCTGGAAGGCACGTACCAAAATCTTTCTCAGAATCCC
>DASPRI010000071.1:0-10167 GCA_035624535.1 Burkholderiales bacterium
TACGTGAGCTGGGTTTAAAACGTCGTGAGACAGTTTGGTCCCTATCTGCAGTGGGCGTTGGAAGTTTGAGGGGGGCTGCTCCTAGTACGAGAGGACCGGAGTGGACGAACCTCTGGTGTACCGGTTATGACGCCAGTCGTACAGCCGGGTAGCTAAGTTCGGGAAAGATAAACGCTGAAAGCATCTAAGCGTGAAACTTGCCTCAAGATGAGACTTCCCGGGAAGTAATTCCCCTAAAGGTTCGTTGAAGACGACAACGTTGATAGGTCGGGTGTGCAAGGGGTGCGAGCCCTTGAGCTAACCGATACTAATTGACCGTGCGGCTTGATCCTATAACCTTAAGCAATAACCGGTATTCAGCGTTTAGCTGATACCAGGGTTGGTGCTTGCGAGTTGCAATTCTTAACCCTGCTTCTTCCTTTATTGCGGTCGCTCTATGGTAGGTAGTCGATCGTCAACGATTACGCTTGGCGGCAATAGCGAGGTGGCCCCACCCCTTCCCATCCCGAACAGGGCCGTGAAACGCCTCAGCGCCGATGATAGTGTGCATTCGTACGCGAAAGTAGGACACCGCCAGGCACCACAAAATGGCCCGTTCCACCCAGGGACGGGTTTTTTTTGGCTTTAATGAATCGCGTTTGAGCTGCGGCGCCATGGAAAGAGGATGCTGCAATAGGGCAGGTACGCCCGAACGATCTTAATTCTTGCCGAGAATGTCTTACAATTATCCGCTAAACTAGAAAAACGCAAGGAGGCCAGCATGTCGCAAGAAAAGGAAAATTCTGCGCAGACTCCTTCAGGAAAAGAAATTGCCACGCTCGGCGGAGGATGCTTTTGGTGCCTGGAAGCCGTGTTCGACGAGCTGAGAGGTGTGGAATCGGTGGAGTCGGGGTACATGGGGGGCGCCACCGGGAACCCTACGTATGAGCAAGTTTGCTCCGGCAAAACGGGGCATGCCGAAGTGGTGCAAATTACCTTTGATCCGACGGAGGTTTCTTTCAAGGAGATCTTAGAAGTATTCTTCGTCATTCACGATCCCACAACCTTGAACCGGCAGGGCAACGACGTCGGTACGCAGTACCGTTCCGCGATTTTCTACCACTCCGCAGAGCATAAGACCCAGGCGGAGAAGGTCATTAAAAACTTAAACGACGGGCACATATGGGATTCACCCATTGTCACGGAGCTTGCTCCTGCTCAAACATTTTATCGGGCTGAGGGTTACCACCAGGATTACTTCCTGCGCAACCCAGCCCAGCCTTATTGCATGTTCGTTGTCGCGCCAAAAGTCGCCAAACTGAGAAAGGAATTTCTCGGGAAGCTTAAGAGGGAGAGAATTTGATCCTTTCGATTGCATCGAGTTGGAAAGTGATTGACAAAATACCCTCATGTTCGGCATGCTCTCGTTGTTCTTGCCCTGAGAATTTGAGGCAAGCAAACTCGGAGATTAATTGTTAGACCAAACGATAGGAGAAGTCACATGGCAAAGAAGAAGGGGAAGAAATCCGCAGCAAAAAAGCGCAGTTCCGCTAGGAAAGCTCCAGCGAAAAGGAAAATGGCTAAGGCTTCTAAGAAGCGCAGTGGTGCAAAACGCAAACCGAACCCGGCATTTATGATGCCGATGATGCCCGACCCGGCGCTCGCGGCAATCGTTGGCGCGATGGCGCAAGCCCGCACCGAGATCACCAAGAAAATTTGGGCCTATATCAAAAAGAACAGGCTGCAGGACGAGATCAATCGGCGCATGATCAACGCCGATGAAAAACTCCGCGAGATCTTCGGCGGCAGACGGCAGGTTTCAATGTTTGAAATGACCAAGCTTGTCAACGAGCATCTGAAATAATCCTGTCTGGTGAGTAACCGGCACTGCCGCCACAAGGGGCAGTGCCGGTTCCTTCATCAGCATTCCTCAATAATTTACAGCCCCTTATTTTCAGTCGAGCCCTTTAGCAACGGCTGAAGGCTATTGCTACTTTGCCTAAGGCGAGCAATCATTGCTTTATGGACATTCATACACCGGCATGGCTTTGATGAATAACCGTCTGGTTTGGGCCGCCGTTTTTATCGCGAGTGCCGGGCTTCTGGGTTTTGGTCTCTACTTGCAGCATGTTGACCATCTTGATCCCTGTCCGCTTTGCATCCTGCAACGTTATGCGTTCATTGCCACAGGATTGGTGGGCCTGGTGGCGGCGGTCCACAATCCGCGAAGTGTCGGACAGACTGTTTACGCCGTGACTCTGATAGTCTTTGCGGGTATAGGAGCGGCGATTGCCGGGTGGCATGTCTGGCTGCAGTATGCCCCGCGTCGCAATGTGTTTGAGTGCGGCCCCGGCCTCGATTACATGCTCGAGACCTTTCCGCTGTCAAAGGCGCTTCCAATGATTTTCAAGGGTTCGGGCGACTGCGCGAATATCGACTGGAGCTTTCTGGGGCTTTCCATTCCAGGATGGTCGCTAGTTTGTTTTATACTATTGATTTTGGGGGGTCTGGGCTTTTTAACCCGGGTCCTGAGGTTACCCAGACATGCCACATCGTGAAACCGCCAACGTCATTCACCATTCGTTCCGTGGACTCGGGCAGAACACGATTGCTTTTGCGGTGGCACAAGCGATACTCGAGGGTTTCGACAAACATTATCGGATCTTCCGTGAAACCAGCCGCAGCGCCAAGGCGCGCTTTGAATGCCGGGACTGGGCAGCAGTTCAACAAACCTCTCGAGAGCGGATTCAGTTCTATGACCAACGGGTCCTGGAAGGGGTCGATCGTCTAGAGAAGGAATTCGGTGCGCAATCGCTGGATGATCTGACTTGGCAACAAATCAAGCTACATTACATAGGGCTGCTGACCAATCATAAGCGGCCCGAACTGGCTGAAACGTATTTCAATTCGGTATGCTGCAAGATTCTCCACCGGGCCTATTATCACAACAATTTCATATTCGTAAGGCCGGCGGTTTCCACCGATCATATTGATTCCGATGAGCCCTCATACCGCTATTACTATCCCGGGAAAGCGGGGCTACGCGATACTTTCCTCCAAGTAATTCGCGATTATGCCCTGAAGCCGCAGTTTGACGACCTGCACCGGGACATTCGCCATGTATTCCACCTTTGGCGCCAGCATCTGCCGCGCCCCTTCCGCGCGGAATCCAACCTGCAAATCCAGGTATTAAGTTCGCTGCTATTCCGCAATAAGGGCGCGTATTTGATCGGCAAGCTGATAAATGGAAATAACGAGCACCCCTTTGCCATCCCGATTCTCTACGACAATGCTGGCAAGCTTTTTCTCGATACGATCTTGCTCAAGCAGGACCATTTGAATCTCCTATTTAGCTCAACCCGGGCTTATTTTATGGCCGATATCGAAGTGCCTTCTGCCTACGTCCAGTTTCTGAGCAGCGTGGTGCCAAACAAACCGGAATGGGAGCTTTACACGCTACTTGGGTGGCAGAAGCAGGGCAAGAACATGTTTTACCGCGATTTCTTGCATCATTTGAAACATTCGAACGACGAGCTGGTCATTGCCCCCGGGATCAAGGGCATGGTCATGGTGGTCTTCACACTGCCGTCCTACCCCTACGTGTTCAAAGCCATTCGAGACGTGATTCCGCCCCCCAAGGATGTCGATCATGAAACGGTGAAAAGCAAATATCAGCTGGTCAAATACCATGACCGCGTTGGCCGCATGGCGGACACCCTGGAATACTCCGATGTCGCGTTTCCGAAAAGCCGCTTTACACCGGAATTGCTGGAAGAGCTGAGAAAGGAAATTCCTTCACTCCTAGAAGAAGAGGGCGATACGCTGCTTATCAAGCATTTGTACATCGAACGGCGGATGGTCCCGCTCAACCTGTATCTGGAAAGAGCAAGTAACGAGGACTGCCGCCAAGTAATTTACGAATATGGAAATGCCATCAAGCAACTTGCTGCCGCCAACATTTTCCCAGGTGATTTACTCTTCAAGAATTTCGGGGTAACGCGCTACAAGCGCGTGGTGTTCTACGATTATGATGAAATCGAATATTTGACGCGCTGCAATTTCCGCAAGCTTCCGCAGCCGCGCACTGAAGAAGACGCCCTCGCGGCCGAACCGTGGTACTCAGTTGCGCCCAACGACATTTTTCCGGAGGAATTTGAAAGCTTCCTGCTCACCGATCCTCGAGTGAAAAAGTATTTTTGCGAATTTCATCGAGACCTGCTCGATGCGGAATACTGGAAGGCTATTCAGCAGCACATCGCGGCAGGACAAATGGAAGACGTGTTTCCCTATCCCGCGTCACAACGTTTCAGTAATATGTTTGGCTAAAGACGGTAGGGAATTCACCAAACAGTTCCCGGCATTTTGCGCTGCCCGGCAATCGTGGAATTCAAAAGTGGCTGAGGCTCTTCTGGGCGGCGGCGAGGAACGCAGCGCGATCGCGTTCACTTTCGATGGTCTGAGCAAGAGCAGCGACCAGCTCGTCTGCGTCGTGGATGTTTTTGGCTGACTTGCGGACCAATATTCTTGCCATTGGCCCGATGTACTGGACCAGCAAATGCTCGACGCGGGAAAGAGTTTCTTCATTGACAGCCGTCGGCATTGCATTGGATCCACGAGCGGCCGGAATTGCCTGGTCATCCGTGGCCGGTGTCTCTGCAGATCTTGCTGGCAGTTTTGTCCCTGCGATTTTGGCGGATACTTCTTCGCGGAATACCATTCTCAGGTCCGGCACCGGGATGCTTTCCGCCAGCATGCGCGCAAGTTCCTGGGTGTCCGCGGCTTTCTTTGCGGCTCTCTTAACCATCAGCGCTGCGATCGGACCAACGTGCCGCGAAAGGAGCTTGGTCAACGCGCTGAGCAATTGATCGTCGAAATTGCCTTCGAGAGGAGCGGATTCGACGATTGCCTCAACAGGCTCCTCACTGGGCGTTTCCTGGAGCGACTGCGATTCCTTCGCGACCACGTTTCCGGGCCCTGAAATGTTGACTTCGTATACTTCGTGCTCGCGAACATGCTTATCCTTATGGATGCCGTGATATCGAAAAAGCTGCGCGTATTCTTCCGAAAGGCAGGAAACGACATCGTAGTAAGACCTGGAAACCAAAATCTGATTCGGCGCGGCAAAGCTCATTACGCGCTGTGCCACGTTTATTCCGTCACCGATGACATTGGGTCGCCCATTAATGTCCTTTATCACCTTGACGGGTCCGAGGTGGATTCCGATTCGCAACTGGAACTCGGGGAAATTTTGGTCCAGCAGGGTGACACGCACGCTGTTTGCTATAAACAGCGCTTCTTCGGGATCTCCTGGAAGGCAAATTGCCGCTCCGTCGCCGGTATCGACGATGATCCGATCGGCCGGTGAAACATTATGTAGTGCCTGGGAGAGCAGTTCGTTCAGCCAGCCCTTAAATGCCAATTGTTTCGCGACGGTCTTTTTCGAATACTCAACAATATCGACAAACATCACGCTGCAAATTATTGTCCGTTTGAGATTGCCGAGTAACGGATTTGCCATCGCCGGCTAGCCCTCGATCATCTGCATCGCTTTTTGCAGGCTGCGTCGCATGCGGTTGAATGAAGCCCCTAGCAATCCGATTTCGTCTTTGCCGCCATCCGAGAACTCATCGATCGCGAAATCTCCGGTGCTTACCCGATCGGCTGCTTTCGACATCTTCTGAATCGGGCGCACGATCATCCAGCTCAGCATAAGGTTCAGGACAATAAAAACCACCGCGAATACAGCGAATAGGGAAATCATGAAGGTTCTGAAGGCATGCTGGGCGTTCGTGATCGGCAGCGACATCGGTACCGAGACGATTTGAGCTCCAACGATTTCATTCATCTTCCAACCGAAACCATTTGCTTCCCCGTACAACTTAATCATTGATGCCGGAGCGGCGCTGGGAACGCTGTGACAAACTAGGCACGATTCGTTTTTGATCTGCATAGGACGCGCAATGTATAGAGATCGCCCAGTCGGGGTATCCCGTTCTCCGGTGATTTCCTTTTTGTCCACATTATTGCGGAAATCATGCACTAGGTCGGCTTCCCAGTCAGTGGTGCGGTTGCGCGGGTTGGTCGGGTTAAGTAACGCCTCCTTGTACGCGTAATCCGGATATTTTTTTCTGAGCTCATTGATCGTTTGGGTCGCCGCATAAGCCGGAACGCTCTGTGGCAAAAACACGCGCATCAGTTGCATTTGCAAATTCGGCGCTACTTGGTTGATGGTGTATCCGCGTATTGCCAGCGCGGTTTCCATCATCAGTTCGGCATTCCTGACAACCTCATCCCTTGCATTACGTTGTAGCAATTCGTATGAGATCCATCCGGTAACACCGAATCCCAACAAAAACACCGCTAGCAGCACCAGATTAAATTTCATGCGCAGTCCCATGGCTCCTCCTTTCAATCGCCGTAGACTCTTTCATTTACAGCTCATGGCCTCGATGTACGCTTTGGTAAAGCCGATCAGACTAAAAGTTGCCGGGTGCGTGCCAGTGACCGGCCACGTTGGCCAAAACCTGAGTCGTACAGTCACCTCTTTGCCTAATTTGAATTGGTCGATGATTTTGGCGTAATTTGCCTCGAACACTGCCTGTTTTTTCTGAGCGACTGTGTCCATTGGAATCCAATCCCGATTACCAATCTTCATGCCGATATCCGAAAAGCCGGAATCGAGTTCGGATTCGGTCTTCACAGTTACCGTTTTGCCGTCCACGATTATCTGTGCGCTGATTTTCTGATAACCGTCATCCACCGGCATTTTCGCGGAGGTTACAGTGCAAACGTCCTTAGTGCTGCTCGTTTCCTTATTGACCTGCCATTCGGCGCCCAGACTGATCGTGGCGCTTAGCCAGAGCGCGCAACCGGTGGCGCAAAAAGCCGGAAATTTCCCTATTGGGTTCAACATGAAAGCGAACAATCGACCGAAAACCTGGTTCTTATATTTAGCACCCCATGTCGGGTTCAGCGAGAATTGAACTAACCCAAATAGCATACTCGCAATTTACAAAAACATGAAGAAAGGAAGCCTACCGAGTTCTGCCGCCGTGACACGACAGTTTCAAACCAGCGGCATCGCCCAGTTTTGCCTGTGTTCGAGGGCTTGCCTCAATATGTATTCTGGTTCCTCACTGCAGTTGACTCCGATGCTCGCACGCTGCAAGATTTCAATTGTAGGGTCACTAGCTCAATTGGTAGAGCAGCGGACTCTTAATCCGTTGGTTCGGGGTTCGAGTCCCCGGTGGCCTACCAAAAACTACAAGGGGGCCGACATTAAGCAGCCCCTTTCCCATCCGTAACCGTGGCCAATATCGTGCCTGTTGCGTAACTTGCGCCGCAGCTCTTGCTAAGTGCCCCGAGGCTTGCACTTCATTTACATTTCCCCCAATAAATACTCGTACATGCTTGAAGGGCTCTCGTCACCTCGGAACAGCGGGAAGGATTTTACGCAGCCGCGGCCGAGAGCAGTCATTGCCCTTTGAACCCTAACCTGCGACTTGGCGGTCGAATCGGCCGTGGACTGTTTGACTAAAATCAAGGCGGCCGCCCGCAGCCATATTTATGCTGATGCTCAAAAGCCGGTCAATTTGGAGAAAGACTCTGATGCCACGCATAGAGGTCCGTCTTTACAACAGCCTTCGGAAACCAGGTGATAATACTTCGCGAATGCTCGAGCTTGATCGTGAAATAACGGTAGGAGAACTCGTCGGACGAATGGGAATTGACGGTCACGATATTTATGTTGCGTTCAAAAACGGCACTCCTTTGGGCCGCGGCCTCGAGGCCGCGGCCGATACGTGGCTGGGTGACGGAGACGTGATCGCCTTGTCCGGGCCAATTCCGTTCAGCTGGGCCTACGGTGCGCCGATCGTCTAGCGCCTGAGTGCGTCGTTTCTAAAAGCACTTGAAACACGCCCTGCTGCAAGGTCATGAAACGGAACTAGAGAAGCATCGCGCACATCTATTAGACTTTGCCGTGCTTTGCATTTACATCTAAAAAGCATGGCGGCTGCCCACTCCGCAGGGAAGTTTTCCGCATGTGCGATTGAGACCGGCAGATCGGGAATATAAGTGGGCTCTCGGCAGAGAGTTCACCGTCGCACAGCGCATGCTCGGCTTGATATTCCTAATGAGTCTTTCGCTTCCGGCCACCTATAGCGGAAAGATACCGTGCGCCGACTGTGCGGGTCAGCGCATGGTCTTGACGCTCTTTCCCGATTACACCTTCCGGATGCGCCGCACCTACGTCGGAGTTAACGGTGGGGAAGACAAGGATTTCTACGAGCTTGGGCGGTGGACCAGAGTCCAGGACGACGCAAACCGACTGCGCTTTGTTTCGGGGCCGAACGAAATCCAGCAGTACCGACTCGTCGGGAAAGATCGTTTGCGCATGCTCGATCGCAAGGAGAAGGAGATCTCCTCCAAGCTGAATTATGACTTGATCCGGCAAGCGGAAGTTGATCCCGTCGCCGGTCCGATGTGGCTTCGCGGGATGTACCGACATGAAGCGGACTCTGCTTCCTTCATCGAGTGTAGAACTGGAAAAAGATTTCTGATCGCGATGGATTCTCATGGCGTCGAGCTAAAGCGTGCCTATCAAGCCCAAGGAACAGCGCCCGGAGAACCCGTACTCGCGACATTTACGGGAAGATTCGAGTCCAATCAGCTCTTCATCGTGCAATTCGAGAACTTCTGGCCGGGAACGACTTGCGGCCAAGAACCAAAGGGTGCTCATACTGTTACTGTAGGGCGCTCCGGAATACTAGATTTTGAGCACATCCGCTCCATGGCGTGATAGGTGCCGTGGCTCGGCGTGCGCATTCATTTGAGTGTGGCAGCAATTTGCCGGATCTCCTGTGCCGTGTGCTCGCCAGCGAGCGGCGTGCCCGGAATCAGGTATTTGCCCATGGCGAGCGACCCGATCACGACTGGCTCGAAGCCGATCTCATGCACTAGACGCGAGGCAATAGCGAGAGCGTTCGCGTCGTTGCCAGCCATTGGCATCCCGATACGTTCGCCCTGATGACGCGCGGCTTCCGGCAATTTCTTGTAATTGATTGCATTGAAAGCACGCACCAGACGTACTCTTGGCAAGAGCTCGGCTGAAGCGATACCGGCACCCCTTTCGAGTGCCCAGGGTGCAATCTCACCATCGCGCGCAAGGATCGGATTGGTCGCGTCGAAAACGAGAACCTTGGTTGCGAGCGCGCCTCCATAGTCCTTGCCAATCTGCGGCATCGCGCGATAGGGAACTGCAAGCAGCACCACATCGCCAAAAACGATCGCTTCCTGAACCGAGCCGGAATGCGCCAAGGGACCCAAGCCGTCGACCAAGCTATTCAGCTCATCCGGATGGCGTGAAGAAAACATCACCGGATGACCTGCTTGTATCCACATTGTGCCGAGCGTGCCGCCAATGTGTCCGGCGCCGATAGTAGCGATCTTAAGCGGCGCTGTATTTGGCGCAGCCCAAGCTTTCAACTGCGACGTAACGAGCAGCAGGGCACCGCTCCCCGCGATCCAAAGGAAATCGCGACGACTGTATTTAACAACACGACTCGTTTCCATGTTCAGCACCTCAAATGATCGCTGAAGCTTTTGGCCGAGGCCAATAATAGGCGTTTTCTGTACCGCCGAAAAGCCGTGGAGCAGTGCGTCACTCGCACGCTTTTTTTCGCAGCTTTTCAAAGTGAATTCAGGAGTTCCACCATTTTCTTGCGTTGCGCCGCGTCGGGCAGGCGTCCTCGCATCGCGCCGAGGTTGTCGGTCATGTGCTCGGGGTCCGCTGTACCGGGAATAACGGCGGTTACTGCCGGATTACCGAGCAGGAATTTGAGGAAGAATTGCGCCCAGGTCTCGGCGTCAAATTCCTTCGCCCATTGCGGCAGCGATTTTCCGCGCACAGCTCGAAACAGGCGGCCGCGTCCAAACGGGAGCGCAGTCAGCACCGCCGCCTTCACTTCCATGGCAAGGGGCAGCACTCGCGTTTCCGCCTCGCGATCATCTAGCGAGTAGTCGATCTGCACGAAATCGGGTTTCTCGCGCGCCAGCACCTCTTCCACGGCAGCATAGTCGCCATGAAACGTCGAGGTAATTCCGACGTAACGGCATAGGCCCTGCGCCTTCCAGTCCCGGAATTGTGCCAGGGATTGCTTCGGATCGCGCACGTTATGCAGCTGCAGC
>DASPRI010000095.1:0-2911 GCA_035624535.1 Burkholderiales bacterium
TCGGATGTTTGTCCACGAGCGACTCAAGCGCCTGCCGCTGCAGACTGTAAATTTCCGTTTCGCCCATCGCGCGCAGGGTTGCGGAATGTTCCTTGCCGTCGAGAAACCCCAATTCGCCCGCGATGTCGCCTGGTCTTAGCACATGCAGCACAGTCCAGTTACCGCCTCCGGCATTTCGCGTGACTGCGACCGCGCCTTGGACGATCAAGTATAGTGAATCATCGGTACGGCCTTCTTCAATCAGTATTTCTGTATCCGCCAGCCGTCGCGCTGTCATGATTCCGGCAAGTGTACGGCAGTCCACGGGGTCAAGCTCTGCACCAAAGGGGGATTGTGCAATTATTTCAGGGTTGGGTTGACTTTTCATATTTGCGATGTATTGAAGGGGTTTCGCCGATTGAGTTAAGTCCGGCAATTAATTTGAAAATAATCATAGCACCGTTAAATAATAAAGACATTAAGTTGTCGACTGAGCTGGTGCAACTCTTGACTGCTTGCCTGGGCAGGCGACCCGAACCGTGGTGTTGCAACAGTCGTCCCGCACAGCAAGGTCTGCTTTTGGCCGAAACCGGACGCTTGCGAGTAGCTCCTTGCGACTTGATCCTGAGTATGAACGACTTGAGGTAACCGGCTTGTAAACTGGAGAAACGACCACCCGTTTATGGACCCTTTATCGCTTGCAAGCATTCGGATATTGGGATTTGAGCTAGGACTGCACACGTTTATTTGGTCTCAAACGATAGCATCAAATCGAGATGCGGGACGCTGATGGGTTAGTCGCTGGGCCTACTGCTCTCCTTTCATTTCGTTCCTGACGTCGTTTTGACGCAGGGCAGCTTGCCTGCGCTTGACCTGCTTGACAACGCGAGTGCATGATTTGGCATTAGGTTTGCTGCGGGGCGCCCTAAAAGTGGCGGGATGGGACGGCCAAATGTGGGTCAGCAACCTCGAAGGCGCGTGACTGGTTACTGAGCGTACTGGTCAGGCGTAGTTACGAGAGCTTAGCAACAGGACGCGCCGACAACAAACCGATTTAATTTTCCATCGCTTCGTTAATGGGGCGGGAACATGCGATTCGGATCCTTCTTTGCTTCTGTTATCACAATCTTCGTTGTTCTTGCTGCAGGCCTGATCGCCAGAGCCAATAGCGCCGTGAACGTTGCTGGCATGAAGGCCGCGGACGGGGACATGGCGAGCATCCTGTCCGAAGGAACCAAGCTCGTCGAGGACAAGAACGCGTTGAATAAGAAATTCGAGGAACACGTCGAACTCAAAAAGAAAATGTCGACCGACGTCGACGAATTAGACAAGTGGATGGCGAAATGGAACGAGCAAACGAAGGAGTTCAATACCCGCTGCAATCGGGACTTCCACGAGTGGCAGGAGGCCGAGTACGCTAAATGCAAGGCGGAATACGAGCGGGATATGCCGTTGTGGAAAGAGAAGGAAACCGAGAAGCAGCAGCTCACGCAACGAGCGCAATTGTGGAGGACCGAGGATGAACGCCTGAATCGCGAGAAACGCGCGTTTTACGCCCGCCAAATAGCTTGGCAGAAAAAGGCCAAGGAATTGCCGCCATCCGTTAGAGCGGTTCCCGAGATGTCGGCCAAAATGAGTGAGTGCTTCGCCAAACAGAGAGGGGAACTGGAGGCGGTGGTCAATTCATTTCAGACCTGCTGGGACGAAACGCGCAAGGTTGGGGTACTCGCGATCAAGCAGGGAACGCGATTTGTTCAGGCCCCCGGCAACTCCAAAACGGCCAATCAGAACCAACCGGAAGCCACAGACCAGTACGACACCGAGCAATCAGCGCACGTGGAAAAGTACAACGGCACCGATATCCCGATTGCAACCCCGCTTAAACCCGGGGAATAAGCGCCGTCGGTGCGCTCCCCCGGCGCGATCGCCGTCCTTTTGCTTTGGCTCGCGTGGCCTGTCAGAAATTCTAAATTCTCGCGGCCAGTTCCCGGGTGAGTTGGGCCGCGGGAATTTCTTTGCATCCGCTGACATTCTGACCCGCCCATAGAGGCGAAAAATCACCGGAGCCCCGGCTTTCGGCTTGAGCACGCAATGGTGCAATAGCAGCAGCAGCTAACGGAAAAGTCGGCGCCAGGGCACTGATTGGGCCGAGTTCTCTCATGATGCGGTTCATAATTCCGCGCGCAGGCCGCCCAGTGAAAACGTTTGTAAGAGCGGTGTGGCGACCAGCCTTGCTTCTCAGCGCCGCGCGATGCACCATGCTTGTCGCGGCTTCAGGACAGAGCAAGTAAGCAGTCCCAATTTGCACTGCTGCCGCGCCAAGCGCCATTGCAGCCGCGACGCCTTTTGCATCTACGATTCCGCCAGTAGCAATGACCGGCAGCCTAACTGCCCGCGCAATTTGCCGTAGCAGCGCGAATGTTCCGATCTGGGTACTCAGGTCCTCCGTCAGGAATATCCCACGGTGTCCGCCCGCTTCAAGACCTTGCGCAATGATGGCATCCACTCCACGCGCTTCAAGCCAAAGTGCCTCCTCAACGGTTGTCGCCGAAGAAAGAATCTTCGCACCCCAACTTCGAACCCGCGTCAGCAATTCAGCCGAAGGCAAACCAAAATGAAAGCTCACAATGGGCGGTTTGAAATCGCTTAGCACCTTGACTGCTTCGGAGCTGAACGGCGAGCGCCCCGGCCCAGCGGGAATTTTATCCGGGTCGATTCCAAATTCTTTGTAATACGGCGCAAGTGCCGCGCGCCACGCCGCTTCGCGCTTCGCATTGGGAGTAGGCGGCACATGGCAAAAGAAATTCACGTTATAGGGTTTGGCAGTTTGCGCTTTGATTTTCGCAAGTTCATCGCGCATGGCCTCGAGACTGAGCAGGGCGCAGGGAAGCGAGCCCAGCCCGCCGGTATTGGATACCGCGACCGCGAGCGC
>DASPRI010000097.1:0-3212 GCA_035624535.1 Burkholderiales bacterium
CCGGACTCGGACTCGCGCAGCGTGGAGCGGGAAGGGGCGCAAGCTGCCGCAAGAAACATTTGAAACGGGGCGCTCATGCTGCCGCTCCCGCACGCCGATCGATGTCCGCCAGCAGCTTCAGCGATAGTCCGGTCATCACGCGTATGCAGCAGCGGCCACTTGCATTTGATGCGCATTACGGCATCATTGCTTCGGTAAAATGGACAGCCTGCGATGCACACTACCTTGCAACTGGTGCTGATACTGCTGGCCGCTGCGGTTCTCGTGGTGGTGCTTTTCCGTCATCTCAAATTACCTGCGTTGCTGGGTTATTTATTGGTGGGCATTGTTATCGGGCCGCATGCGCTTTCCTGGATACCCGAAGCCGGCGAAACGCGCTACCTTGCGGAATTCGGTGTGGTGTTCCTGATGTTCAGCATCGGCTTGGAATTCAGTTTGCCCAAGCTCCTGACCATGCGCCGCACGGTATTTGGCCTGGGCGCTGCCCAGGTCGGATTGAGCATGCTGCTCGCATTGCTCGGTAGCCTCGCGCTAGGTCTGGAGTGGCAAACCGGTCTCGCACTCGGTGGAGCGCTGGCAATGTCATCCACTGCGATCGTCAGCAAAATGCTGGCGGACCGCCTAGAACTTGCTACACAACATGGCAGGCAAGTCATTGGCGTGCTGTTGTTTCAGGATTTGGCAGTTGTGCCGCTGCTCATCTTTGTACCGGCATTGGCCGAAGGAAACCACGTGGCTGCCGCACTGATTCTTGGTGGACTGAAAGCCCTGATAGTGCTCGTGGTAATTTTATTTATTGGTCAACGGTTGATGCGCGCGTGGTTTCATGTCGTCGCGCGGCAAAAATCATCGGAACTGTTTGTACTCAACGTCCTGTTAATCACTCTCGGTCTGGCGTTTTTTACGGCAATGGCTGGCCTGTCGCTGGCATTGGGCGCCTTTCTCGCCGGAATGCTGATTTCAGAAACCGAATATCGCTACCAGGTGGACGCCGATATCAGGCCATTTCGCGATGTGCTGCTGGGCCTGTTCTTTGTCACCGTTGGCATGTTGCTTGATGTCAGGATCGTTTTGCAGAACTGGCTGGCGGTGGGTGGCTTGCTGTTGGCGCTGGTGTTGCTAAAAGCCCTTGTTGTCGCGGGAGTAAGCCGCGTGTTTGGCAGTCCCCCAGGAATTGCGCTGCGCACGGCGCTGTGTTTGGCGCAGGCCGGCGAATTTGGATTCGTGTTGCTCTGGCAAGCGGCAGGTGTGAATTTGGTTGAACCCGGCGTCCTGCAGGTGGTTCTAGCCGCAATGCTGCTTTCAATGCTCGCCGCGCCGTTCGTTATAGAGAGAAGCGAACACCTGGTACTGCATATCAGCGGCGCGGAGTGGATGAGCCGCGCCATGCAATTGCATAACATCGCGGTGCAGACCATGGCCATAGACCAGCATGTCATTATCTGCGGCTATGGACGCAGCGGGCAGAATCTGGCGCGTTTCCTGGAGCAGGAGAATATCCGATTTGTCGCGTTGGATCTCGACCCGCAACGAGTACGGGAAGCGGCGGCGGCAGGTGAGCACGTGGTCTATGGCGATGCCGGCAGACACGAAGTGCTTATCGCAGCCGGCTTAATGCGCGCCAGGGCGCTGGTGGTGGCGGAATCCAATGTACAGTTGGCCTTAAAAATCTTGAGCCACGTGCAAAAGACGCGGCCGTATTTACCGGTGCTGGTGCGCACGGTGGATGATTCTGATTTGGACCGACTCAAGCAGGCGGGTGCCACTGAAGTCGTCGCGGAAATCATGGAAGGAAGCCTGATGCTTGCCTCGCACGCGCTGATGCTGCTGGGCGTGCCGCTGAACCGGGTCCTGAAGCGCATCAGGGAAACCCGCGAGAGTCGTTATGAGTTGTTCCACAGTTTTTTCCACGGCATTACTGACGAAACCGAACCTGGCAGCGAAAAGCAGCTTCCGCGCCTGCAGTCGGTGGTGATCACCCCCGGCGCGGCGGCGGTCGGCAAAACCTTAGGCGATATCAATCTGACAAGATATTCTGTAGAAGTAACCGCGGTGAGGAAAGGCAATATACGCGGCCTCGCCCCGTCTTCGGAGGCGCGCATCGATGCTGGTGATGTCGTGGTGCTGCTGGGAACCCCAGAAAATCTCGCTGCCGCCGAAATTACGCTGTTGCAGGGATAAATTTTACGGAAATAAAAAAGCCCGCAGCGCGGGCTTTTTTGGATTTCGCGGATCTTGGTTAGAACAAGGTGGAGGCGCCGCAGTTGGTTTGGCCGCTGGTGGTGAGCCAGACTCCGTTTGTCAGATCGGCGCAGGTTGCAGCAGTCGGTGCGGTGCCCGCGCCAACGTAGGTGCTGAACCTGTATGTGCCGCGCCCCGGATTGGCGTCGTCAACCTTGCGATCTACTTCAGTCATGACTTCCACCGGCACCTGGTTTCCAGTCTTAAGGTTGTGACGTGCAGTTGCCGCAGGGTCACCAACGACCACGCTGTAGTTATTGTCATAGATAAGTTGCAGGTATGCATTCCAGGAATTGAGCGGCGTGTTGGCTTGGGCCACGGCATCGGTCGCGGTCCCCATATTGAAGCTGCCGGTCAGGAAACCTGCGTGCGACATATGCTCCCAGGCGATGGTTTGCTCATTTGCACCGGCGGTATTGAGTATCTGGCCATCTCCATTTCCACCCAAGGTCGCGGCGACATTGGGAATGTTGGCATTCGCCAGCGCGCCAGGGTAATCACCGGGCAGGGCACGATAACGGTCCTGGAAACCGAAGTAAGCTGCCTTTATGCCATCCTGCTGGGCAATGAGGTTCCTTACTTTGGCGCTTGTGATCAATTCCTGACCTTTAAGGACGCCGCCCAAAAGCAGGCCGATGATCACCAGGACGATGGCGATCTCGATCAGGGTAAAGCCATTTTCTCTACGCAACATGGATAGGCCCCTCAACTAAAGTCTTAATAGCTTTCTTCGCAAGTATTATGCCTAGCTGAAAAACCGCGCCCGTCGTGCCGGCAGTTCGGCGAAAATGCCAACTGGCGCACACTTATTCCTTATATTTCATGCGCCAAAAAGACCTTACGTTACAGCAACCACGGACGGTCGATCGCTGTCACTCCCAAGGCCAAAGCGTCAATTCTTCGGCACCGCTGACGATTTTTCCTCGTTTTCAATATCTTGCAGCCGTTCTGTCAACAAGTGAATTTCATGC
>DASPRI010000122.1:0-2226 GCA_035624535.1 Burkholderiales bacterium
AGGCAGGGGCGGAAAGTCACGGGTCTCGAATAAAGACAGCCGGACTGCCGACGGTGACCAGCGTCAAGGTCACAGGAGGTAGTTCGGCTTTTGTTTTTAACGGATGTTCCATGACTCAGATCTTATTTATATTGTAAAATCAATACAATATAAAATATTAGCAAGGAATTAGTAGACACTAAAATATCTATATTTTATTTGTTTTATCAAAAATAATGTCCTATAATAGTAGACACTATGTACATCGACGACTCGACCTATACCCGCAACGGGAAAACCTACCGCCGCGTGCTGTTGCGGAATTCCTACCGTGAAAACGGTAAGGTCCGTCACCAGACCTTGGCCAATTTATCGGCGTGCTCGGAGGTGGAAATCGAGGCCATCAAAGTTGGGTTCAAGAATAAGAACCACTTAGACACGCTGAAGGCCACGGGCCAACCGGTTCAGTCGGTGCAAGGACTCCAGGTCGGGGGGGTATGGGTCTTATGGAAGCTGGCGCAACGGCTCGGGGTAGCTCAGGCGCTGGGTCAGCCTCGTGAGGCACTCCTTTGTTTGTGGCTGGTCTTGGCCACGCTCCTCGCGCAGGGCTCCCGCCTCTCGGCCGTCCGGCTGGCGCAACGGCACGCGGTGTGCGACATCTTGCCGTTAGACAGTTTTCACGAAGATCATCTGTACGCGGCCATGGACTGGCTCGCCGCGCACCAGGAGGGGATCGAGCGCCAGTTATTCAAGCAGCATTATGGACGCGGTGAGGCGCCGGTTCTGTACCTGTATGACGTGACCAGCAGTTATTTCGAGGGTCAGGACAACGAGTTGGCCGACTATGGCTATAACCGGGATGGCAAACGCGGCAAAAAGCAGATTGTGGTGGGTTGTCTAACCGATGCCCAAGGGCGGCCAGTCAGCATCCAAGTCTTCCGTGGAAACACCTCGGACCCCAAGACCTTCAAAGCGCAGATTGACAAAGTCCGCGATGACTTTGGAATCGAGCAGGTCACCTTCGTCGGGGATCGGGGGATGATCAAGCGCGCGCAGATCGCTGACCTACAAGCCGCCAGCTTTCATCACATTACCGCCATCACCAAGCCCCAAATCGAAGCGCTCCTCCGACAAGGCGTCATTCAGTTAACCCGGTTCGATGATCGGTTGGTGGAAGTCGAGCATGAAGCCCAGCGTTATGTGTTGCGTCGCAACCCGGTGCGCGCGGCGGAGCTCGCCCACAACAGAGCAGAGAAGTGGCAGCGGCTGATTACCTTAGTCGGGGAAAAGAACACCTATCTCAAAGCGCATCCGCGCGCGAAACCCGAAACGGCGCTCAAGCCGATCAAGGCCAGAATGCAAAAGCTGAAGATCAGCGAGTGGGTGAAGCTCGAACTCGCCTACCGAGCGATTGAAGTCACTAAAGATAACGAACACCTAGCAGCGATCTCTCGATTGGACGGTTGTTACGTCATCAAGACGGATTTACCGCGGGCGTCAGCGAGCAAAGAAACGGTCCATCAGCGTTACAAAGACCTGACGCAAGTGGAAGGCGCGTTTCGCACCATGAAAACAGCATTGCTCGAAATGCGCGGAATTTTCGTCAGAAAAGAAACACGAACCCGTGCCCATGTTTTTATCGTCATGTTAGCGTACTTGCTCGCCGACGCGCTCAAGACAGCATGGCAAGATCTCGACATAACCATCGCGGAAGGCCTGGCGGTACTCTCGGACATCAATACCATTGAGTTGGTTTTTCCGAATGACTTGCGCTGCCAAACCATTCCAACCCCGCGTGCTCTTGGACAAAAACTGCTCAAACGGCTCAATCTCACCCTGCCCGACGCTATCCCTCATCGAGGGATTGTGATCGAGACACGAAAGAAGTTGCCTGAAAGGCGGAATAGCTAGTAACATCATGAGCTTACGATATTTCTTTAGGAAACAAATTTGGAACATCCGTTGTAGTAACTGTCGGGGTCGTTGGGCTGGAGAACTCGCAACCGGTCTTTGATCGTCAAGCCGGGGGCACAGATCAGAAAGCCGCGCGTAAACTGCTTGCTCGCCGGGCGCCGCACCGCATTGATCGTCTGCCAGGCGATCAGCATTGCCATCACCGTCGTCTTGCCGGCGCCGGTGGCGAGCTTCAGCGCAAGCCGCATCAATTCCGGGTTGGCGTCTCGGTTCGCCGCCGCGAGATGATCGCGCAGCAGCTTGCCGTTCCTGGAGTGAGGCGCGACCTCGGTA
>DASPRI010000041.1:0-3760 GCA_035624535.1 Burkholderiales bacterium
CAATTGCACTGCCGACTAGACCCATCATCACCGCGTGGATGGTGGTGTGAGACAAGTTCACCAATCTCTGCCCGAAATCTCCACCGAGCAGCTGTGCTCCAGTCCGTAACCGCGTCGCTAAAATATTCCCATCCCGGTAAAAAAAGAATGAAATAAATATCATTAACAGCAGTTGTAGAATGCCCCCTCCGATTAGTCCCGCGATCGCTGTCAATACGCGCTGCGCGGGCTCGAGCATTTGTCGCATTGCGTTCCTCAATTCTTCCTGGCTCATTTGAGCCACTCGGCCCCAGGCGCGATCCGCATATTCGCCCACTAAGGGGATGTTTACGATCCACTCCGGCGGGTGCGGCGCAATGCCTTCCTGTTTCAGGTTCTTGAGGCTTTCCAAAAGTGTGTCGAAGCCTTCAGTGACGTTACCGGCAAGAAGAACCATTGGCACGACGATGATGGCTAGCAGCAGCAGGCACATCAATGAAGCGGCAAATACGTCGCGGCCGCCAACGGCGCGCAGAAGGTGCCGGTAAAGCGGCCAGGTTGTGATGCATACTACCGCCGCAACCAGAATTGTCGCCAGAAATGGCAGCAGCACCATTAACCCGCCGATAAGCACCAATATGACAAAGCCAATTTGTGCAAGACGCTTGGGGTTGTATTCCGTTTGCATGTCGGCACCTCGGGTTTTGGAGATGAATCGGAAGTCGGCGCTATTTAATATGTTATTCGGCGAATGTATCTCAAAACATGAAATATTGGAAGCGATCTACTCGTTTTTAAATAGGCACGAAACTATTCTGCAGTATTACTGGAAAACGAGTTGCAATGTGAAAGATACAGGCATTTGACTTGGTGCGGGAGGTTAACGGAAAATCAGAAACGATCTCTAATAATAAAACCTCGGTGCGGAAATCAGCTTGCCTAATCGCCTTCGCAAACGCAATTTCGTCAAATGACAAAATCGGAAACCGGGACTGAACGAAAGAAGATGACCGAAAGCGCAATCGCCGCGTCGCAGGACGGATGGCACCGCGCATGTTCCTTGTTTTGTTTTCTACTTTGCGCGGGTGGGGTCGCGGCGTCAGTTTTGTCAACTTCTGCAAGCGCGCAGGAACTCGAGCCGCGCGCTTTTTCGCCTTCGCCCATCGGAACAAACTTTGCATTGGCGGCTTTTACGCACTTGGACGGAGATGTTTCACTCGACCCTTCGTTGCCGATTACCAACGTGCACGCGAATATCAATGCGTATACCGTCGGCTACGCGCACACATTTGCTCTGCTGGGAAAGCAAACAAGCGTGGCCCTGGCGCTTCCAAACGTCCGTGCCGGGGTTACCGGAGATGTCGCGGAAGTTGGTGAAAGAGAGGCGGATCGTACTGGAATCGGCGACTTGGGGCTGCGTTTTGCCATGAATCTACTCGGTGGCGCTGCTCTTACTCCGGAAGAATTCGCGCATCGAACGCCCGGCACTATCGTCGGCATTGATTTGAAAATAAGGGCACCCACCGGTCAATACGACCCCTCGAAACTCATTAACATCGGCAGCAACCGTTGGGCGTTCAAGCCGGAAATCGGGATTTCGCAGCCCATTGGAAAATGGTTCGTCGACGCAATTGCCGGCGCTTGGGTTTTCACCGACAATAACAATTTTTTTGGGGGCAAGAGGCGCAGCGAGGACCCGTTGTACAGCCTTCAATTGGACGCAGGTTACGAATTTCGGCCGGGACTTTGGCTTTCTGCGAACGGGACGTATTACACTGGCGGGGAGACGAGCACGAACGGAGTCCAGGGCGGGGATCGGCAACAGAATACGCGCTATGGAATTACAGCCTCAGCTCCTCTGGGTGCAGGCTGGTCTACCAAGTTTAGCTGGTCGAGAGGCTTGACCACGCGCATCGGCGGGAATTATGACGAATATACGTTCGCCCTCCAGTACCGCTGGTTCACCCGCTACTAGAAAGTATGCGGTGGAGGTCCGCAGGGGCGAGGCGGTCAAAAAATAGCTAACCCAGTGCGCAACGTTGAGTGCGTCGCGATAGTTGCTGCCTATTGCGCTAGGTGCACAGGGGCAAACTCGAACTGCCGTTGCTGCCTATAGCCGTCTATCTTTCGATTTTGGTGATCTTTGCGCCTTTCACGCCAAGACCCGCCATCAGGCCTTTCTGGCTGAAGATGTAAGCATAGATATCCGCTTTCATGGTCGTGGTCGTGAGCGTCCTGGCTACGCCGGCATCCACAACCACGATGCTTGGGCCCACGCCAAGCTCGAAGCCACTGCTGTTCTTGAAGTCCTCCAGCACATGATCTTTCATGATGAACAGCACGTAGGAAAACTTCTGTATTCCCGCCTGCAGTCCGTACGAGCCTTCGGCAGTACTGTAATAGCCCACTGTCTTGCCACCTTCCAGAAGTGCGCCTTCTCCATACTGCGCGCCGCCGATAAAGCCCGCCTTGTAAACGTTCGGGAAGACAAGGATACCTTTTGCTGCGGCGCCAAGCTCTTTGGCCTTGGGGTCGTCGGCATACAAAAACTTCAGCGCAGCAGCTGCATCACGATCAATTTCCGCTGCGGTGGCCGCGACGGCGGGACGCGCGCTCATGAGCGGCATCGCTGCGAAAATAAGTGCGGCAAGTGCAATTCGATATTTGCTCATTTTCATTCCTTTCAGATAATCAACGGACCCGAACGTGACGCATCAGTATTCAACGCTTCAAATGACGCCAATCATTTATTGATTTTGGTGATTTTAGAACCCTTCACGCCAAGACCGGCCATCAACCCTTTCTGGTTGAAGATGAACGCGTAGATGTCCGATTTGAGGGTCGTAGTCGTCATCGACTTGGCGACTCCGGCGTCCACGACGACTACGCTCGGGCCTACACCGAGCTCAAATCCGCTGCTGTTCTGAAAATCCTCCAGCACCTGGTCTTTCATGATGAACAACACGTACGCGAACCTCTGCACTCCCACCTGCAGGCCGTAAGAACCTTCGACAGAATTGTAATAGCCGACCGACTTGCCATTCACGAGCAGCGTGCCCTCGCCGAAGTGCAAGCCGCCGATAAAGCCCGCCTTGTAGATTTTCGGAAAGACAAGGATGCCTTTTGCTAATTCTCCTAGTTCCTTGGCCTTGGGTTCCTCTTCGTATAAGCGATTTAGCATTGCGGCTGAGTCACGGTCAATTTCCTCAGCGGTGGCAGCAACGGCGGGGCCCGCACCCATGAGCGGCATGGCTACCATCGCAAGGGTCAGTGTTGCATTTGCAATTCGCATGCACTTAATCATTTTCCACTCCTTCTGTTCGCCTGCTCAGAGCAAATCACGCTATCGCAGTTACTATTTCCCGTTTATGGAATCAGGGGAATCCGTTGGGCGAGTTCCCAATTGACGGCAGCGCGGATCTTGTTTTCGATCTGCAGATAGCGTGCAGCTTTCATCGCCGGCAGCGCCGCGGTGAGTTTGGGTGCATAAGTCTTGGCGAGATTTGCTTCGGCGGACTTGACCGAAATAAATTCATTCATAAGCTTCTTCGCTACCGCGTCGTCGACTGAGTTGCTATTCCATGCGTCAGCGTAACTCTTGATGAGCTTGATGGTTCGCTGATTGATGGCGCCGAGGTCTTTCTGGTAGCTGTCGTAAATGGGCCAGAAAGCTTGCGCCTCGGAGTCTGTCAGGCTCATGTTGTCCGCGACCAGCAACTTCTTGTCCGCCTTGACCTTATCGAGCAGGATTTGCATATTCATTTCCTGTGATGTTTCGGCA
>DASPRI010000150.1:0-39971 GCA_035624535.1 Burkholderiales bacterium
TTATCACCCGAGACAGGTCCGGATGATTGAGCACCGTGCTGAAGAGGCTGATAGTTTCGACGCTACCTTCCTCCCCAAGCATCGAAACATACTCGCCGACCCGGAAAGGCCGGGTGAAGATGATGGTGAGGCCGGCCACCAGGTTACCCAAAACGCCCTGCATGGCCAACGCAACCCCGGCGCCAGCCAGCCCGATGCCTGCGACCAGCGGCAGCAACTCCACTCCCAAATTCTGCAAGGCCATGATCGCGAATAAGCCCAACACCAAGATCTGCACGATCCGCACCAGCAGATCGCGTACCGGCGGCTCGAGTTCGAACTTGTTCAAACCGCGAAGCGTAATTTTTGCGGTCCAAGCAGCCGCTATAAAACCGGCAGCCAGGATGAGGATGGCGACGAACAATTTAGGACCAAACTTGATGCCCAGATCAATGACCGTGCTTTGAATTTGCTCCAATGTTGCGAGTTGGTTATTCATTGGAATCCTTTAGTCAATCGACGAGTAAATAATTACCAGCAGACTACGCGCGATGAAGCGCTGCTAGCAAGAGACGGCCGCCGCAACAGCCGATAAACATTCGGTGTGATTAGGTCATTAAATCTACCAGCGTTTGGCAAAAAGTCCACTTTTTCGCGCGCCTCAATCAGACCTGCGATTGATACCTTCGTGCAAGGGGCGAAAGTAGCGAGACAGTCTCCTAAATCCGGATTTGCAAAATCGGGTAAGTCAAAGCAGTATATAGCCCGTCTCCAAGCCTGCATCCTACCAACTTGAAATTTAAATCGTTCATCTGCAGCGTGCTGGCTGCCCTTGCAACCTTGTATTTTAATCCCGCTGTTGCCGCGACCACCGCCGGAGTAATCGAATTGGTCGAAGGCCATGTCATCATTGCGCGAGCCGACAACATAAGTCTGGCGCCGATCGTCGGGGACTCGGTGGAAGAGGGCGACACCGTCATTACCGGGCCCGACGGCGAGTTGCATATCACTATGGCGGACAGCGGATTTATCGCGGTGCGCCCCAATACCCGTATGAAAATCGAGCACTACCGCGCCCAGGGAGACAACGATGACAAAAGCGAAATTTCTCTAATTGAAGGGACGTTTCGTTCCATCACCGGATGGATAGGCAAATATTCTCCGAAGAATTACCGCGTCACCACTCCAACCGCTACTTTGGGGGTTCGCGGCACCGACCATGAACCGCTGTATATTCCGGAAGGCGCTCCCGGAGCTGAAGGCGACCCGGGAACCTATGACAAGGTAAACCAGGGGGAAGCCTTCATTCAGAATCCGCGCGGCAAAATCTTCATTAAGGCCGATCACGCTGGCTTCGTGTCCTACAGCGGCCGGTTTGCGCCGAAATTATTGCCGCGAATTCCGAATTTTTTCCGCGCTACCCGAAACGAGCAGGAAATCGAGCGCAGGCGCGAAATCTTGAGACCTCAAATCGAAAAGCGCCGGCTCGAGCGACGCCAGCATGTCCGGCAACAGCACACCGCGGAACATCGCTTTACCGAAGGCGGCAAAAAGCAGAACCAGACGAAACAGCACCGCAAGGAACTCGAAAAAGAAAAGCGATGACAATTGAGATAGGAGATTCCGGCGGCTAATTAAAAGTGTGCGTTTTGCGGAACGCCCAGGCCAACCGAACTCGAGCCTTAATCCGGATTCATTTGCAGGCTGCCTCTGCAGAACCACGATTCACGAACCGGTTTGAAAATTCTAGCGGCACGCGATTGATCGGATTGGAAACAGCCAGCGGGTCATTCCCGGCTTCAAATTATGCTTTTTTCTCGCGTGTCGCGTACAGCTGGAAAAGATAGGTCATGGTGCTGGATCCAGCGCCGATTGCCCAGAATGCAAAAAACCCTATGGTATAAGCAGCGATCCGATCGGCGGGAATCAGGATACCGAACAAAGTTAGATCAACAGGGTCGAACAGCGAAAAATAAACACCGGTTGCCGGGATCGCCATCAAGAAGGACGGCCACAGAATCCATATTATTCGCCGCATGGGCTCACCTAATTAGACACGATCGAATCATTCCGGGGTTGCAGCCACCGTGTCATCATGCGACGACGGATCCCACCACCCGGTAACACGCCACGTTGCGTCCTGATCTTCCAGCACCAGCAAGTGCCGGCCTGCTCCCGCAGCGTTTAAGTTACCTTGATACACACCGCTGCTGATGGTGCGCAGAACAACCACCTGCTCTTCGCCGCGTTGCGATACATGCGAAATCCGCAGGCGCACGCTTGACGGCAACGGGCCGTCGCCGGAAAGGAAGACGCGCACGCTGGAATGTGCATTGCCGATTATTATCGTGGCCCGGTAATGACGCGTGGCGGCGAGCTCATTGCTGCGCAGTGTCCGATTGATGGCGAGACCTTTTTGATAATAATCTTCGGCCACGACCCCGTCGTCGGTGCGAATCGCAAGCCATAAGGTGAAAAAACCAGCGACCGCCACGATAAGAGGCCCCGCCATCAAAATCCAGGGCCAAGGTTCTTTATACCAGGGCCGTGCGGACGGCTTTGCATTTATTGGTGTCATACGGTCATCCTGTCAGCAACATTGTCAACGAATCAGAAAGATCGATTTCTCGCTTACGGCAACACTCTTATCTTCGCTCGACTGTACATGAAACTGAATGGGGTAGGCGCCCGGTTTGATTTCTCCGGGCGCCGCCTGCACCCGAACCGGAACCGTCATCGAGGACACCGCGGGTACTTCAATCGGCTGCTTTTCCGTGATCAGTCTAATCGCATTCAGGCCCGAAGCGCTGGCAAAATAGCCATGCGGCGCCTCATCGGTATTCATGATCTGTAGCCGGTAGACGTTTTCCAGAACACCGTTTTCTACTTCCCGAACCAAGGTACCGCGGTCGCGGATCACATTTACCTTGAGTGGCTGCCGCAAATAGAGCGCCGCGCCCACGGCAAAAATAATCGACCATAAAATAGCGGTGTAAATGAGGACGCGGGGATGGAATATGCGCTGCACCATCTGTTTCCAGGCGAGATGATTTTCTAGCGCATTCTCAGTCGTATAGCGGATCAGCCCGCGCGGATAACGCATCTTGTCCATCACCTGGTCGCAACCGTCAATGCAGGCTGCGCAGCCGATGCATTCGTATTGCAGGCCTTTGCGTATATCGATTCCGACGGGGCACACCTGCACGCAGATACCACAGTCCACGCAGGTGCCCAATCCCGCCGCCTTGTAGTCAATATCGCGGCTTCGAAAGCCGCGCGGCTCGCCGCGCTCAGCGTCGTAGGTGATGACCAGGGTGTCGCGGTCGAACATCACGCCCTGAAAGCGCGCATAGGGACACATGTACTTGCACACCTGCTCGCGCATCCAGCCCGCATTGCCGTAGGTCGCGAAACCGTAGAACAAGATCCAGAAGGTCTCCCACGGACCTAAACCGAGCGTTGCAACCTCGTGGCTGAGCGCGCGGATCGGGGTGAAGTAGCCCACAAAGGTAAAGCCCGTCCACAGCGCGATTGCAATCCACACGGCATGCTTCGCGCCTTTAACAGCAATCTTGTGGACGCCCCACGGCAGACTGTCGAGCCTCTGGCGCTGTAACCGGCTGCCTTCGATTTTCTGCTCGATCCACATAAACATCTCGGTGTAGACGGTCTGAGGACAGGCATAGCCGCACCACAGTCTCCCGGCCACGGCGGTAAACAAGAACAGCGACAGGGCGCAGATTACGAGGAGCGCGGTGAGGAAAATGAAGTCCTGCGGCCAAAACACGACACCCAGAATGTAAAATTTGCGAGCGGCAAGATCGAACAGCACCGCCTGCCGGCCGTTCCATTGCATCCATGCCAGGCCATAGAAAATGACCTGCGTCAGCACCACGAAGAAAACACGCCATCCGGCGAACCAGCCACTTACGGCCCGCGGATAGATTTTTTTGCGTATTTCGTATAGTGCTTCTTCCTGCTCCGCAGCAGCCGGTGCGGCGGTCTTCGCCAAAGTAAGATTGTGCACGGGAAGCTGCGCGTTCATTAGCGGGTTATTTTTTTTCCTCTTCCGGCTTCTCGCTCTCCGCTTCCGCGGCTGGTTGCGCGGGCTGCGCACCAGATTCATGCGACAGGCTGTAGACAAATGCAGCGAGCAAGTGCACTTTTTCCTTGCCCAGAAAGCCTTTCCACGCAGGCATGGTGCCGGTGCGACCGTTAGAAATCGTCTCGATCAACGTTTTCTCGGAGCCGCCGAAGAGCCAAATATTATCGGTTAAATTGGGCGCGCCGATGGTCTGGTTGCCTTTTCCATCCGGGCCGTGGCATGCGGCGCAAGTGGCGGCAAATTTTTCTTTCCCCAGTTTGGCAAGCTGCGGATCATTTTTGCTTCCCGAAAGCGATAACACATAATTCGCCACTTCCTTCACGCCTTGTTCGCCGAGCACTGCGCCCCAGGCCGGCATGACTCCGGTACGTCCATCCAGGATGGTAGTCTCGATAGTTTTGGGGTCTCCGCCCCACAACCAGTCGTTATCGGTGAGGTTTGGAAAGCCGAAACCTCCGCGCGCATCAGAGCCGTGGCATTGAGCGCAGTTAATGAGGAACAGGCGCTCGCCAATGGCGTGCGCCTCGCGATTGGCTGCCAGCGCGGGAATGTCCTGCTTGGCATATTTGGCAAAAATGGGATCATACTGAGCCGCCGCCTGTTGTGTTTCCTTCTCATACTGCCCGCGCGAACTCCAATCGTAAATGCCGGTGAAGCTTCCCAGACCGGGGTAAAACACGAGATACAGCAAACCAAAGACGATGGTGATGTAAAACAAACCCATCCACCAGCGGGGCAGGGGATTATTGTATTCTTGCAGATCTTCATCCCATACGTGACCGTGGGTCTCCGGCGCGCTTGGACCGGCCGCACGCTTGCTGCTCATGGCTTTAAGCAACACCACGCAGGCCAGAATGCTCAGCAGCGTGACGATTGCAACGTAGCCGCTCCAGAAACTGCTCACAAAATCGCTCATTGCTTTACTCCTTGAGTTTTCGTCCGCGCACTGCGGCGTCGCGCGCTGCGCCCGGGTCTTCGTCTTCAACAAAAGGCAATTGTGCTGCTTGGTCGAAAGCGGTCTTGCGCCGGCCGCTCCACGCCCACCACACAATGCCCACAAATGCCGCGAAGCTTACGACTGTAATGATTACGCGCAGATCGTTAATATCCATTTCTCACCTCACATTCTTGAGCGCCAGGCCCAGTCCCTGAAGATAGGCGATCAGCGCATCTTGTTCAGTCTTGCCGGTGATTTCAGTTTTGGCGTTGGCGATCTCTTCGTCACCGTAGGGCACGCCGATGCGCCGCAGCGCGCGCATCTTGGCCTCGATATCCGCCGTTTCTAGGGGCGTCTTCGCGAGCCATGGATAGGCCGGCATGTTCGATTCCGGCACCACGTCGCGCGGGTTGTTCAAATGCAGCCGATGCCACTCATCGCTATAGCGTCCGCCCACCCGCTGCAGGTCCGGCCCGGTGCGCTTGCTGCCCCACAGGAAGGGGTGATCGTACACAAATTCACCCGCCACTGAGTAATGCCCGTAACGTTCGGTCTCGGCGCGAAACGGGCGTATCATCTGTGAGTGGCAATTATTGCAGCCTTCGCGGATGTAGATGTCACGCCCCGAGAGCTGCAGAGCGCTATAAGGCTTCAATCCGCTAACCGGTTCGGTGGTGGATTTCTGAAAAAACAGCGGCACGATCTCCACCAGTCCGCCCACGCTGATCACAGCGATAATGAGCAGGATCAGTATCCCGACGTTTTTTTCGATGAAATCATGACTTGGATTCATGGCTTATTCCTTGTGCTTCAAAATTTGATTTTGACGATGCGCATCTGGAATCGAAACTCAGGCAGTGACCAGCTGCGGTATCGGCGCATCCACGGGCGCCCGGCCAACAACAGTTTTGAAAACGTTGTAAGCCATAATGAACATGCCCGCCAGAAACAGGATTCCACCCAGCAGACGGATGCCGTAGAAGGGGTACGTCGCTTTTACGCTCTCGACGAAGCTGTATGTGAGCGTGCCGTCCGGATTGATCGCACGCCACATGAGGCCCTGCGTTACGCCGGCAATCCACATGGCGGAGATGTATAGCACGACTCCCAGAGTTGCAATCCAGAAATGCAAGGCTATCAGGCGCACACTGTACATTTTGTTTTCGCCGAACAACCGCGGGATGAGGTAATACAGGCTGCCGATGCTCATGAATGCCACCCAACCCAACGCTCCCCCGTGAACATGGCCGATGGTCCAGTCGGTGTAGTGCGAGAGCGCGTTTACGGTCTTGATCGACATCATTGGGCCTTCAAATGTCGCCATGCCGTAGAACGACAGCGACACAATGAGGAATTTCAGGATCGGATCCTCGCGCAGTTTGTGCCAGGCACCGGACAGCGTCATGATGCCGTTGATCATTCCGCCCCAGGACGGCGCGATCAGAATGAGCGAAAAGATCATTCCCAGAGACTGGGTCCAGTCCGGCAGCGCCGTGTAATGCAGGTGGTGAGGGCCAGCCCACATGTAAGTGAAAATCAAGGCCCAGAAATGCACGACTGACAGGCGGTATGAATAAATCGGTCGCTGCGCCTGTTTGGGGACGTAGTAATACATCATTCCGAGGAATCCTGCAGTCAAAAAGAAACCCACCGCATTGTGCCCGTACCACCACTGCACCATTGCATCCTGCACGCCGGAATAAACGTAATACGATTTCCAGAACGTGACCGGGATTTCGGCACTGTTGACAATGTGAAGCAGGGCGATAGTCAGGATAAAGGCCCCAAAAAACCAGTTGGCGACGTAGATGTGCTTGGTCTTGCGCTTAAAGATCGTGCCGAAATACACGATGGCATAAGCGACCCAGACGAAAGTGATGAGAATATCGATTGGCCATTCCAGCTCGGCATATTCGTGGGACGTGTTGTAGCCCAGCGGCAGCGTGATCGCGGCAAGCACGATCACTGCCTGCCAGCCCCAGAAAGTAAACGCCGCCAGCCGGTCACAAAACAGTCGTACCTGACAGGTTCGCTGCACCACGTGATACGAGGTTGCAAAGAGCGCCGACCCCCCGAATGCGAAAATCACCGCGTTGGTATGCAAGGGCCGCAGCCGCCCATAGGAAAGCCACGGTATCCCATAGGTAAGGTCCGGCCAAATGAGTTGCGAGGCGATCAGCACGCCGACCGTCATGCCTACGATTCCCCACACTACAGACATGATGGAGAACTGCCTCAAAACCTTGTAGTTGTAAGTGGTTTGAATTTCCATTTTCCTCTCCTAGTTCACGATCAGACGTTACCGAAATTTCCGATCTATTTCATTTCCGTTTCAGCCTTGTGGCGCGGCGGATCCGCTTTGGCTTGCGGGTCATCATCATCCAGCAATATTCGAAAACCGGCGCCTTCCAAGTCATCGAACTGACCGGTCCTTAGCGCAAGCCAGAACACGAAACCGATTAAAAAAACCAGTACCACACTCAATGGAATCAGCAGGTAAAGGATGTCCATTGCGAAATTTGCTTTATTCGCTGTTTAATGCCAGGTGCTTTTTAATTGCCACGCGCGATTCAGTGACGGGGAGTCTCGTCTTGGCGCGCAATCGCAAGGCGTTCAGGACAACAATGAGGGAACTCGCAGACATGCCGATTCCTGCCATCCATGGGCTAACATGACCTGTCATGGCAAGCGGTAGCGCGGCCAAGTTGTAGGCCAGTGCCCAGGCCAGGTTTTGGCGGATCACGCGCAGTGTCATACGGGCAGTTTCGATCCCGGTCCGCAGATCACAGAGCTTGTCGGAAATGAGAACCATGTCTGCGCTGGCACGTGCAACGTCAGTTCCCCGCCCGATGGCAATGGAAATCTGGGCCTGGGCAAGCACCGGCGCGTCATTTGCGCCGTCGCCCACCATGACAACTCCGGCGCCGCCTGCTTGGAGATCGCGCAGATAGCAAAGCTTGTCGGCTGGCGTTGCCGCTGCCCGCAGGTTTTCGATGCCCAGTTTACGGGCAGCCAAGCCCGCGGCTTCAGTGTTATCCCCGGTCAACAGATGAACCCGCTTGCCGAGGCCGCGCAGGAACTCGACCAGCGCTTGTGCGTCGGGGCGAAGCTGATCGTCAATCGCGAACAGCGCAAGCCAACACCCGGCGTTGCCAAGAGCGATGACGGTGGAATTCTTGAACTGAGCCAAAAGCATTGCGGGGAACGGCTGGCCGGTCAACTCTGCGACAAACTGCGGCGAGCCGAGACGATAGTCCGTGCCGTCGATCGTTCCCTCGAGACCACGACCTGGAACGTGGCTGACAGAACTCGCGGCCGGCAAATCGGACGCGTTTCGCGAGCTGATAATGGACGAATCAGCGCGCAAAGCCTTGGCAATCGGGTGCTCGGAGCCATGCTCCAGCGCCCCAACGATCGCAAGGCACTGCATGGACGAAAGCGTGCCGAGCGGGCGCACTTCCTGCAGAACCATGCGCCCAAGGGTGAGTGTTCCCGTCTTGTCGAAGACATAATCGCTAGCAACCGCAAGCGTCTCCAAGGCGTTGCCACGCGTGACCAGGAGCCCGTTTGCCGCCAAACGGCCGGTTGCAGCTACCAGCGCGACTGGCGTAGCGAGCGAAAGCGCGCACGGACAAGTCACAACGAGCACAGAAATGGTGATCCAGAACGCATTGTCGGGATCAACCGGATACCAGGCCAGGAAAGTCAGCGCTCCGATCAGCAATACGCCCAGCACGAACCAGCTCGCCACCCGATCCGCCAAGATGGCAAGGCGCGGCTTTTCGGCAAGCGCTCGGTCCATCAGCCGCACAATGCCTGCCAAGGCCGTTTCTTGACCAACTTTCTCTACCTGCATGACGAGCGGACTCACCAGATTAAGCGTGCCACCTGTGAGCGCAGAACCAAGGCGCTTGCTTTTAGGCTGGCTCTCCCCGGTGAACAAGGATTCATCGACCGTGCTTGCTCCGCGCACCACGCGGCCATCAGCAGGAATCGCCTGACCCGGTGGAATCAGCAGGTAATCGCCGATCTTCAGAGTCGAGGCCGCAACCTGCTTTTCATGATTCGACGCAGGATAATCCGCAAGCAACAGCGCGTGCGCCGGGATAAGCTTCACTAGTTTCTCGACGGCATCGCAAGCGCGGGCGCGCGCAGCCATCTCCAGATAGCGCCCACACAACAGGAAAAAAACAAACATGGTAATGGAGTCGAAATACACCTGCCCATGCCCTTGCACGGTCGCCCATACACTGGCCAGAAACGCGCCGCCAACACCCAATGCCACCGGCATGTCCATACCGGCTTGCCCTTGTCGAATATTGCGCCAGGCGGAACTAAAGAACGGCGCTGCCGAATACACCACCACGGGAAGCGTGAGAATCAAGCTTGCCCAACGCATAAGCTGTGCGATATCGGTTGACATGTCGCCGTTGCTTGCCAGGTAACTGGGCACGGCATACATCATTACCTGCATCATGCCAAAACCGGCCACAAACAGGCGCCACAGGGCGACGTTGCGTGCCTTGCGCTGTGCTTCCTCCTGGCGCGCCGGATCGAATGGATGGGCGCTGTAGCCGATTGCGGCCACCGCGCGCAGAATCTCGGAAAACTTGATGCGGCTTTCGTCCCAGCGCACCCGCGCGCGGTGCGTGGTGTAATTAATGTCGACGCCCAGTACCCCAGGAAGGCGAGCGATGCGCTGCTCATTGAGCCACACGCACGCGCTGCAGGTAATTCCCTCCAGAATGAGTGAGGCTTCCTTCGCGTGATCGCTGATTCGATGTACGAAATTTTGTTGATATCTCGCATCGTCGTACAGCGTAAGATCCTTGAGTAACTCGACTGGCGCTTCCGCGGGCGCGCCCGGAAGCACAGTACGGTAGCGGTAATAATCGGCTAGACCTGCGTGAACGATAGCCTGTACTACCGCTTGGCAACCCGGACAGCAGACCTCGCGCTCCTCGCCGTCTATCGAAACGCGATAGTGTGCTCCAGTAGAAACAGGCAATCCGCAATGAAAACAGCTGGATTCTCCACAAGCGTTCTCTGAGCTGGTCGGTAGCGAAACGGTACTCGTACGCAAGACGGCGTCAGACATGGCTACCTACAAAATACAGCTGGTGAACGTGCTCTGCATGGTCCATGTGCAGCAGACCGATTGTCCCAAATGCGGCGATGACAATCCCGACGGCCAGGCGCAGTGTCCGGTTTTGCATCGGGGGCAGGAAACGGTGTGCAAACAGACCCATCGCCAACAGGTTCGGTAAGGTGCCCAGCCCGAACGCCAGCATAAGCAGGCCGCCGTTTGCGGCACTGCCGCTCGCGAGGCTCGCAAACAGCACACTGTAGACCAAGCCGCAGGGAATCCAACCCCACAGGCCGCCCAGCAGCAGTGCGCGTGGCAGCGAGTTCACCGGAAACAAGCGGCGGGAAAACGGTTGTAAATAGTGCCAAGCGACACTTCCCACTCGCTCCAAATAAAGCACTCCACGGGAAATTCCGGCAAGATACAGCCCCAACGCAACCAGTATGAGATTTGCCAACAAATAGAGCGCTTTTTGCACCGGAACCACGTTGTTCATGAAAAATATACTGCTTTCCGCAATCGCGCCGGCTATTACGCCCATTGCTACGTAACTTGCAATACGGCCGGCATTGTAAGCGGCGTGGTAACGCCAGCTCGCCGTTTTGGTCGGCAATTGGAGGGAGAGTGCTCCGACGATTCCACCGCACATGCCGACGCAATGCACGCCGCCGAGCAGGCCGACAAGAAACAAAGATGCAATGCTAAGTTCGGTCACGCGTTGATCCCATGGCCGATTCGTTAATCAGTGTGCCCATTTTATAATTTATGACGCGCCACCCTGGTAATTCTTTTGAAAATAATTGTAGCCGCTACCGCGGCTTTAATGAAAAAAACCATATAATTAAGGTTGGGTAGCGCTCTGCTCCAAATCCAGCCAAGATTCGGCCGGCGCCTGATTCGGTTGATTCTTCCGGCAACGAACTACCGGCGCCCCAATGGTTAAGCGCGCTTTACGCTCTGGCAGGTGACCAATGGTCAGCTGACAGCGATTTGTTTGCCGGCGCGGCCGGGTTTTTTGGGCAACGTTAGTTCCAGTACGCCGTCGACGTATTTGGCCTTGGTGGCTTTCTGGTCAACTTCCTGCCCGAGACCGAAGCTGCGGTAGACCTTCCCGTAATAGCGCTCACTGCGAATCACGGTCTTGCCCTTTTTTTCTTCTTTTTCTTCTTTTACTTCAGCGCTAATCGAAACCTGGTTGCCCTCGACCGATACTTTGATGTCGTCTTTTTTTACACCCGGAATCTCAGCGCGCACCGTGTAGGCTTTGTTGTCTTCTGCCACGTCGATCTTGATTTGCGGCTCAAGACCACGCAGGACTGGTCGCACTAAAAATCCTCTGAACATGTCGTCCAAATTCCGGAACGGGTCTAAGCGGGTGATCTCCGAAAGTGGATCGTAACGAGTAATATTGGCCATCTTGACTCCTCTTCAGATTGGTTAATCGAATATGCTTTGGAACAATGTTCTGCATCTGGGGAAATTCACGCACGTTTTCACGGGTTTTGACGCAAACTGCTGACTCTGCCGCCCAAAAAAATCCAAATCCCCCGGCGTAACGTTTATTTTTTAACACCCGAGGCCAGCCCCTGCTTTGATTTAGATCAAACGAACGATTTCCGTCGCCCCGGGGCCAACAGGATATGCGAAGTGTCAGGTTCAATATCCTTCGCGCCGCAGTTGCTGGCGTTGCTCTTTGGTTAAAACGGCATCAAATTGTTTCCGTGCAGCCGTGGCGTTGCTGATCATTTGGTGCTGCAGCTCGCCGATTCGGTCATCGGCCCGGCTGGCGGTTGCATCGTCGGTAGCTTCGGCCCTGCGGGCATATTCGTCTTGCATCTTCCCCATGAGGTCCCATTGCTTGTGACGCAATTCTTCCTGAATTTTGGCGATTTTCGCACGTTGTTCGTCGCTCAAATTCAGTGCAGCATCATAGCGCCACATCATGCCCGGCCCCATTCCGTAGCCATGCATCACGCCGCGACCCATCCCATAACCCGGAGCGCCATACATCATGCCGGGACCCATGCCGTAGCCAGGGCCGTAGCCGCCCATCATTCCCATTCCGGGGCCGCCCATTGTTCCCGGTTCGCAATTCTGCTGTGGATCGGCAAGGAGTTGCGTTGAACCCGTGGCAAGTGCCGTACCAAGAAAGACAGCGCCTAGCTGCTTGGAAAATTTCATTTGATACCTCCTATGCTTGACTGATGATTTTCTAGGTTTGCTAAAGCAAGCACACCTGCCATCGAGCAGCTGTGCTCGCAAGAACGCGACTTCGGCGCGCCAATTCAAAAGCCTTTTTAAGCATTGTTTCAAATTGACCACAAATAATTTTATAAGTTTTTTTCAGGTTCTTGGTCTTGATTTAAGTCAATTAGTGCGCAATTTGAAACTTCATGCTGCACGGTTGCTTCTCCGACCATCAATCGTCAAGATCAATTTGCTTTTGAACCAAACCTACCTTTTGGCGCTTTTGGAACAGGTCCTAAACAACTCATCGCCGACCAGTACGCATCCGGCCAGGTGACTAACGGTTGCCGTTTCCAGTACGATGGCCGCCTCAAGCCGCAAAGTTCGATAATTCGAGGTGCGCAGCGTATAAGGAAAGGGGACTGTGAAAATGAACGAACTCTATCTTGAAGATTTTTCTGTGGGGCAGACCTTTCAATCGGGGGCGCTACGGATCGACAAGGAGCGGATCAAGGCTTTCGCCGCGGAATTCGATCCTCAACCGTTTCATCTCGACGAGGATGCCGCGCGCAAATCGATTTTCGGCGGAATCGCCGCTAGTGGCTGGCATACCGCAGCCATGACCATGCGGCTGCTAGTCGAAAGTGAATTCAGACCCTACGGCGGCCTCGTAGGCGTGGGCTTTGAAGAGCTGCGTTGGCCGCTGCCTGTGCGACCCGGGGACGAATTGCGCGTTCATAGCCAAATACTCGAAGTAAGGCAATCAAAGTCGCGGCCCAACCAGGGGTTCATTAAGGTTCGGACGACGACCGTCAATCAGCACGGCGAAGCGGTGCAAGTCTTCATCGGTAATCTCCTCGTTCCGTGCCGGCCCGGATAAAATTCGAAAAATAAATTGGCTTAGGCTTGAATAACGCTAGCCGCGAAGCCAGTATGCGCAGCGAAACGAATTGGCGATAACAGCGCGCCCCAATACTCACGCTATTAATCCAGCGAATCCGGACCGTGGTAAAATTTTTAAGCTCGCTAAACCCATGGGCCCTCACAATCAGTTTGAACTGCTGAAACAAAGACGCTTTCTGCCGTTTTTTCTGACGCAACTCTTCGGGGCGTTCAACGACAATGTTTACAAGAATGCCCTGATCATTCTAGTCGCCTTCCATGCGACCAGCCTGAGCAAGCTTGACGCGACCACGCTGGCAAATCTCGCACAGGCGCTTTTCATTCTGCCGTTTTTTCTCTTTTCGGCGACCGCCGGACAAATTGCGGACAAACTCGAGAAATCATTCCTGATCCGGCTCGTAAAGCTTGCCGAAATTGCCATCATGGTACTGGGCGCGACCGGACTTTATTGGTCCAATTTGATATTGCTGATGACCGCTCTTTTCCTGATGGGGCTGCACTCCACGGTATTTGGTCCGGTGAAATACGCGTATTTGCCCCAGCACCTCGCCCAGGAAGAAATCGTCGGTGGCAACGGTCTGGTGGAAATGGGCACGTTTCTCGCCATCCTGCTGGGCACTTTACTCGGCGGTTTTTTGATCGCGGGCGGTTCGCCGCACCCGGTTGCGGCAACCGTGCTGATACTGGCTGCACTCGGCTATACGACCAGCCGCTGGATTCCGCGCTCGCCACCCGCTGAGCCCAATCTAGTAGTCAATTGGAATCCTGTTTCCGAGACTTGGCGACTAATGCAGTTCATGCGGCAAAACCGCACCGTGTTCCTCTCGGTGCTGGGAATCTCCTGGTTTTGGTTCCTCGGCGCGATGTATCTCTCGCAGTTCCCGGTCTTTACGAAGAACGTGCTGTCGGGACAAGAAGAGGTAGTGAGCGTATTGCTTGCGCTGTTTTCGGTCGGGGTAGGGGCCGGTTCGTTATTGTGCGAGCGGCTTTCGGGACGCAGGATTGAAATTGGACTGGTGCCGTTTGGCTCGATTGGGCTTACGCTGTTTGGCGTTGATTTCTATTTTGCCAGCCTGCATCTGCAACCCCACGCTCCAATGGGCGCCTGGGAATTCCTTGGCCGTTCCGAGCACTGGCGCATCCTCGCCGACCTTAGCTTGGTCGGCGTCTTCGGTGGCTTCTACATCGTACCTCTTTACGCTTTGGTCCAGACCCGCAGCGAGACCGCCCATCGCTCACGAGTCATCGCCGGGAACAATATTCTGAATGCGCTGTTTGTCGTCGCCGCAGCCCTTGCCGCGATTGCGCTGCTCGATTCGGGTCTCAGCATTCCACAGCTCTTTCTGGCTGCCGCACTCATGAATGCGGCGGTTGCAATCTACATTTATACGCTGGTACCCGAGTTCCTCATGCGGTTCCTGATCTGGCTGCTTATCCATTCGATCTACCGCCTGGAGAAATCGGGACTCGAGAATATCCCGGAGACAGGGCCGGCGGTTCTGGTGTGCAATCATGTAAGCCTCGTAGACGGGCTGGTAATTTCCGCGGCATGTCCGCGTCCGGTTCGCTTTGTGATGAACCAGCAGATTTTTAATATTCCTGTTCTCAACTTCATCTTTCGCACCGGTCGCGCAATTCCCATTGCGCCCGCAAACGAAAATCCGGAAATGCTCAAGCGCGCATATGACGAGATTGCTAAGGCTCTTGAGGAGGGCGGCCTGGTCGGCATTTTCCCCGAAGGCAAGATTACTCAGGATGGCGCCCTGCATCCGTTCCGCGGCGGAGTAAAGCGCATCGTCGAGCGCACTCCTGTTCCTGTGGTGCCGCTGGCGCTGCGCGGCTTGTGGGGCAGTTTTTTTTCCAGGCTCGGAGGCCCGGCGATGACTTACTGGAGCCGAATTCCGCGGCGCATCTTCTCGCGCATCAGCCTGGTGGCGGGAACTCCTGTGCCGGCGCAGCAAGTTACACCCGAGCGGCTGCACGAATTGGTATTGCAGCTGCGCGGCGATGCGTCCTGAGTTAAACTGCGGCGGGAGGCTTTAGTAGATCACTCTTACTCGACCGCCTGTGCGGTTAAGAACATGGCTTTTTCAAGGGAAGCAAAGAAGTCCTGATAGGGCTTCGGGTCTTCAACAGGCCGAATGCCGAATTGAGCATTAGCCCGAACCAGCATCTGCTTTGTGCCTCGAGGCCTGACTGAAACAGTCATCTTCAACACATAACGATTGAATTTTGTCGCACTGACCGTGCCCAAAGTCAAATCCGCTTTATCGATTACAAAGTCCAGGTCCTGCAGAGTTGCGATCACAGTGCGCATGGTCATTTGCTTGTCAGCGGTATCAAACACCCGGGACTGGTAACTGCGTTTTTGCAGTTGGGTCTGATCTCCCTCGTCCAGGACGCGAGCCGGGATTGAATCACAACCTGCCAGTGCGACGTTCGTCGCGATTGCAATAGCTATCAATGCGTGTGATTTCATATCGTTTGTCCCTCGATGAATACAGCTTTGGAGAGTCTCTCAAAGAACTTTTGGTAAAGCTCCGGCTCTTTCAGGGTTTCCATCAAAAAGCTTCCGTTGGACTGTTTTACGACGCGCTGGAAAGTTGCTCGGACAAGGTATTCATCGGCGGCTTTAGCCTGAGGGTTGGGTCGAATTACCAAGGAAACCCGTATATTTTGAGCCACACCCCACGGGATAGCTATGCCGGTAAATGCCGCGATAATAACTTTACCGATGATTTCTCCGGTACTGGCCGCTTCTCGTGTCTTGCCGGCGGTGATTAATCCCAAGTTCGTTTCGCTTTCCTCGAGATTGAATCCCATGTCCTGTAGAACATTCGATGAAGCGGCGAGGAGATCTGCTTCCTTGACGCCGGTGTATTTTCGAGTCTCAAGTTGCCTGCGTTGCAGTTGGTCCGGGCCCGCCACCAGAGCGTCTGGCGGAAACGTCTGGCAACCGACGAGACTAAGAACGATGAATACAGCAACAAGCTTTTTCATGATTAAAAGGTTGAAGCATGGTAGGCAAAGTCGCGAACCTTGCCGTTGTTGTCAAACTTGATCACGATTGTCAATGTGCGCTGATTGGTTGAAACCGCGCCGGAACTCATGCTCCCATGCGGGAGCACAGCTCCCACAAAATCGCCGGTAAAACCCAGAATCAGGGTCGCAATTCCGCCACTGCTTGAAGAATAAACAGTATCAGTGGCCACCTTGTCGTAAATCCAAACTTCTTGACGGTTCTCGTCAGTGGTCACGATGTTTGGCGATCCGAGCACCTGGGCAACCTCGGCACCGCTCATTCCGGTCCGTATCTCCTTCTGTACCTTGCCAACCGTGACCCGGTCAGTGGAATCATCCTGGACCTGGTTCTTGTGGTAGGTCGCTGTGCACGCAGCCAAACAAATTGCGAGCAGCGGCAATAACAGGTAACGCATATGGCCTCCTTTGAAACACCTAAAAATTCATTGGTCAAGCTGGCTGCCATATTGACCCCGACCGACATTCAGACGGGTTACTGCTCGCTTACAAATTGATTACAGATTAGGATGCAGTGCACCATGGCGTGCACCAAAACAGAGACAGCCGGAGTCAAGTGAACGACAAAAACTGACTAGCGGAGACGGGTAAAGCTCAGGAGGGTTTTACCAATAAATTTACTTTCGAAGTATTGCCAAACAGAAATTAGTGCTGCTGAACGAGCTTGTCGTAAACTGCTTTTGTTTCAGAAGAAGGCTCGACGCCATGAGCCCCATGCAAAGTTTTGCGGCAGCGATTGTAGGTTTCGAGCGCTTCAGCTCGCCGCCCCAATTGTTCATAACAAATCATGAGATGGCGGTAAAAACCTTCTGCCTGGCTATCGACTTCAAGGCTTCGTTGGTAACAATTTATCGCCTTTTCCAACTCTCCAACCTGCTCCCAGTACCTTCCGATATCACTCATCGATCGAATGAACCTGTTGCGCAGGCGATCACGCATCGCGATGTACCAGGGTTGCTCGGCTTCACCGCCCATGAATGGACCGCAGTAGAGTGCCAAAATCGCTTCTCCCAGCTGTGTCACCTTGTCTCGGTCAATGCGTTGCTGCTGGCCTTTGAAGAGCTCATCAATTTTGGCCTGGACCGCTTCAAGTGCCCAGATATCTAACCAGCAGTAGCGCTCGTCCAAAGTAAGCCGGCCCTCGCGCAGCACAACTGCTTTATCTTCGCCCAGAAGCTTGCGCAGCCTGTGCAATGTCGTCGTAAAGGAACGGTGCGCGGAATCACCGTCAATGCGCGGCCACAATGCATCAGTAAAATGTTCCTCGGTCACGCCCTTGCCGCCGTGCGCGACAAGCACCTTTAGAAAGTCCATCGGCCGGTGTTGCGCCTTGCCGGACAGCTCGATTGGCGCATCATCTTTCAGCAGCTTAAACGGTCCCAGGGCAAAAATTTTAAACGCCCACGGCCAGTTATCAAGCTCATTGGAAGCGGGATCCGGCGGGAGACTACGGGTCCGAATCAGTTTTTTAACGTAATCCACTTCTATGTTTTCTTCGAGGGCATGGCAGCAAACGCGCGACATCGCTTGAGGTTGCCACCAGAAAGCGTGCATGTAACCGTATTGCCGTCCCAGTGACAACGCGTAGCGCAAGGCTTTGAAACCGGAACGCGGTCTTCCGTGCTCAAGCGCCATTTGGGCATAAGTCATCAGGCCCATAAACTCCAGGTGATGGTTCTTGATATTGCGGGTGAGGTCATGAACCTGCTGGAGGTGCATCGGGGTTCTCGCTTTGTCGCCGCATTCCAGCAATATCTGGCCGAGACCGATTCGGCATATCACCTCGAAGTACGGTGCGCCAACCTCAATGGCCATTTTCAGAGCCATCTTTTGATGGTGGAACGCACGCACCGAGTCCTGTTTGAGCATAGCTTCCCAAGCGCAACAATAATGATATAGACATAAGCCGAAGCGTCCGACTCTTTCGGGATGCGCCTCCATTTGTTTTATAAGTCGGGCAGCGGCGTCCAGATCCCCACCCCCCAGCGCTCCTAGTGCTCCATATGCCAGCAAATGGTAGCTCCAGACGCTGATGCCATTGGCCTGGCCAATCTCCAGTCCCTCGCGCACGGTTTTGAGGCACTGTTTATGATCGGCAGTCATCATGTAATACATGGCTTCGACGTTTTTCAACAGGATCAGCGAGAAGGGCGTTATCTGGGGGGATTGGGCGAGCTTTCTGATTGAGTTCAGAAGCTCCATCGTCTTTTGGAAATGCCCGACCCAAACAATACTAATCGCAGTGAGCGACTCGATGAAGAGGCGCTGATTAGGGTCCTTGACATTCGGGGAAAGGTTGAGAGCACGCTGCACCCAACTTTCGAGCTGTGGATGATGTGGCTGACGCAAAATCATCGACATGAACATGCTGCAGGTAACCCGCGCTTCGATCGTGGGCTCCGGAAAAGTAGGCTGGCCGCGAGACAGGTCCTCTACTTTGGCTATCCAGCGGTCGAGCAGGGCGAAGTCGTCCAGCTCATACATAATCGAATTCATGACTCCGGAGCAGGAAAGCAGCAGGCCTTTTAAATCCGGTTTTTCCTGGGTTCTGAACAATTCATAAGCTTGCTCGTAAAGCAAGCGCGCCTCGCGCGGCGCCGCGGGAACGTGGCAGGCGCCCAGCCAGTAAAGCATCCAGGGGTTCTGTTGTAAGGATTCTCTCGGTATGGATTCGAGCCAGTCGGCCAGGGTTTCGCCCCGGCCCTGGTTTAATATCGTGACCGCATGCTGCTCAATGATGCGCGCCATTTGCTCCCAATCGCGGCTGTCGCGCAACAGGACGATCGCATCTTCGATTTGGCCGGCGTTTGTCAGTAATTGCGCGGACGCATGCTGTAGCTGTTTGTATGTTTCCTCAGCCAGCGACTCGCGCGCACGTGACAACAAAAATTCCTTTAAAAGCGGGTGATATTGATAGACGGGTTCGGGCTTTGCCTGTTTTAGGGTCACAAAGTAATTGTTCCTGCTCAACTCGGCGAGAATCTGACCGGCTGCACTTTCGCCCCCCACTTCTTGCGCCATTTGCGCCGTCATTTGCGGCAGAAACGCGGTTTTAATGAGAAGGTCCTGCGTCCGTTTATCCGACTTCTGAAATACTTCGCCCGCCAAATAATCAAATATCAATTGCGGCGTGGCCAAATCCGGAGACTCCGCCAATCCCCCGTCGCAAGTCGCGCCTTCCAGCATCAGGATAAGTCCGGCAGCCCAACCCTGAGTCTTCTTGTAGATATCGACAAGAGCTTGCTCTGAAAGCTGTCCGCCGCGCAATTCGACAAACGCATTCGATTCTTCCTGCGTCAAGCGCAGCTCATTCCATCCTAAAACCCCGATCGCGCGGTTTGCCCGCAACCGCGCCATCGCCGGCGGAGGATCGCTGCGGCTAATCAGAATGACGCACATTTCCGGGGGAATTTCAGACAGGGCGTCGCGCATGACTTCATGAAAACTTGCTTGCGGAGCAACCTCATGGTAACCGTCGAACACGACCACGAACGGCGCGCCCAATCGCTGGTAAAGTGCCTGAAAATAGCGGCGCGTAAAAACCGAGATGTCCGCCTGGTGCTCTCGGGTCAGCGCGGGCAGCGGGTCATGACGGCCTTTTTCGACTTGAGCCGCCGCTTGCGCCAGGTAATGAAAAAACGTTGCGATGTCTGCATCGCCTTCGTCTAGCTGGTACCACAGGCAAGGGAGCTTGTGCGAATCGAGATAACTCGCGACCAAGGTCGTTTTTCCTGCTCCGGGTGGGCCCGATACCCAGCAGATAGAGCTTTTCCGAGCCTGATCTAATAAACGAAACAAGCGATCCCGCGGCAAGATACCGGACAGGCTAGGACGGGTCGTTTTTGCCAGTGAGATAGAACTCGCGTCCATCGTGGTCAGCCAAATTTGGGTCGGTTGCTAATTCTGAAGGGATTTCCCCGCCCCGAGAAATTCATCATGATTCGTCCGCGCGACCGCACGATATTCTTTTTGTGGCACACTTGGAATGCAGTTGCGAGGCGTCTGGTCCTGTTAAATCATCTCCTTCAACGCGTTTTCTGCGACGCGACCAAGGAAGCCAACACGTTTTGTTTTTCCTGCCTTACGAGCGACCTCCCCGTCCAAATCTAGCCCGCTTGGATACCGATTAAACTCATCATACTACTTGCTGCACTATTCCGCGACAAATCTCCATCGCTGAATAAAAGTCATTCATTTTTCGCAAGAAATCGGCCAAGCGGCTTGCGCCCGTAGAAGTATTTCGCTGCTTCGTCTGTTACCGATCTGTTTTCGTTTTGTAAGTCATTTGATAGCCGCACGTAATCCGTTTGTAGGTCAACAGCCCCTAGGATTTGCCTCAATTCGATTTGCATTCTGTCGCGATCGAGATATCTCGAAAGGGGTCCCAGATGGAAACTGCAATTGAGTATCACAATCTTGGCGCAGCGCAAATATCACCGCGTTGCAATGAGGGCTTCTGTTTGTACGCAAGTCGCCGCGATCCAAAAGTATCGATATTTGATACCAAGCGGCAATTAAAAAGTAACTATTTCCGTATTTGTTGCATTTCACGCTACCTTCCGTTCAAAGTGCCCTCAAATTCGGCCGGAAAATCGAGAGACAGATGAAAGATATTAGGAACGGCCTTTCAACATTTTTGCGCTTGGTTGCGATCGATACGGTTACCGACCGCGGTGCAATCTCAATGTTGATTGGCCACAGCGAAATCGATCCAACGCAGATCCAGGCGGGTGACACGCGCAATCAGGGCGAGTTGGAACCCGGCGGGCTTGTATGGCAACCGGAATCAGCCCACAGGCTGACCCGCAAGATTTGCGGGTACAGGGGAAAACGGCCGGCGTTTCCCGTCGCGGCTGCCCGTGTCGGCCAATATGCATTCCAGGCAGTCGAGTACATGCAGTTTGGATACCAAGACGCAGTATCAATTGGGAGAAAGCAATGAACGAAAAGTACGCGAGTTGCCAGGCTCATCTTTTGAATGGGCGAGCCTTGCTGAACCGCATGAGCTTCTTACTGATTGCGTTCTTTATAAATGGATGTTCGTTTAACAGCCTGGTCACCAACAAGGTAGGAGATGCCGTGGCGAACGGCGGCAGCAGCTACGCGAGAGACGACGATCCCGAGTTGATTCGCGCTGCGACGCCCTTTAGCCTCAAGCTCACTGAAAGCCTCCTCGATCAAAACCCGACGCACCGCGGCTTGCTTTTGGCTGCGGCCGGCGGGTTCACGCAATATACATATGCGTTCGTCCAACAAGACGCGGACGAGATCGAGGAACACGATGTCAAGGCTGCCGCAAACCTTCATGATCGTGCACGGCGACTCTACACACGTGCGCGCGATTACGGGTTACGCGGGCTCGACTCCGCACACCCGGGCTTTGCGCGCGCGCTGTCGTCAAATCCGGCCATTGCTGTTCGGGAAACCTCGGTCGATGACGTGGCGCTTCTTTATTGGACAGCAGTTTCTTGGGCAGCCGTCATCTCTCTTTCCAAGGATAACCCCGAAGCAATTGCCGACCTTCCTTCGGTCGACGCCCTCATTTTCCGGGCTCTTGATCTCAACGAAGGTTTCAACGATGGCGCGATTCACACCTTTTTAATTAGCTATGAAATGGGCCGGCCGACAGGTGGTCGCGATGCTGAAAGCCGGGCTCGCAAGCATTTTGAGCGTGCTATCGAATTGACACAGGGCCAGCAGGTTGCGCCGTACGTTGCGTATGCCGAAACGGTGTGTGTCGCCAAGCAGGACCGCGCTCAATTCGAAATTCTCTTGCGCCGCGCACTCGCCGTCGATGTTGGCGCTCACCCGGACTGGAGGCTCGCAAACATTGTAATGCAACGCCGTGCCCGATGGTTGCTTGGGCGAACCGACCAGCTTTTTTCACAGTAAATTCGGAGATCAATATGTGGACCAAAATCCCAAAAATATTCGTGATGGCATTGCTCTTTTCGTTGAACCCGATTCTGAGTGGTAAATCCACCGCCGAAGAACCGGTCAAGATCAAACTCGGCACGCTAGCGCCAAAAGGCTCCGTGTATTGCACGGCGCTGCAGGAAATGGGCGAGAGCTGGAGGCAGGCGCAGAGCAACGGCGCCATGTTTACGGTGTATCCCGACGGCACGCAAGGCGGGGAAGCCGACGTAGTTCGCCGCATGCGCATTGGCCAGTTGAACGCAGGGCTGCTATCCATTGTCGGTTTATCTGAAATCGATAGCTCAGTCTCGGGCCTACAAAAAATCCCGTTGATGTTCCGTTCCTGGGACGAGTACCGGTATGTGTTGGATAAAATGCGTCCCAGTCTTGAAAAACGGCTTTACGACAAGGGCTTTGTGGTGTTGTTCTGGGTCGAGGCCGGATGGATCAAGTTGTTTTCCCGGGAAGCGGCGATCCGGCCCGACGATTTCAAGCGATTGAAAATCTTTGTCTGGTTTGGAGATGAAAACCAAGTCGAGCTGATGAAGAGTATTGGTTATAAACCCGTTGCGCTCGAGACCTCGGATATATTGCCCGCATTGCAGACCGGAATGATCGATATGGTACCGCTGACACCTTTATATACCCTTACCTACCAATTTTATTCTCCCTTGCCACATATGCTGGACATCAACTGGGTGCCCCTCATAGGTGCTGCGGTGATTACTCGCAAGGCATGGGACCAAATGTCGCCCGCCGGCCGTGAGGCACTCGTCAAAGCTGCCGCAAAAGCCGGTGCCGATATCCGCGTGCAGGCGCTGCGGGAGGACCAACAGGCAATCGAGGTAATGCAAAAACGGGGTTTGACGGTCCACTCGCTTACCCCGCAAGCAGATGCCGAATGGCACCAACTTGCGGCCAAGATCTATCCGATGATTCGCGGCAAAACAGTGCCGACACAAATGTTTGATGAGGTGAACAGCTTGGTTCAGGAGTACCGCAATAAAGAGGCAAAAAAATGAATACTTGGTCGAACGCCCTGCCTGACAAAACCCTTGGTCACGGCTGCATGCGTTGGCGCGAATGGGTGATTAGCAGCGAAAACTTCGCGGTTACGTTGGGGTTGGTTGCAATGGTTGTGCTACCGCTGGCGGAAATACCCTTGCGTGCGGTGTTTCGTCATGGGATAGCTGGCTCAGCCGTAATTACGCAGCACCTCACGCTAATCGTCGGAATGCTGGGCGCCATTGCCGCAGCACGCGAGGGTCGCCTCTTCGCCGTGTCCACATTGCCACAATTCTTGCAAGGGCGCATGCACAAGCTGGCGTTGCTTGCAAGCAGCTTTTGTGCGGCGATCATTTCCGCGTTTCTTTGCTACGCCAGCGCCCAGTTCGCTATGGCAGAAAAACAGGGGGGCGAGATCCTTGCCTATGGGATTCCCATATGGACCGTGGAACTGGTATTGCCAATCGGCTTTGCTGCAATCGTGTTCCGTTTGCTCGAAAACAGTCGCCATTGCGGAATCGGGTGGCGGGGGATACTCATGTTGTGCGCGGCCGCTCTGGGTATTGCAGCGTGGGTTCCGATCAGCGCGCAGTATGTGACTCTTCCAGCGCTGTGCGCGCTGTTTGTGGCGACTCTGCTTGGTATGCCAATATTTGCGGCAATTGGCGGGGCGGCGTTGATTCTCTTCTGGGCGAAAGGGGTTCCGATTGCGTCGATTCCTCTCGATCAATACCGTTTGGTCGTGAATCCTTCGTTGCCTGCTATTCCGCTCTTTACGCTCGCGGGCTATCTGCTCGCAGAAGGCGGCGCGTCGCAGCGACTGGTGCGGGTGCTCACCAGTCTAACAGGTCACCTGCGTGGCGGCCCGGCAATCGCCACTGCGCTCATCTGTGCTTTTTTCACTGCCATGACCGGTGCTTCTGGTGTGACGATTCTGGCACTCGGCGGACTGCTGATGCCGATGCTGTTAACCGCACGCTATCCTGAGAAAAGCGCATTAGGTTTGCTGACCGGGGCCGGTTCCCTTGGCCTGTTGTTTGCGCCCTGCCTGCCACTGCTGCTTTACGCAGTCATTGCACACATTCCGATTCGGGACATGTTTCTGGGCGGACTTATGCCTGGAGTGCTGCTCACGGTCGCAACCGCTTGGTGGGGAGCTCGTCAGGAAAGTTCCAGCATCACACCAAAAAAATTCTCCTTTGATGAAGCCCGCCGTGCCATAGCTGGTGCCAAGTGGGAGCTGTTGTTGCCTGTTGTTGCGGGTGGGGCGTTGTTTAGCGGCTATGCCACGCCGGTCGAGGCGTCGGCAATCACGGCTCTTTACGCCTTTATTGTAGAAGTGGTGGTTTACCGCGATCTGCAAATCGCCCGCGATATTTCGCGTGTGATGGCTGAATGCGGAATTGTGGTGGGCGGTGTCCTTCTGGTCATGGGACTTGCATTAGGACTGACCAACTACTTGGTCGACGCACAATTGCCGGCGCGGATCACGGAATGGGTCACTGCATCGATTCGTTCGCCGTGGATTTTTCTGTTGGCGCTTAATGCTTTCCTGCTTGTCTTGGGATCTCTCATGGAAGTGTTTTCGGCGATCATCGTTCTCGTTCCATTGCTCGCCCCGCTGGGCAAGGCGTATGGGATCGACCCGGTTCATCTTGGAATCATATTTCTCGCCAATCTTGAGCTTGGCTACCTAACGCCGCCCATGGGGATGAATCTTTTCTTGGCCTCATACCGATTTCGCAAGCCGTTTCCCGAGGTTTGCCGCTCCATCGTGCCTATTTTCTTGGTGTTATTGATCGGCGTGGTTCTCATCACATACATACCTTGGCTTACGACTGCGTTAATAAGTCGAGGGCGCTGAGATTTGTCGATACGCATTAAATGGCCCGACGCACTTTTGAAGTGGAATGTAAACCAGTGTTTTATCGAACTCATACAGTAAGGAGGAAAACATGAAAATTGCTGATTACGTAACTGACCTTATTTTAAGCGGAGTGCTAATCATTGGCGCCTACCAGTTTTACTTCTGGTGCCAACGGAATGCGAAAGCACCACGGGTTCTGCACCTCGCAATTGACGATTTCATACCTTATTGGCCAAGTTGGGTCTGGATCTACAGTTTTCTGTATTATCCGGCCATTTTGTGTGTGAATTTGGTCACTGACACTCCTCGCCAGTTCAACCACGTGGCGCTGAGTTATCTGGTACTGCTTGTGCTGCAGATGACCTTTTTTCTCTTATTCCCTGTTTGCACGCCGGAGACCTGGAGAAAATGGAATACCCAAAGCAACGCTTCGGAGCGCTTCCTTGCTTTTGTGCAGCGTTTTGACGCCCGATCCAATAGTTTTCCCAGCATGCACACGTCGGTCGCAATGCTCACCGCGCTTTTCTTGCAGCCGCATTTTGGCCTGGCGGTATTCGCGTTTCCCGTGCTCATTGCTTTAAGTTGCCTGTTTACCAAGCAACATTACGTGATTGACATTCCCGCGGGAGCGGCTTTGGGATGGCTGGCGCATGGTTTATTTAAAGTCCTGCTGTGATATTGCGGTGCGTCATCGCAGGCTTGGGGAGCTGTGGCGTTGCCTAGACCAACCGGGTCTGTTTCTAAAGAACTACGTTGCCACTTGTAAGCGATTTGTAAGCAATCGGTAACCCGTTTATAAGCGATACGGCGCCACACTGCGCACGCGAAGTGGTTCCAATCGCAAAACCATCGGAGGAGGACGCAACATGAAATACGACAGCCATTATTACGACCGTGCGGCAGATGCTTGGATGTTGCAGCTGGCCAGTATTGAAGGCAATGAATGCGAAGCGAATTCAACCCTCAGTTCTGAGCCGACGGTGCTTTGCGCGCAGTGCGACTACGACTGGGGACTTCCCGAGCCGGAGGAGGACGTCGAGGATCTGCGGCCCGAAATTCCCGGTTGGCAAAGATATTTCAAAGAGAAGGATGCGATGCAATAAGCGAGCGATGCCTTTAACGGAGGAGCAGCCTGACGATCGGTGGCAAGCAAAGCAAAAATCTCGGCTGTTCCTTCATGCAGACAGCGAGCATTGCCGAAATCTGCATGATCAAACGCACCGGCACAGCACCATGCCAGTGCAGTTGCCTTAAGCTTGGTGGTCCCGCCAAGAAATTGAGTTTTTTATTTTTGCACGACAAAGCTAGTTGCAGCGATATAGCTAGCCGTGACCCCAAATTGCCGCGCGGGAACCGCGGGCGGGTTCACGGTGCCCGCTCGAGCGAGGTAGCGGCGCAGGGGATAACAGGAAAATGATTACACGACACGGCGGAATCGTCAGACTAATAAACTAGCCCCGGTTTTTCTGCGCAAGTCGCATTCTTGACGCCGGGTTCAAAAAGGCAAGCCAAGGCGGGTCAAATCGACGGCCCTGCGCTGTTAACCAATAAACTCTGCAACCGCGGCGTGTTTTTCCCCGATTTTGGCAATCTGGCGGTCGTAGCGACGAATCTGCACTATTGCATGAACGCACAGGTACGCTCCCAGCACCACCAGGACGACGCTTAGCGCCAAAAGCGGATACAAGAATGAGGCGGCTTCGCTGACAGTGTAGTACGCGGAGGTTGCAACGAGGACGCTGAGAACCGAGAGCGGCAACGCGAAAACCGCGATTCCGGTTCGCAGCATGGAAAGCGAGGTACGCTTTTCCGAGAGCAGTACCTGTACCTCCTCGTAGACCGTGTCGTCTCTCATTTTAATATCTGGTGCTGACATGGGTTACCCTACTGGCACTGACTCATTAACATAGAGTCATCTTTCGGTTGTGATTATTGTACCCGACCGGCCCAGCGCCTTCCGGCGTTTTATTCTGAGTACGGTAATTCTGGCCAGTCGGCCCGCATTTCGCGATAGCGATCGAAGTTAAAAACGGGAGCGCTTACGCGCTAATGGCGACAAGAAGAAATATCTCGACTCAAATTTAATCAGTAGGACGCTGGGCTTGTCCTTTTAAGGTCAGGCGGACAGATCGATTTCGTGTCATTTTTGATGAAATAGGCTAAAAACTCGTTGTATCGATCTGAAAAATAAGTTTATACTTTTGCCAATCCCCCTCATATATGCATAGCGCGACACAGATAAAGCATCGAGCTGCCGACCATCGGCTTTCGCTCGAGCAGGTTCTGAACGGCTTGGTATCGGATGGTTTGGTATCCAAACAGGATGCCGACACCCTTATGAACGATCGTCAGAACACCCGCCCCGGGCTGCATCCACTGGTTATCATCGCCGAACAAAAATGGAAAAGCGCAAGGCCGCCGCATAAACCCTTGCACCTCGAGGCGCTCACCGAGTGGCTGGCACAGAAAGCCAACCTTCCGTATTACCGCATTGACCCCATGAAGATCGACTTTGACAAGGTCACAAGTGTGGTTTCAAGCGCCTATGCGTCGCGCACCGCAATTTTGCCGGTCGCGGTCTCCGACAAGGAAGTGGTTATCGCTACCGCGGAGCCCTACGCCACGCAATGGACTCGGGATCTTTCCATGATGTTGCGGCAGAAAATCAAGTTGGTGATGGCCAATCCACAGGACATCAGCCGCTATCTCGTCGAGATATACAGTTTGGCGCGCTCCGTAAAATCCGCTGCGCAGGCGCGCGACGAACGTATTCCGGGGCTCAACAATTTCGAGCAATTGGTCGAGCTGGGCAAAAGCGGCAAACTGGACGCCAATGACCACCAAGTGGTGCAAATCGTGGATTGGCTTTGGCAGTACGCTTTCGAACAGCGGGCGAGCGATATTCACCTTGAACCGCGGCGGGAAATTTGCTTCGTGCGTTTCCGCATTGATGGCGTGCTGCACCAGGTGTACCAGTTTCCGTCGGTGGTGATGAGCGCAGTTACCAGTCGCATCAAAGTGCTGGCGCGGATGGATATCGTGGAAAAGCGCCGACCTCAGGACGGGCGCATCAAAACCCGCAAACCCGACGATGCTGAAGTCGAGTTAAGGATTTCCACGATGCCGACGGCATTCGGCGAAAAAGTGGTGATGCGGATTTTCAATCCAGATGTGCTGGTAAACGATTTCAAAGCCTTGGGATTCAGCGATGAAGACTTGTCACGGTGGAACGACTTTGTCGCCAGGCCGTACGGCATTATTTTGGTTACCGGCCCCACGGGCTCGGGCAAGACCACTACTTTGTATTCCACCCTGAAAATGCTCGCCAAGCCAGATGTGAATGTCTGCACCATAGAGGATCCCATCGAAATGGTGGAACCCCAGTTCAATCAAATGCAGGTGCAGCCGAGTATCGGTTTGGATTTCGCCAGTGGTGTTCGTACTTTAATGCGGCAGGACCCCGACATCGTTATGGTTGGCGAGATTCGCGACTTGGAGACTGCCGAAATAGCAATTCAGGCAGCGCTTACCGGGCATCTAGTGCTCTCGACGCTACATACCAATGACGCGCCTTCGGCAGTCACGCGCTTGATGGACATCGGCGTGCCGCCGTATTTGATTCATTCCACCGTGCTGGGCGTGTTGGCACAACGACTGGTGCGCATCCTGTGCCCCCATTGCAAAGAAGCGGGTGCGCTGGACGAAGCAAGTTGGACGAGCCTGGTCGCCCCATGGAAGGCCGCGAAGCCACCAACGGTGTATTACAACAAAGGTTGCCTCGAATGCCGCATGACCGGCTATATGGGACGCATGGGCATTTTCGAAATACTCACCATGACGCAGGGCTTGAGCAAACTTATAACCAGCGATTGCGACGTCGCGTTGTTGCGCGAGCAAGCATACAAGGACGGGATGAAACCGCTGCGCATCAGTGGTGCGATGAAAATCGCAGCCGGACTCACCACGGTGGATGAGGTACTGAAAGCAACGCCACAGGCGCAAATGATTTCCACTAGAAGTTGAAGCAGCAGTTACCGTTTGAACTGAAGGGGCCGATCGTGGCGCACGGCATCATATATTCTCTCAAAGGTCGCGGCGCGACGATTAATCCCGAAGGGCGCTTTGAAAGCCGGGTGAGGGCGAACGTTGCCGACGGATGGGACGTGCGACCTGAGGAAGAGTTGCCCAAGCTCGAAACCGCGGTCACTGAAGAAATTGCCAAAAGCATCATCGCGCGCAACGAATCGCCGGATGTGGGCTTCAGCCAATCTATCAATCCATACCGCGGATGCGAGCATGGTTGCGTTTATTGCTACGCGCGTCCGACGCACGCCTATCTCAATCTTTCTCCAGGACTGGATTTCGAAACCAAGCTGTTTGCCAAGGTGAACGCGGCGCAGTTGCTGCGGGAAGAACTGGCTCGTCCGGGTTATCGCTGCGAAGTGATTGCACTGGGGGCGAATACCGATCCCTATCAGCCCATTGAGCGCGAGCTGCGCATCACTCGGCAAATTCTGGAAGTGCTCGCGGAATGCGAGCACCCGCTGGGCATTGTCACTAAGTCTTCAATGGTCGAGCGCGATGTGGATTTGCTTGCGCCGATGGCGGCGAAAAACCTGGTGAACGTTTTCATATCTATCACCACGCTGGACCACGAGCTTGCGCGGCGTCTTGAGCCGCGCGCCACAGCTCCGCAACGCCGGCTGCAGACGATCAAGAAACTGAGCGAAGCAGGCATTCCTTGCGGCGTGTTCGTGGCACCGGTGATTCCTTTTCTCACCGATTCGGGGGTGGAAAAAGTGCTGGAAGCGGCGCGCGAAGCTGGTGCCACGATGGCGGGCTATGTGCTGCTGCGTCTTCCTCATGAAGTAAAGGAGCTCTTCAAGGCCTGGCTAGAACAGCATTACCCGCTTAAGGCGGGTCATGTGATGAGCCGGATGCGGGAGATGCGCGGGGGCCGCGATAATGATCCGGAATTCGGTAGCCGCATGCGTGGCGAGGGCGAGCTGGCCGATTTGCTGGCAAAACGCTTTGAGCTAGCGTATCAGCGCTTGGGATTCAATGACGAGCGCAAGCCGCTCGATACCAAACGCTTTCGCCGGCCGCAGAGAGACGGGCAGATGAATTTATTTTGATTTGGCTGCGCCGACCCATTTCGCCTGCCGCGGTTTGTCTGTGATAACTTGCGGTTTTGATACGTCCGAATAAAAAAAGAAGATTTATGAAACGCGAAGCAAAAGTTTGCTTGTATCTGAGCGATGATCTCGGTCGCTACGGTTTTCCCGATGAGCATCCATTTGGTCCCGACCGGCAGGCGGCATTCTGGCGGGAAGTTCAAAAGCAGGGTCTGGACAAAAAAGTCGAAATCAATTCATCCAGACCGGCGACTCGGGAGGAGATCGAACGTTTTCATACCGGGGAATACGTGGAGCGGGTCATTACGCTTTCCAGGGCAGGTCACGGCTTTATCGATTACGGCGACACTCCCGCATTTCCCGGAGTGTATGAAGCGGCCGCGCATGTCGTAGGCGCCGCGCTGGACGGCGTGAAACGCATCATGAAAGGAGAATGCAAGCGCACATTTCAGTCGATCGGCGGACTGCACCACGCGCGGCGCGAACGTGCGGCAGGCTTTTGCGTGTTCAACGACTTGGGGGTGGTAACTGAGACGCTCCGGGCCGAGTACGGCGTCAAGCGAGTAGGTTATGTGGATATCGACGTGCATCACGGGGACGGCATGTTCTATCCGTTTGAGAGCGACCCGGTCGTGATCTTTGCCGATATTCACGAGGACGGGCGGTTTCTTTACCCAGGTACGGGCGCTGCCTCCGAAATCGGCAAGGGTAAAGCGGAGGGCATGAAACTCAATATTCCGATGATGCCGGGAGCGGGGGACGCAGAATTCGTCAAGGTGTGGCCTAAAGTGGAAGCCTTGCTTCGAGATAAACCGCCGGAAATTATTTTGTTTCAATGCGGCGCGGATTCCATCGCAGGTGATCCGCTTGCGCACTTACACTACTCGCCGGCGGCGCATGCCTATGCGGCTAAGCACCTTTGCCTGCTCGCCGACGAATTGTGCGAGGGCAGAATCATGGGATTTGGCGGCGGCGGTTATGATCGTTATAACCTTGCTCAGGCCTGGAGCGCGGTGCTCAGTGAACTGCTTGCGGACCGTCGTGCGCAGAAATAAAAACCCCGCCGGAGCGGGGTTTTGAGTTTTTGGGTTCGTTATCAGGCGGGTACCGGTTCTTCTTGGGTTTGCGGCTTTTTGCCGGAATCTTTTTCGGGCGCGGGCTTTGCTTGCTGCTTCTTCAGCTCTTCAGCCTCTTGCTTGGCTTTCCTGAATTTTTCCTGAATGTGGATTTCGTATTCGTAGCACATGACCAAACTCCTTATGCGATAACAAAAATTTCGAACCCTCGGCAGGCTTTGCCGTGCAGCTTAGATTACGCCTTGCCCAGGGGAATTTCAACCGCGACACTGCGCCGGGCTTAACGATGGAATATCCAGCGCAGCAAGCCCATGAAGCGCCATAGCGATACCTGCTGCCGGTAACCGAAATTTTCCACTAGCACCGCGATCAGCAATTTCGCGAGCTGCGTGGTTCGGGGATAGATATGGAACGAGAGTTCCTCAAGGAGCAGCGCGGTTACCGAGAGCATCATGCCGAAGCCAATGGCAACCAGCAGAAACACCGTGAAGACTTGCCAGGAAACGAGTTTCAAGGCAAATCCCGAAATCATAAAGATGTAACCCATTACCTCAAACATCGGGCCTAGCCATTCAAATATCATGACAAACGGAAATGCGAGCCATGACACCGCGCCGCCTTTGCGATTAAACAGCAGCGGCATATTCAGGTTTAAGCTCTCGGCCAGCCTGCGCTGCCAGTTCGCGCGCTTGGCTTTGAGCGCTCGCGAGCTTTCCGGCGCTCGGGTCCAAAAAATTGGATCGGGGACAAAGGTGATGCGATAGGGAATTCCCTTGAGGCGCAGCATGTGATGCAGGCGCACGATGAGTTCCATGTCTTCACCCGAGGTGCTGGTGAGATAGCCGCCCGCTTCGATGACCGTATCCTTGCGGAACAGGCCGAATGCGCCGGAAACGATGAGCATGGCATTGAGTTCCGACCAGCCCATGGCGCCGAAAAGGAAAGTGCGCAAGCTTTCGACAACCTGCATCATAGCCAGTCCGCTTTTCGGCAAAACGACGCCGGTAAGAAAACCATTTTGCAGTTCGCAATCATTGGCAACTCTTACTGCGCCTCCTGAAGCCACAGTGAGCGGGTTTTCAAGGAACGGCTGCACGGCGCGGCGCAGGCTGTCGCGTTGCAGGATTGAATCGGCGCTTACCGCGCAAAACAGCGGATAGCGCGAAGCGTTTATGCCCGCGTTTAGCGCGTCGGCCTTGCCTCCATGTTCTTTTTCTATCACCCGCAAATTAGAATGCGCGGACGAACGATAAATGGCGCGCACACCTTTGCCTCTGATACGCTGCCAGTACGCTTCTGGAAAAAGTACCAGGGAAAATTCTTGCTGCAAGACTGCGAGCGTGTTGTCTTTCGAACCGTCATTGACAACGATGATTTCGAATTCCGGGTAGTCAAGTTGCAACAGCGAACGCACCAAATTAACCATGGTCGATTCTTCGTTGTAGGCCGGAATGAGAATGCTGATCGGCGGCTCATAGCCCGAGTAGGCCGGCAGATCGGCGAGGCCCTGCGCTTCCATGTAATTCCTGAGGGAGCGAATTGAAAGCAGGTTGAGCAGGATATAACCGACATTGACGGCGATAAAATACAGCAGAAAAAACCACTGAAGTCCGTTAATCCAGGCGGCCCAGTTCATGGCGTCTGCTTTTCTGCGATGACTTGCGTGAGTATGTCTTTGGCGAAACGGTCGCCGATCTTGTCCCGGATTTGCCGCACTTCGTCCAGGGTGACTTGCGGCAGACCGGCCAGCGCTTGTGCCGCTCGGTAACGCACCCACCACACCGAGTCGCTTAAAGGCGCAATCAGCGCGTCCCGGTCTTCTCTCGATCCGATTCGGCCTACCGCGCTCACCGCCTGCACGCGCACGAACCAGCTTGGGTGGCGCGTATAGGTGCGCGCGAGCCCGACGTCTTCTGGATCGGTCAGAGCCTGCAAGCAGGAGGAAATTACCCGGTCATCGGTAGCCGACTGCAGAATACGGCGGATGGCGGGAAGAGCCTGTTCACTGTGTGCAACGTTGAGCAGCCGCACGAGTCGCGGGAAATCCTCGGGGGCAGCAGTTTCGACCGCTTGAGTGAGCGGCCCGGTTACTGCATCGGCGCCAGCTTCGCTAATCATGCTTGCAATTTTGTTGAGCGGCCAATCATGGCGGCTGGTAAAAAGCGGGAGAAGGTCAACCAGCGCGGCCTTGGCATCGATCTGCACCAGGGCGCGTGCCGCAGCGAGCGACAGCAGGGGGTGCGGGTCGTTCGCGATGCTTTTCAGCCTCGCCCACGCATTTTTTTCCTGCAAATGCCCCAAGGTAATGACGGCCATCAGCCGTGCACGCATGCTTTTCTGGGAGAGCAGTCGCTGCGCCACGTGGTTCACGCCGCAAGCCCAGGCGAGCTGATTAAGCTTGTGCTTGGCTTCTCCAGTGAGCGATTCCTGCGTGCTATTCCACAACTTGAGGAACGAATCCCAGTCCGACTTTCCGATTGGCGGTAAGGATTGCGGAAGTGCAGTCATGCTTTGCGCAAACAACGGCTGCCACAGCTCGGCCAGGCGCTGCTCGCGGCGCTGCCGCATGATGAGTTGCATGCGCAATAAAATGGTTTGCACCAGCAATAGCAAAGTAATGCCGACTATGGCGACGCCCACCCACAGCAAGAGCTTTAAGTGCGGATCAAAATCAGCGGCAAAGTTCAGGGCTTGCTCCCATCGGAATCTATCGTTTCTTCAGTAAATTAGCTTTATGTATTCCGCCGGCAGGCATAAGTGTAACTGAAACAGACATTTTTTGAATGTTTTGGCTGTGCTCGGCCAATTGCTCCGGCAGCCGGGTTTGTTATAGACTGAGGCTCCGTATCACACCGCTTGTTTATCGAGGAGCGACAGAAATGAAAAATCCTTTGGATTCGCTGTGGGGCACGATAATTAGCGGCCTCATACTGACCCTGATCCTGTATAACATCGTTAATCATTTCGTGGGAGGCTAGTCATGGAGTACGTACCGGCATTTGCCCGCTGGCTGCATTTCATGGCGGGCGTCATGTGGATCGGCCTGCTTTACTACTTCAACTTTGTCCAGGTCGACGCACTAAAAGCGGCTCAGGCCGACGGCACTGCCGCGGGCATCACCAAACACGTTGTTCCGCGGGCACTCCTTTATTTCCGTTGGAGCGCCTTGGTAACATGGCTCGCCGGAGCGGCGCTACTCGGCGGCAACTTTTTCTTGGCTTTCGGACTGCAGGGAGTGTACTCAGCAATTGGTATCGGAGCCTGGCTTGGCACGATCATGCTTTTCAACGTGTGGTTCCTGATTTGGCCTAACCAGAAGAAGATTCTTGGAATCGTACAAGCCACCGATGAGGAAAAAACCAAAGCCCGGCGCGTAGCCTTTCTCGCTTCGCGCACCAATACCATGCTGTCTATCCCGATGCTGTTTTTCATGGGGGCTGGCGCGCATGTGGCAATTTTCTTCGGATAAAAGCTAAATGACCGAAAGCCCGCCCGCGCGGCGGGCTTTTTATTGGCCGGGCGGGGCGGGCGACAAACCTTCAACTTTCATGCCGGAATGGATACCCCGCTTGTTGAACCATCCCGTCGGCATTTCCAGTGCAAACTTTGCGGGTGCGCTGGCGTAGTGAGGCTTCTCGCTAAACGGGGTCATGTCGGCGATATTGATGATGACGCCACGTTCATCAAGAAATGCGATGGTCAAGGGCAAGGGAGTGTCTTTCATCCACATGGCATGCAAGCCCGGCTCTGGAAAAACGAACAGCATGCCGCGATTGGCGCCCAAGTGTTTCCGGTGCATTAATCCCTGTTGCCGGGCCTGCGGCGTGTTGGCAACTTCGGCAATTACCGAATTGCCAATGATATGCAGGGACAGGATCGAGTTTTCCGCCCAAACCGCCTGAAAGGACAGCGCGACAAAAATAAATACCAGGACCTTTTTCATAACAAGACTCACGTCCGCAACCCGCGCTTAGTTTTCATGTCAGCTAGCAATCCTGTTCACCGCAAACCCATTCAGCGATGGCGGCGAGAATGCCATGCACTTCGCCTATTGGCGGGGAAATCCGGAAAGAAACCGTGGGATGCTGCCTGCGGATCTCAGCAAGTTTGCGCGGCAGGTCTTCCTTCAGATGTCCGCCCTGCGCCATAAACAGGGGAATTACGCCGATGTTTTTTATGCCGCGCGCCGCGAGATTGGCGACGGTCTCATCAAGCGTGGGCTGCATTAATTCCAGAAATGCCAGTTCCACCACAACTCCAGGCATTTTGTCACGAACCATGCCCTGTATCTTCTGGAATGGCTGTGCCCAGTCTGGGTCGCGCGCTCCGTGCGCAAACAGCACGATAGCGGATTGCTGCGTCATCTTCCGGTGCTGCCGAAGCCGCCTTCCCCGCGCGGACTTTCCGCAAAATCACTTACGATATTGAATCCCACCTGCACTACTGGAACGACCACCAACTGTGCAATGCGTTCCATCGGATTGAGAACATAGTCCTTTTGTCCCCGGTTCCAAACCGAGACCAGAAGCTGCCCTTGGTAATCCGAGTCTATCAACCCCACCAAATTACCGAGTACGATGCCTTGCTTGTGGCCGAGTCCGGAGCGCGGCAAAATGAATGCGGCTAGCCCCGGATCATCCAAATGGATGGCGATCCCGGAAGGAATGAGCTCAGCTTGTCCGGGCTTAAAGGTAAGCGGAGATTCAATGCAGGCTCGCAGATCGAGGCCGGCGGAACCGGAAGTTGCGTAGTGGGGTAGCTGGTCTTTGATTCGCGGGTCAAGGATTTTGACGTCAATTTTTTTCATGTTCCAGCTTGGTTTTTTTTCAACTGGGCAACTTTGCGAGACTTGGCATAAAGCTCTGCGACGTGGCGAATCAGTTGGCGGGCGAGTGTTATTTTAGGCGCGCGCGGCAGAGGATGGGTGCCGCTGTCATCGAATAGTACGAGTTCGCTTTCATCCTTGCCGAGCGCGTTCTGCACCAGGTTGGCGGCGAGGACCGGGATGTTCTTGTCGCGGCGCTTTTGTTCGGCATGCTGCTCGAAATTCTCGCTCTCGGCGGCAAAGCCCACGCAGAACGGTCCGCGGGGAAGGCTGGCGACGTAGCTGAGAATATCCGGGTTCGGCGCGAGTTGCAGATTCAAGGCTTGCGACGACCTCTTGATTTTTTGCTTGCTGGGATTGACCACTCGATAGTCCGCCACCGCCGCGACTCCGATAAAGATGTCGGCCCCGCCCACCTCGCGCTCCACGGCGGCGAACATTTCCTGCGCGCTAACCACGGAGATAAGCTTGGCGCCCGCAGGCGGGGCGAGGCTGACCGTCCCGCTGACCAAGGTTACCTTCGCTCCGGCTTCAAGTGCAGCGCGCGCTGTGGCATAACCCATCTTGCCCGAACTTAGGTTGGTGATGCCGCGCACCGGGTCGATAGCCTCAAACGTGGGGCCCGCGGTAATCAGCACGCATTTATCCTGCAGCAATTTGGGATGGAAGGCTGCGCGGATATCGTCCAGCAACATTTCGGGCTCCAGCATTCGGCCCATTCCGGTTTCGCCACAGGCCTGTTCGCCACTCTCGGGACCCAGTATCGTTACGCCGTCCTGCTCGAGTTGTGCAATATTGCGCTGGGTTGCGGGGTTTTCCCACATCTGCCGGTTCATTGCGGGCGCAACCAACAACGGACATTCACGAGCTAGGCACAGGGTAGAGAGTAAATCGTCGGCCCGTCCATGCACCAGTTTGGCGATGAAGTCGGCGCTTGCCGGCGCGACCAGAATCAGATCGGCGCTACGGCTCAAATCAATGTGCGCCATATTGTTTTCGAAGCGCGCATCCCACAAGTTCGTGTAGACCGTGTTACCCGAGAGCGCCTGGAATGTGGCGGTGCCGACAAAGCGGCAAGCGGCTTCGGTCATCACTACCTGCACTTCGATGCCATCGAGTACCAGCAGGCGTGTCAATTCCGCGGCCTTGTACGCGGCAATACCGCCAGTGACGCCAAGCAACAGGCGTTTATTTTGGCTCATCTCAACCATCCGCAGGCTGTTGTGATGGGGCAGAGTGTAATATATTGATGCGAATTAAGAAACCATTTCTGAAGCACAGCCATGGGTATACGCGATTGGCCTGAAGACGAACGCCCGAGAGAAAAGTTGTTAAGCAAGGGTGCAAAAAGCCTGTCCGAAGCCGAACTGCTGGCGATTTTTTTGCGCACCGGAGCGCCGGGAAAGAGCGCGGTAGACGTGGCGCGCGGTTTGATCAAGCGCTTTGGCAGCCTCACCGAGCTTCTCAGCGCCTCGCAAAAAAAACTCTGCGAAGCACCCGGCCTGGGGCCAGCCAAATACGCACAACTGCAAGCGGTGCTGGAAATGGCGCGGCGCGCGTTGGACGAGAAAATCAGGGCAGGCGATGCGCTCAATTCCCCCAAAGCTGTGCGTGACTACCTGCGCTTGGCACTCTCCGGCAGCGAGCACGAAGTATTTACCGGAATTTTCCTAGACGCGCAGAACCGCGTGCTGGCAGTGGAAGAATTATTCCGTGGCACTCTAAGTCAGACCAGCGTTTTTCCACGTGAAGTCGTGAAGCGCGCGCTACATCACAACGCGGCAGGTGTGATCTTCGCCCATAATCATCCCTCTGGCGTGGCGGAGCCGAGCGGCTCAGACCAGGCACTCACCGCAGCCCTGAAGAAGTCGCTGGCGCTTGTTGACGTGAAAGTACTCGATCATTTTATCGTGGGTAAAAGCGGGATCATGTCGTTTGCTGAGCGCGGGCTGCTTTGAAATACGACGACCGCATTTATCTCTTGAGAAGTAGGCTTCAAATAGGTAAAATGCGCACTCTTTCGAATTGAGGTGAAGCATCATGGCCAGAGTGTGCGAGATAACCGGCAAGACACCAATGCTGGGGAATCGCGTTTCCCACGCCAACAACAAGACCCGGCGCCGATTTTTCCCCAATTTGCAATACCGCAAGTTCTGGGTGGAAAGCGAGAAGCGTTGGGTGCATCTGCGGGTGAGCAACGCGGCGCTGCGCACTATTGACCGGAAGGGAATTGAAGCGGTGCTCGGCGAGTTGCGCGGCAAGAAATAGGGAGCAGCGACATGCGCGAAAAGATCAAACTCGAATCATCTGCCGGCACGGGGCACTTTTATACCACCACTAAGAACAAACGCAGCCAGACGAATAAGTTGGAACTTAAGAAATTCGACCCGATTGCACGCAAGCACGTAATTTACAAGGAAACCAAGCTCAAGTAAGAAAGCATCAATAAAAAAACCCGCGGTTGTGCGGGTTTTTTGCTGGCGCCAACTCTTTACGCGTAGCGGCGGAGCTTGCGCGAGAATTCCTGCAGCGAGCTGATGCCACTTTCCTCAGCCCGGTGGCACCAGTCCTCGAGTTGCCTCACCAGTTGCTCCTTGGATGCGGCGGAACGCTGCCACAGGGAAGTGAGTTCCTGGCGCATCGAATAAATGGTCTGCAGCACTTTGCTTTTGCTCAGCACTTCGTCCAGTTTTGCGCGCTCCTGAGCTTTTAAAAATTTAGCATCCAGGTGCAGCCAGCGCTTTTTGATGGTCTTCAAGGTTCCACTGTCAAACTGCGCGGCGCGCTCCCTGAGCACGCCGATTTCCTCGCCACAGGTTTGTTTCACTGATTTCGCAAACTTCGCGAGCACATCGTAGCGATGGGTGATGACCGCTTGTAGAGTTTCGAGATCACACTGCGCTTTGTTGTTGAAGCGGATTTTAGGCGCAAGCTTCTTCACTTGAGCGAAGCCCAGCAATTTCAGTATGCTGATATATATCCAGCCGATGTCAAATTCGAACCATTTGTTGGAAAAACGGGCGGACGAGGCATAGGCGTGGTGATTATTGTGCAGTTCTTCACCGGCAATCAAAATGCCCCAGGGCACGATATTCTTGCTGGCGTCCGCGCACGCGAAATTGCGATATCCCCAGTAATGGCCAACGCCGTTGATTACACCGGCGGCGAAAAACGGTATCCAAATCATCTGCACCGCCCAAATGGAGATGCCGACAAATCCGAATAATACAAAGTCGACTATCGCCATAATGGCGATGCCCAGCGAATTATGCTTGGTGTACAGATTGCGCTCCAGCCAATCGTCCGGAGCGCCGTGGCCATATTTATCCAGCGTTTCGATTTTGCCGGCTTCGTGCCGGTACAGAACATAGCCCTCCCACAGCACCTTGCGCAGCCCGTATATTTGCGGGCTGTGCGGGTCCTCCTCAGTTTCAACCTTGGCATGGTGCTTGCGGTGCACAGCCGCCCATTCCTTGGTGACCATTCCAGTGGTGAGCCACAGCCAGAAGCGGAAGAAATGACTGGCAAGCGGGTGCAAATCCAAACCGTGATGTGCCTGACAGCGGTGCAGGTATATGGTGACTGCGATGTTGGTGAGATGAGTGAGAACCAGCGTGACAACGATATAGCCCCACCACGGCAGGTCGATCAATCCCGTCAGAAAACTCTCGGAAAAATAAGACATTAGATTTACACCGTATAATTTGAAGGGTAATTCTACCTGCTATTAATCGCAAAGCAAAGCGATTTTGGCGGATGCTTTCGGTGATGATTTTTTGCAACATTCGAAGCGCATCCTCAAATGCGATTTTGCCTAGCCGACGGGTGATTTCAGCAGTTTTCTCACCCGCGGAAGCGTAAGGAATGCGACAGATGGTGTTTCCAGTTTTGCAGGTAGGCGATGCTAATTT
>DASPRI010000160.1:0-8329 GCA_035624535.1 Burkholderiales bacterium
ACCTGTGAATTGCGGTCAGCAGATGAATGTCAGTCGTCTCGAAGCTAATTTCTGCGCCGTTCGCTAGAGCCGAATACCTAACCTTGATTCGTGCGGCCCCGGCCTGCAAATCATTTAACCCCGGCATATTTGGGCCGTGTAGCGATGCGGGATCAGAATAGTCACCGCGTTGAAATGCTTCCGCTTCATGCCGAAGGTGGCGCTGAATCAGCGCCACCTGATCCTGCGCCGTTGCATCCTTGATGATAACCCGCTCCACGCCGCCAGACTCCGTCATTCGGAAAATGTGGGTCGTTTTGGCAAGGTCAAAGGGCATAACGCTCGACCCCATGTGATGAACACGCTCCTGCTTGGTCTGAGCCAAGGCGAGCGTACATCCGAGAATTAGAAAAATCGCGAAAGGCCAACTAAAGTGCTGCTGTGAATTTGACGTCACGTAAGAGACGATCTGCGTTGGAGTGGGTCCGGCTGGACTCGAACCAAGGACCAACGGATTATGAATTTGGGTTCTTAAATTTTAGATACTTGGCCCGCGCTCGCTCGCCAAGACCATTGTTATTTATCACGGTCGTTCGGGAGTCGTTGCCACAACTGAACCTATGTGGTCCCCTGGATGGCTGAAAGTGATCCTCCCCACGTTTAGTGGACACCCCAAGAATGGCATATTATCGCAAAAGGAGGTGTCTCGTGGAACGCAAGAAATACAAAAGGTACAGCCCGGAATTCAAGCTTGAGGCAGTTCGGTTAGCGGCGATTGGCGAGAGACCGAGAGCGCAGATTGCGCGAACTCGGTGCGCCGAATCTACTTGAGCATTTTACTAAATATACTGCACAATGCATTCACGCCGCTCCCTTCCTGTGAGGTTGAATGTGGCCAAAACATTCATACCTCTCCACGGAGACGGCCCGGCTGCTTACCTAAATTTGCAAAGAGTGATAATCGGTATTCGCATGCGACTCACGGCGTCTCGCATCGCTGGCGGACAAACATCCGATCGTGGGGACGGTAGACCATGGACCGTTTTTGCGACTTAGCCGATTTCTCTATCGATGAGCTCCGCGCACTGCTTAGGCTGGCTGGAAAGCTCGAGCGCGAGCCCGAGCCCGGCGCACTGCAGGGCAAAGTTCTGGCACTGCTTTTCTTGAGCCCTTCGCTGCGAACCTTGACGTCTTTTCAGGCGGCTATGGTGCGACTGGGTGGTAGCTCTTTCGTCGTGTCCCCCGAGATGTCCATTCACGGCCTCGAATATCGGAATGGCATCGTCATGGATGGCGTGGCCGCCGAGCACATCCGCGAGGCCGTGCCCGTCATCGCCTCCTATGGACATGCCATGGGAATTCGCGTCTTCGCCGAACGCCACAGTCTGGAACAGGACCTTGCCGATTGCCAATTCCGAGAGCTTGCCGCCCTAGTGGATGTCCCGTTGATCAACATGGAATCAGCCGTCAATCATCCCTGCCAGGGTCTAGCCGACTGGAAGACTTTGGACGATCTCCGGGTACCCGGAAATGGCGGGCGCTTCGTGTTGTCGTGGGTTTACCATCCGAAGCCGCTTCCGTTCTCAGTTCCCGCGGCAGTCCTGCACATGGCCGGCATGCGCGGCATGAATGTCGTCGTGCTGCGCCCACCGGGTTTCGAACTGCCCGAAAGCATCATGAATAAAGCGCGCGAGGCTGCGCAGCGCACGGGTGGCAGCATCAGCGAAACCCCAGACCGCCGCGAAGCGATGCAGGGTGCCCATGTCATATACGCCAAGTCGTGGTCATCCGCTAGTCAATATGAAAATCGGCCCGCGGACGAGGCTCTTAGGAGAGAGCATATGAGATGGTGCATAGCTGAGAATTGGTTCGAGAATGCACGACCTGATTGCAGATTCATGCACTGCCTGCCCGTTCGCCGCGGTGTAGAGGTGGACGACAGCATACTCGATGGCCCCCACAGTGTTGTTATTGAGGAGGCCAAGAACCGCATGGTGGCGCAAATGGCTGTGCTCCACCAGATGCTGAGAGGATGAATACTCGCCACGCTACATCATCGGGGCTGTGGTGCGACGCTTGGCACCCGTAATCTCCTGGATAAAGGGGGCTGTAATCGCGCATATCAACGCGGAGGTCGAAACCAAGGGCCGGCTCTTGCGAACGGCGACCGCGCGCGCCGGAAATCTACGCCATGCTCGGTATTGGTGTTGGCCTGTTGAGTTGGGTCGGGCGTAGGAAGAAGATGAAGGAAGTTGCCGCCGCTTGAATTAACTCGACAGCACACACACAGACCCCGCTTTGGCGGGGTTTCTTTTTCTACGGGATAGAACAGCGATCGGCGAATGTCCCTTTTGGCCGAAAGCAGACATCCACGCAATATTTAGCAGTAAAGCCTTTATTTAGCAGTCGTTAGTAGCCACTATCGGGGAAAGAGAAGGAGCGAGTGGGTCCGGCTGGACTCGAACCAGCGACCAAGGGATTATGAGTCCCCTGCTCTGACCAACTGAGCTACAGACCCGCGTAGGATAAGAACAAACGGGAAAAGAACGTTATTATGAACTTTCCTGATCGAGGAAACTTCGCAGACGCTCCGAGCGCGAAGGATGACGCAGTTTCCTCAGCGCCTTGGCCTCTATCTGCCGGATGCGCTCGCGCGTAACGTCGAATTGCTTGCCGACCTCTTCCAGGGTATGGTCGGTGTTCATCTCGATTCCAAAGCGCATGCGCAGCACCTTGGCCTCGCGCGGTGTAAGCGTATCCAGCACGTCCTTGGTGACATTGCGCAAACTGGCGTAGACCGCGGCGTCGTTGGGCGCCATGGTCGCGGCGTCTTCAATGAAATCGCCAAGATGCGAATCATCATCGTCGCCAATCGGCGTTTCCATCGAAATCGGCTCCTTGGAGATCTTGAGAATCTTGCGGATTTTCTCTTCCGGCATTTCCATTTTTTCGGCAAGCGTCGCCGGATCGGGTTCTTGTCCGGTTTCCTGCAGAATCTGGCGCGAGATGCGGTTCATCTTGTTGATGGTCTCGATCATGTGCACCGGGATGCGGATGGTGCGCGCCTGATCCGCGATGGAGCGGGTGATCGCCTGACGGATCCACCAAGTCGCGTAGGTCGAAAACTTGTAGCCGCGGCGGTACTCGAATTTATCGACCGCCTTCATCAGGCCGATATTGCCCTCCTGAATGAGATCGAGAAATTGCAATCCGCGATTGGTATATTTCTTGGCGATGGAGATCACCAGCCGCAGATTCGCTTCGGTCATTTCGCGCTTCGCGCGCCGCGCCTTGGCCTCTCCCGTCGACATCTGGCGGTTGATTTCCTTGAGCTCCTTGATCGGGATGCCGACTTTGGCTTGCAATTCCAGGAGCAAATTCTGCAGCTCGACGATGGCCGCTTCATAGCGCCCCAAGGCTTCGCTATAGGGCTTGCGCGACGTGACTTCGCTTTGCACCCAAACGAGATTGTCTTCGTTTCCAGGGAAGGTCTTGATGAAATACGCGCGCGGCATGCTCGCCTTGTTCACGCACAGCTCCATGATCTCGCGCTCATAGCTCCGCACTTCGTCCACCAGCCAGCGCAGGCTGTCGCATAGAGCTTCTACCTGCTTGGCGGAAAAGCGGATCGCCATCAGCTCCTCAGAAATCTTTCCCTGCAGATCTTTATACAAGCGGTGGCGCGCGCCTTTCTTCGCCAGCGCCTGCTGCATTTTGTTGTAGGCCTGACGGATTACCGCGAATCGCTCCAGCGCCTTGGTTTTCAAAAGCTCGAGGTTCTCGTTGGCGCGCGCGGCTTCGGCCTCGGCGTCTTCTTCTGTTTCTTCCACATCTTCATCGGATGCTTCCTCGGCAGAGATATCGGCGCCTATGACTTCATTGGTCTCGGCATCAATCAAGCCATCGATCACCTCGTCTACGCGCAACTCGCTGCGCTCGATCTGAGCGGCCAGATCAAGAATTTCCGCTATGGTAGTGGGGCAGGCGGAAATCGCCTGGATCATGTGCTTGAGTCCGTCTTCAATGCGCTTGGCGATTTCGATCTCGCCTTCGCGCGTAAGCAATTCCACCGAGCCCATTTCGCGCATATACATGCGCACCGGGTCAGTGGTCCGCCCGAATTCGGAATCCACCGTCGAAAGGGCGGCTTCGGCCTCTTCCACTACGTCTTCGTCGGCGACCGGCGGAGTGGCATCAGACATCAGCAGCGATTCGGCATCGGGTGCCTCGTCGTAAACCGCGATTCCCATGTCGTTTATCATGCTGATGATGTTTTCGATCTGCTCCGCATCCAGCATGTCGTCCGGCAGGTGGTCGTTGATTTCGGCGTACGTCAAATAACCCCGGTCCTTGCCCAGAACGATAAGATTTTTCAGCCGCATGCGCCGCGCTTCCGCATCGATGATTTGCGGCTGTGTCTTTTCGCTTTCTTTCGCCATGTCCTTAACTTTCGACAAAATTAAAAAATTTACGGATTATATCTCAAATCGCACTGCTTTTCCGATCTTCGACCGATGCCGCCTCGCGCTTAAGCAATTGCTGATAAAGGATTTTTTCCTCGCTGCTCAGCTCTTGCTTCTCGGATTTGCTGCGCAATGCATCGATCTTCGAGTTGCGCTCCAGCTCCCGCAGCTGGCTCAGTGCGCCGGCAAACTCGCGGGCCATATCTTCGTCGCCCAGCTTTTTCTCTTCCCACATGAAGAGTTCTTGTCCTACCTCGCGCAGCAGCGCTTCATGCGCTGTGCCGCGGAACCACTCGATAATCACCCCACTGTGCTCGATATGCGGGTCATTGCCCATAAATTCAAGTAACTGTTTCAAGGCCTGAAACTCACTGTGCGGCGACTCCGGCACGGCAGCATCGAAATTCGCGGCCAACTGGGGTTGGTAAAGCAGCAGCTGCAGGATTTTCCTGGCGAGAGAAGGCGTCTTGCGAGCAAATTTCTGCGGCACTTGCGGTCTTGCCTCAAGTTTGATTTGATAAAGGGCTTCCAGTTCACTCTGGCTCACCCCGGCAAGCTCGGCCAAGCGTTTCCTGAGCATCAGTCCCAGTGCCGGCGCGGTAATGCGGGTGAGCAGCGGTTTTGCGCTTTGCAGGAAGCGCGCGCGACCTTCCTCGCTTTTCAGGTCCACGCGGGACGCGAGCTCGCGCAGCAGTAGTGCAGAAAGCGGCACGGTTTCGCCCAGCAACTTTTCAAATCCCTCTCTACCGTTCTTCCGGACGAAGCTGTCCGGATCTTCGCCTTGCGGTAAAAACAGAAAACCGATGCTTGTGCCATCGGTAATCTGGGACAGGCTGTTCTCGAGCGCCCGCCAGGCTGCGCGCCGTCCGGCATCGTCGCCGTCGAAGCAAAACACCAGGTTGTCAGAATGCCGCAGGAGCTTTTGCACATGCATGCCGGTAGTCGCTGTTCCCAAGGTGGCCACCGCATAAGCGATCCCGTTTTGGACCAGCGCCAGCACGTCCATGTAACCCTCGACAATGACCACCTTACCGGCTTCGCGGATGGCTTTGCGCGCCTGGAACAGCCCATAGAGCTCGCGGCCCTTCTCGAACAACGGTGTTTCCGGCGAATTGAGATATTTAGGACCCTCCTGAGCCGGGTCGGAGGACGCTGCGCCATCTAACACGCGCCCGCCAAAACCGATGATGGTGCCTCGATCATTCCAAATCGGGAACATGATTCGATCGCGAAAGACGTCGTAGCGACGGCCCTCTTCGTTTTCCTTCACCAATCCTGTCGCAAGCAAGGCTTTGTCCTGGTAATTGGAAAATACCGAAGCGAGATTCTGCCACCCCGGCGGGGCGTAGCCGATGCCAAAACGCGCGGCGATTTCGCCGCTCAATCCCCGTTTTTTCAGGTAGGCAATGGCTGTTTCCGATTGTTTGAGCGCATTTTTATAATAGTGCGCAGCCTGCAGCATCAACGCGGGCAAATCCACATTGTCATCACGCTTGCGAGACGGGGCGTCGGATTTCTCCTCGATCACTTTCATTCCAACGTTCGCCGCAAGATCGCGTACTGCTTCAGCAAAACCCATGCCAGTCTGCTCCATGACAAAATCGATGGCGTTGCCGTGCGCGCCGCATCCGAAGCAGTGGTAGAACTGCTTGGCCGGACTCACCGTAAATGAAGGGGTTTTCTCGTTGTGAAACGGGCAGCGGGCAATGTAGTTCGCGCCGGCTTTTTTGAGTGGCATATGTTGCTCAATCACGGCAACGATATCCACGCGGTGGAGCAGATCGCGTATAAAACTTCGTGCGATCATAACGGCGGGATAAAGGGTGGAGCTGTTAGCATGTAGGTCAAGCTATGCGGTGCCGGGTAATGTCAAAAATATTCAAGCAAATCCAATTATAGGACACTTTTCAAGCCCATTTTGCCCCAAGAATATTGCCGGAAGGATCAAGGAAGCAGGCGAACAGGAATGGTTTTTGCTGAGGGCTAACCGCTCTGTTTTATCGCAGAGCCCAGTCTAGATTTGACCAGAGCGGAAACTTTAGCCATGTCGGCGCGACCTGCAAGCTTGGGCTTGACCAAGGCCATGACTTTGCCCATATCCTGAAGGCCCTTGGCGCCGCTGGCGCCGATCGCCTCAGCAACGGCCGTTTCCACCTCCGCCTCGCTCAAGGCCTTGGGCATGTAAGCTTGCAATACCGTCACTTCGAATCTTTCATTATCCGCAAGATCCTTTCTGCCCGCTGCATCGAACTGTTGTATCGAGTCGCGGCGCTGCTTGAGCATTTTTTCTATAACTGCCACCACCTCGACATCGCCAAGCGTGATGCGTTCATCGACTTCCCGCTGTTTGATCGCAGCAAGCAACAGGCGTATTGCCGAAAGCCGGGCACTGTCCTTGGCGCGCAGTGCAGCTTTCATGTCTTCAGTAATACGATCTTTGAGAAGCATGGTCAGTAAGCGGTGAGGAGAAAGCGGAATCGAAATGCCTCGCGAGCAGTGCTGCGCTGCGCCTCGCGGCGGCTTAATACAGTTTCGGCGGCAGCAATTGGCTTCGCAAACGCTTGTAATGACGCTTTACCGCGGCGGCAAGTTTGCGCTTACGCTCGGCGGTGGGCTTTTCGTAAAATTCCCGGGCTCGCAATTCGGTCAGCAGCCCGGTCTTTTCAATCGAGCGTTTGAAGCGGCGCATCGCCACCTCAAAAGGCTCGTTTTCCTTGACTCTGATGCTCGGCATGAAAAAGCAATTGGTCCAAATTAACAGGCTGCGCATTATAGCAAGCGTCACGCAGTTTTGGAAAGTATAATTACAGTTTTGTTACGAGTAGCGATGCATGCGAGTTCTGGGTATCGAAACCTCCTGTGATGAAACCGGAATTGCGCTTTACGACAGCGAGCGCGGCCTGCTCGCGCACTCGCTGTATTCGCAGGCCGCCCTCCATGCACCCTATGGCGGCGTTGTGCCGGAACTCGCCTCTCGCGACCACATCCGTCGCGTGCTGCCGCTTGTTCGGCAGGTTCTCGCAGAATCGGACGTTGGCCTTAAAGATCTTGATGCTATCGCTTATACCCGCGGCCCGGGCCTAGTGGGTGCGCTCCTGGTCGGGGCGAGCATCGCCACAGCGCTCGGTTTCGCGCTCAACAAGCCGGTGCTCGGCATTCATCACCTCGAAGGGCATTTGCTCTCGCCCTTGTTGTCCGAGCCGGCGCCTGAATTTCCTTTTGTCGCGCTTCTAGTTTCCGGCGGCCACACTCAGTTGATGCGGGTGTCCGGCGTGGGAGAGTATTTGCTCTTGGGCGAAACCGTCGACGATGCTGCCGGAGAAGCGTTTGACAAGACCGCCAAACTCCTGGGGCTGGGTTACCCGGGCGGACCCGCGCTTGCGCAGCTTGCGCAACAGGGCGATGCTGGCCGCTTCAAATTGCCGAGGCCGATGCTGCACAGCGGCGATCTCGATTTCAGCTTCAGCGGTTTGAAGACAGCTGTGCTGACCATAATTCGGCGCGAGCCTTTGAACGAACAAAACCGCGCCGACCTCGCTGCCGCGATCGAATCGGCCATTGTCGATGTGTTGGTTGCCAAGTCGCTCGCGGCACTTGAGCAAAGCGCACTGCGCCAGCTGGTCGTCGCGGGCGGTGTCGGTGCCAACGGAAAATTGCGCGACGCCCTTTCGCGCAAAGCCGCACGCAGAGGAATCAGGGTATTTTATCCGAAGCTGGAATTTTGCACGGACAATGGCGCGATGATCGCTTTTGCTGGGGCTATGCGCCTGCAACATGCAGCTACAAAAATGAAGGCTTCGGCTTGCGAGGATTTCAGCGTGAAGCCGCGCTGGGATCTGGAGTTGCCCGAAGTCGCTTAAGCACAGGCCGGACTTAGGGCGATTCGT
>DASPRI010000163.1:0-22712 GCA_035624535.1 Burkholderiales bacterium
ATCTGCCATCGCCAATCGCCCGCCGCCGAGCAGCTGCGCCAATGGAAAGCCTGGCTTGATTTCAGTTTCAATCCTGCTTTCGCCTGCCGCAATGAGCACCAAGCGGTTGCGAAGCAGATTAAGGCGCGTATTGGGTTGCAGCAGCTTGCGCGTTTCCAGGTAATTCATCCAGTCCAGATCAGCGGAAATAAAAATATCCGCGGGCGCGCCATTTTCGATTTGCTTTGCCAAGGTGGAACTGGCCGCATAAACGCCAAGCGCTGTATTTCGGCTGTCGGCCTGGTATTGCTTGATGATATCGTCGAGGGCGTCCTTGAGGCTAGCCGCAGCGTACACGTTAATTCTGTCCGCACAGGCTGGTGCCGCCCATAACATAAACGCCAAAGCGCTGATGATCGCTCTGAATTGCTTCTGCACCGGGAAAATGCCTCCACGACCCGCGACATTTCCCATATCACCTCCAAGGAATGAGTCAAAGGGTGCGCCGCCTTTCATCTAAAGTACGCGCAATAAACGCCACGGCTTGCCTACATAACAAATTCCGGAACGAGCGTAATTTGTTTTCTACCATGCGTGCAACAGGACCAATACAAACAAAAATTTAGCGTTTTGCCCTGCTGCGTGGACTACCCCGCTTGCCGCCTAGCCAAAGTTCGGCAAGGTCCGTAGGGGCGGAGTTGACAACACCGAGCGCAGTTGCGGAAAACACGCGAGTATCACGAGCACTGCGCCACCCGTTGTGCCAATTACCCATAACCAGGGATTGAACACATAGGCGACATTCAATACCTTGGAAGCCAGCACATAGCCCAGCGCGCTCGCGCCAGTCGCGGCAAGGAAGCCGGCGAGGCCTCCGATCATCACAAACTCCGCAAGCTGGGCGCGCAGGATCTGCCTTCTGCTGGCACCGAGCGTACGCAACATGACCGCTTCCAGCATGCGCTCATCCTGCGCTGCAAGGATGGCGGCGTAAAGTACGATCAATCCGGCACCCAGACTGAACAGGAAAACGAATTCGATGGCAAGCACCACTTTGTCCATGATTTTTTGCAGCTGCGACATGATTGCCGCCACATCTATCACCAGGAAATTCGGAAACGCCTTGACCAAATCGTTGACCACCGCCAGGCGGTCGCCCGGCAAATAAAAGCTGGTGATATAACTCACCGGGTAATTTTCCAGCAAGCCCGGCGGGGCGATGACAAAGAAGTTCACTCTGAAACTGTCCCAGTCCACTGTGCGCAAGCTCGTGACCTGTCCGCTCAGCATCGTGCCTCCGATATCATAGCTAAGCTCGTCGCCGAGCCGGATTCCGAGAGTCTCGGCGAGACCTTTTTCCACCGAAAACACCGCCTTGCCCAAATCCTGCTCTCGCCACCAGTGGCCGGCAACAATTTGGTTGTCATCTTGCATGTTGCGCGCCCAGGACAGATTAAATTCGCGCTCGATCAAGCGTTTTGCCCGTTGCTCGGAATATTTCGCTGACGACACGGTTTTGCCATTTATTGCTGTAAGCCGGCCGCGCACCATTGGAAAAATTTGTGGCTGCTGCAGACCGTGTGCGGCGAAAAATCCGTGCAGCGCCTCCAGCTGGTCTTGCTGGATATTGACCAGGAAGCGATTGGGTGCGGAGGGCGGCAAGCTGCTTCTCCAGGCCTGTAGCAGATCGCCGCGTACCAAGGTAAGCAAAAGCAGCGCCATGATACCCGCACTCAAGCTGACCACGAGTAGCGCGCCGCTTGACGAGCGGCGGTGCAGGCTGGCGAGTCCGAACCGCCACGCGACCCCTACCCCGCGTCGTAAACGTCCCAGTAGTTTTAAGAGAGCGAGACTAATTCCCGCAAATAGCAACACGCCGCCGATTAGCCCGCCCAAGACATACAGGCCCAGTTTCAAGTCGTTGGCCTGCCACAGTAGCATTGCTGCAATTAACGAAAAACCCAAAAGATATCCCGCGCCGCCCATCCCTTTAGGAACCCCCAGTTCGCGCCGCAACACGCGCAGAGTCGGCACTTGGCTCAAGCGCATGAGCGGGGGAATGGCGAATCCCAGAAGCAAGAGCAGCCCGCAGGCAATGCCGTAAGCGGCTGGCCACAGATTGGGAAAGGGCAGCTCCCGTGCGGCAAAAGTGCTCAACCAGTGCGCAAGAAATTCCTGGGCCAACACTCCGAAGACGCAACCAAACAGGCTGGCTATCAAAGCTAACGCGAGGAAATGAAAAAAATACAGCCGCAACATGCGGTTTTGGCTTGCTCCCAAACAGCGCATCATTGCGCAACCATCCAAGTGTCGCTGCACGAAACGTTGAGTGGCGAGCGCCACCGCCACGGCCGCAAGCACCACGCTCATCAGTGCCGCGAGTCCCAGATATCTCTGCGAGCGGTCCAGTAGCGCCCTGATTTCAGGGCGCGCGTCCTGCAGGCCCTCGAGGTGCTCACCCGGAGAAAGGCGGGTTTGAGCCCAGGTGCGGAAAGCGCGGAGCGCCTTTGGCTCGCCCGCGAACAGCAATTGGTAGGTGATGCGGCTGCCGGTTTGGATCAATCCGGTCGCGGCAACGTCATCGAGATTCATGAGCAGGCGCGGCGCAATATTGAAAAAGCCGATGGGATAATCCGGTTCCTCGGCGATTACCGCGGAAATCCGAAAATGCGCGTTGCCGAGCTCGAGCGGGTCCCCCGCCTTAAATCCAAGCCTGCTCGCCAGCCGCGGATCGATCCAAACCGATCCACGCTCGGGAAGAACGGCCGTTTCAGATAGGCCGTCTTGCGTAACCGCCCGCAAACGGCCGCGCAAAGGATAGCCTTGTGCGACAGCCTTGATTTCGGTGAGTTGCCCGACGTCAGCATGCAGCACCATGCTCGGAAATCTGAGCGTGCGGGTAACGCGTAAACCAAGCCGTTTCGCCTGCTCTTCAAAACTTTCTTGAATCGGACGGTCCCAAGCAAGCACTAAATCCGCCCCGAGCAGCTGATTGGCTTCGTTACTCAAGGATTGTTGCACCCGATCGGCAAAAAAGCGCACCGTGGTCACGCTCGCGACCGCAACCATCAATGCCGCCGCGAGTACTCGCAATTCACCCGACCGCCAATCCCTGCCCAGCATGCGCAGGGCAAGCATGAGGAGTTTCATTCGGTTAATTCCCCGGCAGTCAGATGCAGCAGGCGCCCGCAGCGCCTCGACAGCTGTTCATCGTGGGTCACCATCAACAATGTCGTGCCCTGCTCGCGATTCAGTTCAAATATCAACTCTATGATTTGGGCGCCGGTCGCGCTGTCGAGATTACCGGTCGGTTCGTCAGCCAAAAGCAGCTTAGGCTTGCCGGCGAAGGCGCGCGCAATCGCCACGCGTTGCTGCTCGCCCCCCGAAAGTTGCTTGGGGTAATGATGCAGCCGTCCCTCAAGGCCGACGCGCTCAAGAATTCGCAGCGCTTGCAGGCGTGCATCCGGATCGCCCGCCAGCTCCAGCGGCAGCATGGTATTTTCGAGCGCGGTTAGCGCGGGCAAGAGTTGAAACGACTGAAATACAAAGCCCACCATTTGCGCCCGCAACGCGGCACGACCATCTTCATCGAGCGCGAACACATCCACGCCGTTCATCCTGACCGTGCCGCTGCTGGGCGTGTCGAGCCCCGCCAGCAATCCCAGTAGAGTGCTTTTGCCCGAGCCTGAGGCGCCGAGTATCGCCACCGCTTCGCGAGACAGAACGGTGAAACTGACATCTTTCAGGATGGTCAAATTGACCGCGCCGTTATGCACTTGCTTGCCAAGATGCACTGCTTGCACAATGGGTGGAATGCCAGTTTCGGTCATGCTAAAACGCGCCCTCGTCGTTTTGTTTCTATGCCTGCCGGTGCCCGCCGGCGCCATGCCGCTGATCATGGTATTTGGCGACAGCTTGTCTTCCGGCTACGGCTTGCCACAAGACGCCGGCTGGGTCAGCCTGCTCAAGAACCGCTTGCTGCAACAGCGGCTGCACTATGAGGTGGTCAATGCCAGCATTAGCGGGGAGACAACACGCGGCGGCCTGAGCCGCATAACGCAGAGCCTAACTGCGCATCATCCATCCATCGTTATACTCGAATTAGGCGGCAACGACGGCTTGCGTGGACAACCCGTCGAAGCCACGCGCGACAACTTAGAAGGCATCATTAAAGCATGCCAGCAGTACGGCGCCAAAGTGCTGCTCATCGGCATGCGCCTGCCACCGAATTACGGTATGGGCTACACTCAGAAATTTCAAAGCATTTATCCGGAGCTTGCAAAACGCTACCGACTTGTTTTGACGCCGTACATGTTTGAAGGTTTCGGATACGACCTCTCAATGTTTCAGGCTGATGGAATACATCCGGGTGCCGCCGCACAGCCAATTATTCTCGATAATATCTGGAAGACCCTCAAACCCTTGCTGGGCTGAATTCATCGACTCATGTATGTTATATTGAATCGTAAATTCCGGCGAACGACGATTGGAAAAACCATGCAAAGCGAAAAATCAAAACTGCCGACCTATGACGTGGAGATCATCCCTGTTGAAAGAAGGCTGGATGAGAGACGCGCATCCTCAAAGAAGCGGCGTCACCGTGGTATTGAGAAAAGACGCAAACCCGGTCGCAGGGCTTCCGAATCCAGGCCTAGATCCGTTAAATAGCGAGGCTCACTCGGCCAGCCTGACCAGCGCATTCCCTTCTACCATTTTGCCAATCCGGGCAGCGTCTCGAAATCCCTGCCTGGTAAAAACCTCTAGTACGCTCGGCACGGCCGCCTCACTGCACGCCACCAGCAAGCCGCCGCTGGTTTGCGGGTCGCACAACAGTCTTTTTTGCCAATCCGGAAAAACTGCAGGCAATAGCACTTGCTCCCCATAGCTTGCCCAGTTGCGCTCAATCGCGCCGGGGCCGAAACCCTGTTTCGCCAAATTCAGCGCCTCGGAAAGAATGGGTATTGCAGAAAAATTGATTTCCGCACCAAGCGCGGAACCGTTACACATTTCCAGCAGATGCCCCAATAAACCGTAGCCGGTAACGTCAGTGATCGCGTGTACGCCAGCGATGCCAGCGAGTTCCACGCCGCAGGAATTTAGCTGCGTCGTGGCGTCCATCATTTGCCGGTAGCCGTCCACCGACAAGCTGCCTTTTTTCAGTGCCGCACTCAGGATGCCGACACCGAGTCCCTTGCCGAGTATCAGGGCATCCATTTCACGCGCTGTGTTGTTGCGCTTTATTTTGTCGGGATGGGCCAGACCCAAGCCGACCAGACCGTAAATGGGTTCGGGAGAATCGATCGAGTGCCCGCCCGCTATCGGAATTCCTGCTTGCGAGCAAATTGCTTCGCCACCAGCCAGTATGCGCTGAATCGCCGCCACTGGCAGCTTGTTGATCGGCATACCAACAATTGCAAGTGCTAGTATCGGACTTCCGCCCATCGCGTAAATATCGGAGAGCGCATTGGTGGCGGCGATGCGGCCGAAATCATACGGGTCATCTACGATCGGGGTGAAAAAATCTGTGGTCGCAATCAGTGCCTGCGCGGCATTCAGTCGATAAACCGCAGCATCATCGCTTGATTCGTTGCCGACAAGTAAATCGGGCCAGGTTTTACCAATTGCGGATTTTGATAAGATTTCGCGTAAAACCGCCGGGGCGATTTTGCATCCGCAACCGCCGCCATGAGAAAATGCCGTCAATTTGATTTCGCTAATTTCAGCCAATTTGTTCACTTAGCATGCACCCCCTGCAATCCCGAGGATTGGTTAACGTAACACAGTTGCGCGAATTTGACGAGTTGATCGACGTGCGTTCACCCGCGGAGTTTACCGAAGATCACATTCCCGGCGCGGTCAACTGCCCGGTTCTCGATGACGCCGAAAGGAAACGGATCGGTACAATATATAAACAGGTGTCCAGCTTCGAAGCAAAAAAAATTGGCGCCGCATTGGTTGCGCGCAACATCGCGCATCATATTGAACAAAGTTTTATCACACGCCAAAAAGACTGGCGACCCCTAGTCTATTGCTGGCGTGGGGGCAACCGCAGTGCTGCCTTGGTGGACGTTCTCCAACAAGTCGGCTGGCGTGCGGGACGGTTGAAAGGCGGCTATAAATCTTATCGTGTCAAGGTAATCGAGGATTTGATCAAGTTGCCCAAACGCTTCCACTACCGCGTAATTTGCGGTCCGACTGGCTCCGGCAAAAGCCATCTGCTAAAGTGCCTGCGCTCGCTTGGCGCTCAAATCCTGGACTTGGAGCAGCTAGCGGCGCACCGCGGCTCAGTCTTAGGCAGCCTGCCCGACGCGCCGCAACCCGGGCAAAAGATGTTCGAAAGCTTGCTCTGGGCAGAGCTGCGAAATTTCCATTCGCGAAAACTGCTGTACGTTGAATCCGAGAGCAAGAAAATCGGCAATCTAAATGTGCCCGATGCGCTGCTCGAGGCGATGTGGCGCGCACCCTGCGTTCGTATAGAAGCGGATACCGGATTGCGAGTGGTTTTACTCAAAGAACAATATCAGCACTTTCTGCGAGATCCTCAAGATTTGCTTCACAAACTGGAAGCATTGGTCGCGCGGCATGGCCATGATTTGATTAACCGTTGGAAAACCTACCTCACCGATGGAAGATGGGATGTCTTGATCAGGGATTTGCTGGAGCGACATTACGACCCGGCCTATAGCAAATCAACTCTGAAACATTATGCTCGCTACCAGAAAGCGCCAATTTTCCGGGTCACGGCACCGGGTGACGATGAAATGCTGCGCCTCGCGCAGGAGATCATGTCGCACAAATAAAAAATAAAATGAAGCTCGCGCTCAAGATAGACGTGCAGACTCTTCGGGGCACGCGCCAAGGCGTGCCGCGGCTCATTGAGATCTTGCGAAAGTACAAGGCGACGGCCAGTTTTTTCTTTTGTGTGGGACCGGATCGCAGCGCGCGGGCCGTAAAACGGCTTTGGCGGGCCGGTATTCTCAAGTACTATGGAATGCCGTCGCTGTTGTACGGCATTGCGTTTCCTGGGCCCGATATCGGCAAACTATGCGGCGCCATCATGCGCGCAGCGCGGGACGCCGGAAATGAAGTCGGATTGCAAGGATATGACGCCGCGGCGTGGCTCAATCATGCGACGCGAGCTGACGCCGCGTGGAGCGAAAAACAAATGCGTCTCGGGTGCGAGCGCTTTGCCGAAATATTCGGCGAACCCCCTATAACGCACGCTGCCGCGGGCTGGCAGATGAGCCTGCATACCTATCGGCAGACTCAGCGCATGGGTTTTCACTATTGCAGCGACACCCGAGGCAGTTGCCCTTTTATTCCCATTTACCACGCCGAGATTATTGCTTGCCCTCAGCTCCCGACCACCCTTCCCACGCTAAATGAAACCATCAAGAGCGTGGGCTTGGGTAACTGCGCCGAACAAATTCTACATCTCAGCAGAAACCCGCCGTCAACCGGCCATATCTACACAGCGCGTGCCGAGCTCGAGGGCATGAAACTCGCGCCGATCTTCGAGCGCCTGTTGCATGGCTGGCGCGAGCAGGGATATGAATTGGTGGCCATACGCGAACTTTGCGACTCGCTGGAAAGCGCGAAGCTTCCGCGGCACGAAGTGGAACTGGGCAAATGGCCGGGGACCGACGGCGAAATCATGCTGCAGGCAAGGGAATTTCTTGCCGAGTGAGCCTGCTTGTACCATGATTGTCAAGTACAAACGGGTGTTATACACTGCAGTCAAGGATAATGACTGACATTATCATCGCCGACTTGAATTTGCCTCAGCCGGAAGCAAAGCGATTCACTTCTCCTTTCCTGCCGGCAAAATATTCATCATTTATTTTCAAGAAGCGTATCGCGGCAGGAACAGCGCAGGATGAATGCGCCGTCCGCATGCAAAATCATTTGGATTACCTAGGGACTTCAAATAAACCTTTAGTGGGAAGACCATAATGACCCAGAGAAAATCCGCGTCCGTAGTTACTAGCCTCCACCCTAAAACCAAGTTATTTGTCCTCGACACTACCGTGCTGATGCACGATCCGACCAGCTTGTTCCGCTTTCAGGAGCACGATATTTATTTGCCTATGTCCACCTTGGAAGAGCTCGACCACAATAAGAAAGGCATGTCAGAAGTGGCGCGCAACGCACGCCAGGCGAGCCGCTATCTCGACGAAATTGTCAGCGATGCATTTACCAATGTGGAGCACGGCATTTCTCTGCAAGCACACGGCGGAAAGGACGCGACTGGCCATTTGTTCCTGCAGACCAAGGCGATCAATCAAGATCTTCCCGCACATTTCCCCGTTGGGAATGGCGACAACCAGATCATAGGAGTGGTGAAGCATTTGCAGGAAACCTTTCCCGGACGGGACGTCATTCTGGTCAGCAAAGACATCAATATGCGCATCAAGGCGCGCGCGCTCGGTTTTGCCGCCGAGGATTATTACAACGACAAGGTGCTTGAAGACACCGATTTGCTGTATACCGGTTTCCAGCAACTGCCTGAGGATTTCTGGGACCGCCACGGGAAGGAAATGGAATCTTGGCAGCGCTCTGGCCGTACCTATTACCGAGTAAGCGGCCCGCTTTGCCCGAGTCTGTTGATTAACGAATTTGTATTTCAGGATATCGGAAAGCCGTTCAATGCGCGCGTCAAGGAGCAGAATGGAAAGTCCGCAGTACTGGAAACGCTCAGTGATTACACGCACCAGAAAAACAACGTTTGGGGAATCACTGCGCGCAACCGCGAGCAGAACTTTGCTTTGAACCTGCTGATGAACCCGGAAATCGATTTCATCACCCTCCTCGGACAAGCGGGTACGGGAAAAACCCTGCTGACGCTGGCTTCAGGGTTAATGCAAACTCTGGAAAATAAGGTTTATACTGAGATCATCATGACCCGGGTCACTGTGCCGGTCGGGGAGGATATCGGCTTTCTCCCGGGGACCGAGGAAGAGAAAATGACGCCATGGATGGGGGCTTTGGAAGATAATCTCGACGTCCTTAACAATACTGATGAGGAGGCCGGGGAATGGGGGCGCGCCGCCACACGCGACTTGATCCGTTCACGCATCAAGGTAAAATCACTGAACTTTATGCGCGGCCGCACTTTTATCAATAAATTTTTGATCATTGACGAAGCGCAAAACTTGACGCCGAAGCAGATGAAAACATTGATCACACGCGCCGGGCCCGGTACCAAGGTGGTGTGCATCGGCAACATAGCGCAAATTGATACACCTTATCTCACCGAGGGCAGCTCCGGCTTGACTTATGTTGTGGACCGGTTCAAAGGCTGGTCGCATAGCGGGCACGTTACACTGCAGCGCGGCGAGCGCTCGCGACTAGCCGATTACGCAGCGGGGATACTGTGATGAAAAAATTTTTCATTTATTTGCAAACGCTACTTTGTGGAGTACTCTTGTCACTTTTTGCACTCGACGCCCATGCGGTCATTAGTATTGGCAACTTGACTGTGGAGTCATTCCGGAACGAAGCCCTCAAAGCCAAAATCGATTTCCAGGCAGATGCCAACGAGGTCGTCACGCCGCAATGCCTGTCTCTCGGCACGCCTGACACCGAAGCAGAGAATAAATTACCGTATTTGACCGATGCCAATATTTCGCTCGAAACCCGCAATGGAAAATCGGTAATCAGCATTACGACGTCGCAAGCTGTTACCGAGAACGCTTTTAACTTGCTCGTGAAGATCCAGTGCCCCGATCAACTGCAGATTGCGCGCGACTTTACCGTCCAGCTGGGAACACGCACCGGCAACGTGCTGACCGTCCCGGTGCCGACTGAGGCAGCATCACCCGAAGCAACTCCCGTGACCGGTATGCAGCCTAAAGGAGGCGGTGTTTACTGGAGCATGCGCCCCGGCGATACTTTGGCCGGGATTGCGCAGAAGATTTACCCCAAGGAACTGTTTCACCCCAAGGAACTGATTTACCAGCAAAAAATGGTATGGGCAATAGTGCAGTACAATCCGCAGGTATTTCCCTCTGGCAAACCGGATGAGCCGCCTACCGGAACCGTCATCATTATTCCGGATTTACGCGATGTGCCCGCAGTGAAAGTTCCGGGCGAGCCCGGTACTGCAAAGTCGCGCAGATCGTCTGGCAAATCCAAATCAACTGAAGCCAAAAGCGCGACTGCCGGGGAAGCGGCTCCGCAGCAGTAATTAGAGCTTACGGGTTCTTAACTCGGTTCCGGCAAGTTGTTACCGTAGTTGGCGCCTGCCAAGGCCAGCCAGCTTGCTCAGTAACCGGGGCTGTAATTCTCGAAGCGAGTGAATTCCGGAAGGAAAGTGAGCGGTACCGTGCCGATGGGACCATGGCGTTGTTTTCCGATGATGATTTCCGCCATCCCCTTATCCTTGGTCTCGGGATTGTAAATCTCGTCCCGGTATATGAACAAAATCAAGTCGGCGTCCTGCTCTATGGCACCTGATTCGCGCAAATCCGACATGATAGGACGTCGGTTGGTGCGCTGCTCAAGGCTGCGGTTTAGCTGGGACAGTGCAACCACGGGCACGTTTAATTCTTTCGCGAGCGCCTTCAATGAACGCGATATCTGCGAGATTTCAGTAGCGCGGTTTTCGCCTTCGCTCGCCGCCGACATCAGCTGCAAATAGTCGATTATCAGCAATCCCAGTCCGCCGCACTGGCGGTGCAGGCGGCGCGCCCTCGCTTGCAGTTGCGGCGCGGTGAGCGCTCCGCTTTCGTCTATATAAATCGCCGCATCGTTTAATTTACCCACTGCATGCGTGAGCTTCTGCCAATCGTCGTCCTGCAGCTTGCCGGTGCGCACCTTGTGCTGATCCAGGCGCCCGACCGAGCCCATCATGCGCATCACCAGCTGCGCGCCCGACATCTCCATGCTGAACACCGCGACCGGAAGACGCAATTCAATCCCGACATGTTCGGCGATATTGAGGGCCAGCGCCGTTTTTCCCATGCTCGGCCGTCCGGCGATGATAACCAGATCTCCGGGCTGCAGACCGGAAGTCTTCTGATCGAGGTCGGTAAATCCGGTCGGCACGCCGGTGATTTCGCTCGGGTTGTCTCGGTGGTAGAGCATATCTATGCGCTCCACCACTTGCGTCAGCAGGGGCTGAATTTCTGTGAAACCAATTTGCCCACGCGCTCCCGCTTCGGCGATGTGAAACACCTTAGCCTCCGCTTCGTTTAACAGGTCTACGGCCTCGCGCCCGAGCGGGTTGTAGGCGCTGTCAGCGATTTCGGTAGCCACCGCCGCAAGTTTGCGCAGCACCGAGCGGTCGCGCACGATCTCGGCATAGCGGCGGATGTTGGCTGCAGTCGGCGTGTTTTGCACCAGCGCTCCCAGATAAGCTAAGCCGCCGGCATTTTGAAGTTCCGCGCTGTTTTCCAGGGATTCAGAGGCGGTAATCACGTCGGCCGGCTGGTTGCGCTCTATCAGCCTCGAGATGTGCCGGTAAATCAGGCGGTGGTCATGCCGATAAAAATCCGCCTCGACGATCAGGTCGCCTACTTTGTCCCACGCGGCGTTGTCTAGGAGCAGCCCGCCCAGAACCGATTGTTCCGCCTCTATAGAATGAGGCGGCAGTTTAATGACATCGACCTGCTCATCACGTACGACTTCCGAGACTGCCTGAATCATAAGCTAATGTGTATTATTGGATTAATGCTATATGTTATTGCGCGGCAATCCGTTAAGGCGTTGCTTTGCTCCTTTGGCCATGGCCGAAGATGCTTTGCTGCTGCAACACATTTTACCATTCGTGGAAACAATCGCCAGAAATAAAAAAGGGCTGTCGCCAGCCCTCCATTATTTAAGCTTCCGAAAAGAATCAGCTCTCCCCAAGCACCGACACCGTGATATTGGCCTTTACGTCAGTATGCAGCGCAACGGTAATGTTGTAATCGCCTACTTGCTTCAACGGACCGTGCGGCATGCGGATGGCAGCTTTCTGAATAGGAAAACCTTGGGTTTGCAAGGCCTCGGCGATGTCCACATTGGTAACGGAACCGAAAAGTTTGCCGTCCACACCTGCCTTCCGGGTAATTTGCACCATTAGTCCCTGCATTTTCGCGCCTTGCTCCTGAGCGGCGGCGAGAACCTCACTCTCGGTTTTTTCAAGTTCTGCCCGCCGCAGTTCAAATTCGGCGATATTGGCCGGCGTGGCGCGTTTCGCTTTGCCCTGGGGAATAAGATAGTTGCGTGCGAAGCCTTCTTTCACCTTGACGACGTCGCCCAGCTTTCCAAGATTGGCGAGTTTTTCCAGCAGAATGACCTGCATTTTCCAATTCCTCAGTGAAGATCGGTGTACGGCAATAGCGCGAGGAAGCGCGCACGTTTGACCGCCGTACCCAATTGCCTCTGGTAGCGCGACTTGGTTCCAGTGATGCGCGCGGGAATGATCTTGCCGCTGTCGTTGATGAAGTCCCTCAAAAGTTCGACATCCTTGTAATCCACTTCCTTTATACCTTCGGCGGTGAAGCGGCAAAATTTCCTGCGCCTGAACAAGGGGCGGTTGCCGGCTTCCTTGCGGTCCTTGCGATCTTTTTTGTCCTTGCGTTTAAATGTTCGCTTTGGCATATCAATCCTGTCTATTCCAGTTCCACTCTATTTACATGCAACACCAGTTGCATGCTGTCCTTGCTTTTGACCGCCAGAAAGCCGCTTAACCTCACTGGCGTGCCGACCTGCAGGTTTGCGGCAATTTTTGCAACCTCATCCAGAGCGAGCGCCTGGATTTCGCATTCGACATTGCGCTTTCTTCCGCCGTGCATTTGCGACGAGGAGTGAGCGAGGTGGAAACTCAGCACTGCGACTCCTGCGGGTGTGTAACGCAGTGGCGTGATTTCGACAATCTTGCCGCATAGCTCGACGCTGTTGCATTCCACATCTAGGCTTCCGGCTCCTCGGCGACCGGCTCAGCTTTGAGCTCGTCCGCGGCTTGCGTCAATGACCGGCTTTTTTCCTCGCGCATCATAGGCGAAGGACTGCTCACTGCAGTATTCATTTTCACAGTCAGGTGTCGCAGCACTGCATCGTTAAATTTGAATGCGTGCTCCAATTCGTTCAGCGTTTCCTGATCGCACTCGACATTCATCAGCACGTAATGCGCCTTGTGGACCTTGGAAATTGGATACGCGAGCTGCCGGCGGCCCCAGTCCTCGAGACGATGCACTTTTCCGCCCTTGGAGGACACCAGGGCGCGATAACGCTCGATCATTCCAGGCACCTGCTCGCTTTGATCAGGATGAACAATAAAAACTATTTCGTAGTGCCGCATTTAAATTCCTTATGGGTAAATGGAAACGAGTTTCCATTAAGCCTTTTGCCGCACATTTGCAATAAGGCAAGGTCTGAAGGCGCGTAATTATAAAGTTTCCAGCCTACGGGGGCAACTGGTATATTATTCCGCTACCAAAGTGGTCGCAGTTATCATATTGGCAATCTCCACCCGACTGTCCGCTTTATGAGCGAGCACGATCTTCTCCGCGTTCTGGAAGAAATTCGCGACAACCAGAAACTTCAATTGCAAGGCCAAGCCCAGGCTTTGGAATTGCAGCGCGAGCAGTTTAATTTAATCCAAAAGCAATTTGAACGGGGAGAACGCCTCCAGGAAAGAGCCGAGCAAATTCAGGCCAAGAGCGCGCAGCTGGTAAGCGGGGCGCGCAAGGCATTGCTGGTTATTCTCCCCGTGATCATAGCCGTCATTATTTTGATCGTCTATTTGTTATGGAAGCTATTTCGTTGATGGAAGCAGTTCACCGCGCAAAGCGAAACGCCCGGTCAACAGCTGCGCCGGCCAAAATGACGGGCAGTCAGCTGCTGAACTTTTGCATGTTGGAAGGATGAAAAATGCAACATTCGATGATCACCACCGCACTAGACCTTCCTGGCTACACCATTACAAGAAATCTCGGTGTGGTTCGCGGAATAACGGTTCGCTCGCGCTCGATTGTCGGCAATATATTTGGCGCGCTGCAATCGCTGTTTGGCGGCAACATTTCGATTTATAGCGATCTGTGCGAGCAGGCGCGGTCCGAGACTTTCGAGTTGATGTGCGCTCATGCCGACCAGCTTGGGGCAAACGCCATCATCGCCGTACGCTATGACGCAACCGATCTGATGGCGGGACTGACAGAAGTCTTATGCTATGGAACTGCGGTCGTTGTCGCAACTAACAAGTAGCAGCTGTCCAAAAAAAGTCCTTTTCCCAGATTTTTCGGAACAGCTTCCTAGCCGGGCATGCGCTTCTTTTCCGCTCTTTGTCTTTGCGTCTCAAAAAGACAAATTCCGCTTGCAACGGATACGTTGAGGCTCGGTACGCTGCCCGCCATGGAAATTCGCACCAGCTCATCACAGCTTTCCTTGGTCAAGCGCCGCAATCCCTGCTGTTCGCCACCCATCACCCAGGCTACCGGGCCTTCCAATTTTGCAGAAAATAAATCCTGTTTCGCCTCACTGTCGGCGCCAATTATCCAAAGTTTGCGTTCTTTGAGTTCGCGTAGGGTGCGCGCTAGATTGGTGACCGCGATAAAAGGCACCGTTTCGGCGGCACCACAGGCTACTTTGGACACCGTCGGAGTTATCCCGACTGCGCGATCCTTGGGAACAACAACCGCATGCGCACCGCTAGCATCCGCCACGCGCAGGCAAGCGCCTAAGTTATGCGGATCCTTAATACCATCCAAAACTAGCAATAAAGCCGGCTCGCTTAAGCGGTCGAGCACTTCATCCAAGCCCACACGCCGGATTTCGTCCGCTGTTTTGGCTGCAACACCCTGATGCGGCGCATGGCCAGTCATACCATCGAGCCGCGCATGATCTAACAAGATGACCCGCACTCCTCGATTTTCTGCGAGTGAAACCAGTTCCTTCGCGCGCCGGTCCTGGCGCATTTTGTCCAGATAGATTTCTTTTACATTTTGCGCATCCTGTCGAATGCGCGCGATCACCGCATGGAAACCGTAAAGGAGGTGGCTCATGTCCTCACCTGGCCGGCAGCGTGGTCTTCTTGCGCCGACTCTGTTTGGGCGATGCATCCGGGGCCGCTTCTAGCGCGAAATCAATCTTGCTGCCCTGCAAATCCACTCTCACCAACCTGACTCTCACCCGGTCGCCCAGGCGGAATCTTGCGCCGCTGCGCTCTCCTTGCAGAAGGTGTTTCTGCGCATTGAAATGATAGTAATCATTCCCTAGATCGGAAACATGCACCAGCCCTTCGACATAAATCTCGTCGAGCGCCACGAAAATCCCAAATCCGGTGACGCCGCTTACCGTACCATCGAAGGACTCGTTGATTTTATCCTGCATGTAATAGCACTTGAGCCAGGAATCAACGTCGCGAGTCGCTTCGTCGGCGCGGCGCTCGGTTACTGAACAATGAATTCCCAGCTGCTTCCAGTCACCCGGATAATAGCTTTTGCCATGTAACACCGCCTTTATTGCCCGGTGCACCAGCAAATCGGGATAGCGCCGGATAGGCGAAGTGAAATGCGTATAGGACTCATACGCCAGTCCGAAATGGCCGACATTGTCCGGGCTATACATCGCTTGCTGCAGAGAACGCAGCATTACCGTTTGCAGCAGTTGCGCATCGGGACGGTCACGAATTTTTCGCAATAGCTTCGCAAAATCCCTGGCGTGTGGATTCTGGCGACCGTCCAATTGCAATCCAAATTCTTTAAGAAAGCCGTGCAGGGCTTCAAGTTTTTCCGGGGTCGGACCTTCGTGGATCCGGTAGAGCGTGCGCTGGCCGTGCTTCCTGAGGAAGTCCGACGCGCAGACGTTGGCGGCGAGCATGCATTCCTCAATCAAGCAATGTGCCTCGTTGCGTTTTACGGGCACGATGCGCTCGATTTTTCCGTATTCATTGAAAATCATCTCCGTTTCTATCGTCTCGAAGTCAATTGCACCACGCTTTTCCCGGGCCTTGGCCAGGACCTTATAAAGCGTGTAAAGCATTTCTATACGCGGCAACAGGCGCCGATACCGCGCGGCGGCTTCGCCACCGGGATCTCCGAGCATCTCCGCAACCGCGGTATAGGTAAGCCGCTCCTGCGACCGTATCACTGCCGGATAAAACCGGTATTCCCTGATTTTGCCGTCGGTCTCGATCAGCATTTCGCAGACCATGGCCAATCGGGCAACTCTCGGGTTGAGTGAACAAAGGCCATTGCTCAATTCTTCGGGCAGCATCGGGATCACGCGTCGCGGAAAGTAAACCGAATTGCCGCGCTGCAGTGCATCGCGGTCGAGGGCTTCACCCGATCTTACATAATGACTTACGTCCGCTATTGCTACCAGTAGCCTGAACCCGTTGCCGCGCGCCTCGCAGTACACTGCGTCGTCGAAATCCCTGGCATTTTCCCCGTCTATAGTCACCAGCGGAATTTCGCGCAGGTCTTTGCGCCCGGCATAATCGGGTACCTGCACTCCGCTCGGCAGGGATTTCGCCGCTTTCTCCGCATCCTGCGAAAACACATACGGCAAATCATATTTGCGCAATGCAATTTCGATTTCCATTCCTGGATCGGCGTAATTTCCGAGTACTTCAACGATGCGGCCGACCGGCTGTGCATGCTCGCTGGGCTGCTCTATGATTTCCACAATCACCACCTGCCCCGGCCTTGCCGGCTGTTTTTCGGTCTGTGCCACCAAGATATCCTGATTGATGCGCTGGTTCTCGGCTACGACGAATTGGATGCCGTGCTCAACGTGCAGCCTTCCCACCAAACGCCGGTTGGCACGCGTGAGGACTTCGACAATGCTCGCTTCAGGACGGCCACGTCGGTCGGTTCCAATCTCGCGCGCCATAACCCGGTCGCCATTTAGAACCTTGTGCATTTCCTTGGGCCCAAGAAACAGATCCGGGCCTCCTTCATCCGGAATCAAAAAGCCGAAACCATCCGGATGCCCTTGCACGGTACCTGTAGCGAGATCGAGTTTCTCCACCACGCAAATTGCTCCCTTGCGGTTGCGCATGATCTGCCCGTCGCGTTCCATTGCCCGCAACCGGCGCTGAAACAACGCGACCTCGTGGCCGCGAATGTCAAGCAACCGCAGAAGTTGTTCCATGGGAAGCGGAACGCCCTGCTTGGTGAGAACTTGCAATACAAACTCGCGGCTCGGCAGGGCCTGCCGGTATTTCAAGCGTTCACGTTTGTAATGCGGATCAAGCTCCCGCAGCTTTCGCTTGGTTTTTGCTGCACGGCGGTCGTTTGTTTTTATCAAGGATCTGAAGTGCGCGGTGGATTTCGTTGACAAGAAAATAGTTTCCTATTAGATTTCCAGCTTCCCAAAAGCCGAGATGGCGGAATTGGTAGACGCACCAGGTTCAGGTCCTGGCGGTGGCAACACTGTGGAGGTTCGAGTCCTCTTCTCGGCACCACCAAGGACGGGTTCCGAGCAAGGTTTTTCCAGTTTCCCGATGTAGCCGATGCGCTGGACAGATCTGGACTGAATACCTGAAATTTTCACGACTTCATTCAGGTAAAAGGGTGGCGCAATACGATGATTTCTTCGCGATCAGCACCGGTCGAAATCAGATCAATGGGCACCTCGCAAATCTCCTCGATGCGTTTGAGATACCTTTTCGCTCCACGGGGCAGATCATCAAAACGTTTCAGACCCAACGTGCTTTCTTTCCACCCGGGGATTTCTTCATAAACTGGCTCGCTCTCGGCGAGCATTTCCGCGCCGGCGGGCAAAATATCGGAATTCACTCCGCCAATCTTATAGCTAACTCCCAGACACAATCGCTCCATTCCATCAAGCACGTCAAGCTTTGTGACACCCAGTCCTGAGACGCCATTTATTTGAATAGAACGCTTCAGCGCGGCTGCATCGAACCAGCCGCAACGGCGCGGACGACCGGTGGTCGCGCCAAATTCCCGACCACGCGATGCAAGTTTTTTTCCCACTTCGTCGCTTAATTCGGTTGGAAACGGCCCCGAGCCTACGCGCGTGGTATACGCCTTGGTGATACCCAGTACGTAATGCAGCAACTGCGGCCCAATCCCGCTTCCCGCAGCGGCAGCGCCCGCTACGCAATTGCTGGAGGTGACATAAGGATAGGTCCCATGGTCGACGTCGAGCAGCGTTCCCTGCGCACCTTCAAACAAGAGATTTTTTCCGTCGCGGCTCGCCTGGTACAGCAGGCTGGGAACATCCGCAACCAGCGGCCGGATCTGCTCCGCAAGAGCCAGAGCCTCTTCCAGCGTGCGCTGGTAACCCACAGGTTTCGCGTTGAAAAAATTCTTCAACACGAAATTATGGTACTCGATTACTTCGCGGAGCTTGGAGGCAAAACGGTCGCGATGTAGCAAATCCTGCAAACGGATGGCGCGGCGCGCCACCTTGTCCTCGTATGCGGGTCCTATGCCGCGTCCGGTCGTTCCAATCTTGCTGGCGCCTTTCGCCGTCTCGCGCGCCTGATCAAGCGCCGCGTGGTAAGGCAGAATCAGCGGACATGCATCGCTGATCTTCAACCGGTCAACAACTTGCACACCGGCATCTTTGAGCATGGCAATTTCATCCAACAGTGCCTGCGGCGAAAGAACTACGCCGTTGCCGATGTAACAATTTACTTCGTTGCGCAGGATTCCCGACGGAATCAAATGCAAGACAGTTTTCTTGCCCCCGATTACCAGAGTGTGGCCTGCGTTGTGCCCACCATGGAAACGCACCACACCTTGGGCGTGGTCGGTGAGCCAGTCGACCACCTTGCCCTTCCCCTCATCGCCCCACTGCGTGCCGATAACGACAACGTTTTTTGACATGGCCAATCCGGTTATTTCAAGCTGCTTATTTCCCAGACTCCGTTGCGCAAAACCAAAGTTCGGTCGCAATTCAGATCACCGGGCGAGCTTCCTTGCCGGGACAGGTCCTCGATCACGATCTCTCCCTGCTCGCGCAAGCTCGCAATTTTTTTCTGCAGGGCTGTGTCCTGCAAATAAGGCGCGAGTATGGCCGAACGCCAAGGCTCGCCTGAATGAAGTGCGGAGACTTCGCGCAAATCCATGCTGAACCCGGTTGCCGGCCGTGCCCGACCGAATGCCTTTCCCACCTCGTCATAGCGCCCACCTACAGCGATGGCGTTAGCCGAGCTTTTAGCGTAAGCGCTAAACACAACGCCACTGTGGTAGCGGTAACCGCGCATTTCCGCCAAGTCAAATCCTAGACTGGCAACTTTGTCCCGCAGCTCTTTCGAGAATGCTTGCAAACCTGCTAGAGCCGCGGAAATTTCGGGATATTCAGGCAGGCATTTGGCTGCACCTGCCAGCACCTCATCCCCGCCGTAGAGTTCCAGCAGCGACAGCAAGGCTTGGCTCGTCTGGCTGTCGATTCCGGTTGTCAGCTCGCGCAACGCAGCCCGGTCTTTGGTTTGCAGAACCCCGAACAGCTCCGCTTCAAGTTCCGCGGGAACCTTTCCCCGCCTAGCGATACTGCGAAATATCGCGACATGTCCAAGATCGAGGTGTACTTCAGCAACGCGCGCACGCTTAAGCGCTTGCAGCATCAAGCGCAGGATTTCGATATCGCTCTCCAATCCGCCGTGACCGTATAGCTCTGCTCCGATCTGCAGCGGTTCGCGGGAGCGCACGGTTGTGGAAGGCAAGGTGTGTGCCACGCTGCCGCAATAGCATAATCGGGTAATGCCTTCACGATTCAGAAGATGAGCGTCAATCCGCGCAACCTGCGGCGTAATGTCGGCACGCAGGCCCATCATCCTGCCGCTAAGTTGGTCCACCAGTTTGAAAGTCTTCAAATCCATGTCCCGGCCAGTACCCGTGAGCAGCGACTCGACATATTCAATCAGCGGCGGAATCACCAACTGATAGCCGTGCACGTAGAAGAGGTCAAGAATGGCCCGGCGCAATTCTTCAATGCGTCGCGCCTCGGGCGGCAGTATGTCTTCAATGTAATCGGGAAGCAACCAGCTACGCATCAGCGCACCAAATAAAGGACCAGCAGACCGGCAAGCATGGACGTAAGTCCCATAAAACGGATTTGCCCGTCAGTCATCTCGATTAATCTCTTGAACGCTTCCCGCCAGATCCCCGGCAGCAGAAAGGGAAGTATTCCTTCCAGCACCAGCATCAACGCGAACGCTGTCAGCAAAAGCTTGAACATGGTACGCCTATTTGCCCGGCTTCCCGGCGTGTTTCAGATATTTGAAGAACTCCGAATTGGGATCGAGCACCAGCAAGTCATTTTTCGTCTTGAAAGCGTCCCGGTAGGCATCCAGGCTGCGGTAAAACGAGTAGAACTCCGGATCTTGCGTATAAGCTTCTGCATAAATCTCTGCGGCTCGGGCATCTCCCTGGCCCTTGGTGCGCTGCGCATCGCGATAAGCTTCAGCGAGAATAACTTCACGCTGGCGGTCGGCATCGGCACGGATTTTTTCGGATTCCGCGGCACCCGTGGATCGGAGCTCGTTGGCGACGCGTTTCCTTTCCGCTTCCATTCGGCGGTAAACCGATTCGCTCACCTCTTGCGGCAGATCCACGCGCTTGATTCGCACATCCAGGACCTGCACCCCGATCTTGCGCGCGTCTTCGTTGGCTTTCTCCCGCATCAGCTCCATAATCTGGTCACGCTCGCCCGACACGACATCATGCACGGTGCGGTTGCCGAACTCATTGCGCAGGCTGGAATTTACAGTTTGCGCAAGCCGCAATTCGGCGCGTTGCTCATCGCCGCCGACGCTGATGTAGTATTGCCTGACATCCTCAATGCGCCATTTTACGAACCAGTCCACGAGGACGTTCTTCTTTTCCGAGGTTAGGAAACGTTCAGGTTCCGGGGTATCCAAGGTAAGAATCCGCGAATCGAAGAAGCGTACATTGTCGAGTATCGGAATTTTAAAATACAGTCCAGGCTTTTTTATAACCGATATGATTTCGCCAAGGCGAAATACAATCGCATACTGCCGCTGGTCCACTGTGAACATGCCCAGGCTGGCCACCACCAGCACGACGATTATCCCAATCAGGATTAGGCTGGTATTTTTCATGGCCGCGGTTCCCGCTCACGACTTCGGAATGCGTCGCGCGAACGCGCGGTGCCTTCCGGCTGGGGAGCCGATTCGGGCGTCGCGGCTCTCGGAGGAAGTTCTTGGGTGGCTGCGGCAGAGCCCTCGCTCTGCAGCAATTTGTCCAGCGGCAAATAGAGCAAATTGGATCCCGCTTTCTGATCGATCAAGACCTTGCTACTACTGGAAAGCACGCGCTGCATCATGTCGAGGTACAGGCGTTCGCGCGTCACCGTCGGCGCCTTGCTGTATTCGGCCAGGATTTGCTTGAAGCGGCTGGCATTACCCTCCGCATCGGCGATCACTCGTTGCCGGTAGCCTTCTGCCTCCTGCAACAGCCGCGCGGCACTACCGCGCGCCCTGGGAATGACGTCGTTGGCATAGGCTTGGCCTTCGTTCTTTTGCCTTTCGCGGTCCTGGCCTGCCTTGACGGCGTCGTCAAACGCCGCTTGTACCTGTTCCGGCGGCTGCGCATTTTGCATGGTTACTTTGCTGATCAAGATTCCGGTTCTATACCGATCGAGGATCTCTTGCATCAGTTTGGTGGCGTGGGCTGCGACTTGCTCACGACCCTCATAAAGCACGAAATCCATCTTGCTCTTTCCCACGATTTCGCGTATCGCCGTTTCTGCCGCTTGCAGCACCGCATCGTCGGGAGAGCGGTTGTTAAACAGGTAATCCTCCGGGTTCTTGAGAATGTACTGTACGGCAAACTGGATATCGATTATGTTCTCATCGTCGGTCAGCATCAGCGATTCTTTGAGAACTTTACTTTTTACATTGTTGCGATACCCGACTTCCACAGTTCTCACCTGCGAGACATTAACCAGATCCACACTTTCGATCGGATAGGGCAAGTGCCAGCGCGGACCCGGTTGAGTTGTCTCGATGTATTTGCCGAAACGCAACACGACCCCGCGTTGCGACGCATCCACGATGTAAAACCCGCTTGCCAGCCACACCAGCACCACCAGCGCGATCAACAAGCCCATCCCGCCACCAAACGGTTTGGGTGCAGCGGTGCCCGGCCCACCGCCAGGAACGCGGCCGCGGCCAAACAGCGCATTCAGCTTTTCGTTGAATCTGCGCCACACATCGTCCAGGTCCGGCGGGCCCTGATTGCCACGCTTTCCCCATTGCGGGTCATTTAATGCCATGGGATCATCCCAAATAATCGAGTACAGTTGCCGATGCGTTAGATTCAGGCAACTTCTGCTGGAACAGGTTCCGGATTTTCGCGGCTCATCGCTTCAAACAGAGCCAGGCGCACAAGATCCGTGCCTTCCGTGGTGTGTGCGCTTAAACGAAGACGCGAAATTCTACCATACTCGTCGCGTTCCACGCCCTGCGCCCAGCCGCACAAGTCAATCTTGTTTAATACCAGCACCTGAGGTAGCTGATCTGCGCCGATTTCTGCGAGCACCTTGTTAACCTCGATGATATGCTGGTCACGATTGGGATGGCTCGCGTCGACTACGTGCAGCAACAAATCTGCCTGAGCCGTTTCTTCCAAAGTCGCGCGAAATGCCTCCACCAGGGTGTGCGGAAGGCTGCGAATGAAGCCCACCGTGTCAGAAAGCACAATTGAGCCACCATCGGGAACAAACATTTTGCGCGATGTCGTGTCCAGCGTCGCGAACAGCCAGTCGGCCGCAAAAGCGTTGGAGCGTGTGAGGCAATTGAATAGCGTGGACTT
>DASPRI010000166.1:0-2986 GCA_035624535.1 Burkholderiales bacterium
CAGTCATTGTGCTGCGCTTCGAGGCGGACAGTCAAACTGCGTTAAAGCGCATTCAGGAAGATTTCAGGAAAGTTATTCTCAGCGCCAAACCAGACGCAGTCCTGCCGTTTTAACCTGAGACGGTATCCACGCGGGATTGTCCAAAATTTTTAATTACCCTCTTAAAATAACAAATTGAATTTGGTGTAGGATAACCGGCATATGAATAAAATGACGCAATTGATTACGCCTTTTAGGACGTCTACTTCACGTTGTGCATTAAACCTAATGCGATTGGTCGGTGGCATATGAACATCACGAACGGCCTGCTTATTATCATCCTATTTATTCTGGTGGAGCAGTTTTATCCGACCACTGCGGAAATAATTATTGCGATGGGCATTGCCGCCTTCGCGCTGTATGCCTGCTATTGGCTGGCGACACAGTTCCCGGCGCGGTGGAAAAAGCGCAAAGCGGAAAGGTGGCGAGCGGAACAGGATGAAAGAGAATATTGGAACTACCAGAAACAACATGATTCAATTCGTGCCAAATATGATCCTCGACACGAATGGAACGAAGCTACGTCAGTTCCTAGCGAATATTTGGACGAAATTCGAAGATTGAATCTTGAGCACCGAGGAATGCTGCAGCGTCGCAATGGATGGACTGCTGAAGACTTCCGTCAATAGGTGTTGCCGTCAGAAAAAAATGTGATGCCCAACGAGGTGCTCCAGCCGACGTGCTCGCGGAGCGAGTACGTCGGCTAAGCCCGGTTATTACACAACAATGGCGATTCATCCCGACACCGTATCGATGCTGCAAGAGTCACTCCGCGAGTATCTTTGCGTAGCGGAGTGGTGTGTCCACTATCAGAAGGACGCTTCATGGGGGTCCAAGCAGATCGGTGGGCGCCTCGGCTATCCTGCGGCAGTGATGATGTTCTGCATTGCGGATACCATCGGTTCATTCCATCGCGGTAACACGAGCTTCAGCGCCCCAGTTGATGGCAAGGCTGTCATGATACGCCAGCAGGGGTTTCACCACTTCTACGTGCTAAACAGTGATTACTACCGGCAGTCTCTGTCTGAAGCAGCCATCAAGCGACTCTACGCAAATTTCCGTGATCTTCTGGTACACAACGCGGCTTTGGCACCCGAACACATTCTAATTTCGCTGCCTACGGTTCCCGAGGCCTTCCCGATTATCGAAGGTCGCCAGTTGGTGAACATCAATGGTTTCTTGCGGGTTAGCGACAATGCCGTGAAACTTTTCTTGGAACGACTCGCGGCAGTGGTCCCAGGGAGTTCGCAAGAAGTGAACATCCAAAAGAAGAGGTGAACGATGTCGGAGGATAAAAGGAACGCACCCCTTTTCTAATCTGATAGTGTTAGTCCTCAAGACCAACTCACCACACGCTACCCATCGAAAGGAGAATTGATCATGTCCACGAACACCATCCGACTTCACCGGGTGCTCCGTGCGACGCCTGAAAAAATTTATCGGGCGTTCCTCGATCCCGACGCGATGGCCAAATGGCTTCCTCCGAACGGCTTCACCGGCAAGGTTCACCATATGGATCCCAAAGTTGGCGGCACCTACAAGATGTCATTCACAAACTTCACCACAGGCCACAGCCACTCTTTCGGCGGAGTGTATCTTGAATTGGTGCCATACGAACGTATTCGCCATACGGACAAGTTCGACGATCCGAACTTGCCCGGAGAAATGCAGACAACGGTAGCCTTAAGGCAGGTGTCCTGCGGGACTGAGTTGAAAGTAGCGCAAGAAGGACTACCCGACTCCATTCCGCCCGAGGCTTGCTATCTCGGCTGGCAAGAATCGCTGACGCTACTTGCGAAACTCGTCGAGGCAAATATTCCAGGGTAACGCCGACGAGCCACCCACTGCGCTTGTGTCTCGCGATTGATTGCAGACGTTGAGCATTTTTATCATGAAGCCGTTGACGCGAACCTGTCTAACAATTCTTTTCTTCGTCCTTTACTCTACCTCGGCACGTGCAGAGGACTCCGTTGCCATTCGGTACCTGGACGGCTATCCGTCCCTAAACCAGAGTACCGAATGGATAAATTTACGTGTAGCTCGCGTTAGCCCACCACCGAACATTACAGAAGTATCGCAACGAGATGTAGATCGGTTCTTTGAACAAGTTGCCGCTGTTCTTACCGAAAACGCGGTTACCAATGATTGGCAGCTAGCGATACCAGATGCCCCCGCGATCGAAATCACGATTGAACTCAACGGAAAAAAAGTGACACTGGTCTCGTGCCATACCATTCTTGAGGGTAATGGGAATTACCTGGTCACTGAACGTGGTGGGGAAAACATTTCAGACAAAGATCGTGCTTCCGTGCTTTCCAAGCAAAGCGAGGTTTTTCGTCGCCACCGAATTGCGTTTGAGGAGATTCTGCGGCTTACCGTGGAAAGAACTCGTGCTCGGTTGTCGCCATAAAGCCGTGGGTTCCTCAACGCCCAACGCTTTGTTTCAACTTATTCGTTAGGCGTCTACGAAGAAACCCCATCCTCGACAAATCACAGATCACGCAAACCACCTCCGGCCCACCGCCATCTCGATTCTGGATTCCGCGGGATATGCGCGTCAACCACAAAGCTCACGATGCCTGAAGCAGCTTATGGTGTGGTCGTTCACCATGCCCACCGCCTGCATGAATGCATAACAAATCGTGGTACCGACAAATTTGAAACCGTGCTTTTTTAAAGCCTTGCTCATCGCGTCGGAACGCACGGTCGAGGCCGGCACCTGCCCGACCGAGCGCCAGTGATTAACGATGGGCTTGCCGCCAGTAAACTGCCAGATATATTCATCGAAGCTGCCATACTGATCCCGAATTTCCAGGAATTCCTTGGCATTGATGATCGCCGCCTCGATTTTGGCGCGATTGCGCACGATGGACGAATCAGCGAGCAGCGCGGCGATTTTGTCCGCGCCGTAGCGCGCCATTTTTTCGGGATCAAAATTATCGAAGGC
>DASPRI010000187.1:0-18520 GCA_035624535.1 Burkholderiales bacterium
GAAAGCGCGGGACGGTCTTTCACGGAGCCTGCCGGATTGTCGCCTTCCAGCTTGACCAGGACGGTGTTGGTCGTCTTTCCCGGGATGCGCTTCAATTTGACCAGCGGCGTATCGCCGACAAACTGTTCGATGGTTTTATACATGCGGTGCCTTCACAATGCGCTCCTCATATCATACCCAATGCCGCGGCGGAATTTCCAAGTCTTGAGCAGAGGCGCGCTAAGCTTGTTTCAGCAGGCACTCGACGTAGCGGGCGACACCCTGTTCCACATTCAAAAACGGCTCCTCGTATCGGGCGCCGCGCAAGGCGCTGATATCGGCCTGTGTAAAATTCTGATACTTGCCCTGCAGCGATTCAGGGAAAGGTATGTAATGAATGATATCCTGGCTTTGCATCTGTTTCAGGGTCAGAGCAGGAGTTCTCTTGCGGCAGGCATTGACCGTGGCCACCGCTACTTCGTTGAAAGTCTGTGGGGTTCCGGTACCGACGTTGAAAATCCCGGATTTTCCGGGGTGATCCAGGAAAAACAGGTTGACTTTTACCACATCTTCGACCGATACGAAGTCGCGACGTTGCTCGCCGTCTGTATAACCACCGCTGCCGTGAAAAAGATTTACTTTGCCGGTGGCGCGGAATTCGTCAAAGAAATGCAAAGCCACAGAAGCCATTCTTCCCTTGTGGCGCTCGCGCGGGCCGTACACGTTGAAATAGCGCAAGCCGGCGATCTGTGCGCTGTGCCCATCGAGCCTGCGCCGCACCATCTGATCAAACAGGAACTTGGAATAACCGTAAATATTAAGCGGCGCCTCGTTTTCGCGCGCCTCTTTGAATACCTTGCCGGCGCCGTAGATCGCGGCCGAGGAGGCATAAATGAAAGGCACGTCCTCGTCCTGGCAATAATCCACCAGCTGCGCGGAATAGCGGTAATTATTCTGCATCATGTAGCGGCCGTCGCTCTCGGTGGTATCGGTGCACGCGCCCTGGTGAAAAACCGCGCCGACCGCCTCATCAAAATCCCCCGCAATGAGGCGCTCGAGAAAAGCGTCCTTTTCCAGAAAATCCGCGATTTCGCAATCCACCAGATTGGCGAATTTATCGGCGGGTTTGAGCTCGTCCACAGCAAGGATATTGTTTTCTCCGCGCCGATTTAGGGCTTTAACCAGATTGGAGCCGATAAATCCGGCGGCTCCGGTTACCACGGTGTACATGGCGAGTTTTCCTTAAACTGCAAAAAGCTCTTCACGATGCACCACCGCAGTACCCAGTTTACCGACCACAATACCCGCTGCGCGGTTAGCGATACGCACCGCGTCAGGCAATTTCGCGCCGCTTGCCAGCATTACTCCGAGCACCGCAATGACCGTATCGCCCGCGCCGCTCACATCAAAAACTTCCCTGGCTTGCGCGGGAACATGCACCATTTGTTCATCGCTGAACAGGGTCATGCCTTCCTCGCTACGCGTGATCAGCAGCGCGCGCAATTTCAGTCTATTGACAAGTTGCCGGGCTTTTTCACCAAACTCGCGCTCGCTCTTCCAGCCGCCGACCACCTGGCGGAATTCAGCCCGGTTGGGCGTGAGTATGGTCGCATTGCGGTAGCGATCAAAATCGTCCCCCTTGGGATCGACCAACACCGGTTTCCCGGACCGGTTCACCGTGTTTATCATTTTCGCGATATGCGTAAGGCCGCCCTTGCCGTAATCGGAAAGCACCACCACGTCACATGATGGCAACTTCTTTTCGAAATCGGCAAGCTTGGACAGCAGCACTTCGTGGCTGGGCTGAATATCAAAATCGATTCTCAGCAATTGCTGCTGGCGTCCGATGACGCGCAATTTAATAGTCGTGGCTATGGCGGAGTCGCGGTACAACTGAGAAGGAATTTGTTCATCGCGCAACAGGCGTTCCAGGCAGGCGCCGGCTTCGTCGTTGCCGATCACGGAAAGCAATTCCGCCTGCGCGCCGAGCGCCGCGACGTTGCGCGCCACGTTGGCAGCACCGCCGGGGCGCTCCTCAGTGCGCTCGATCTTGACCACCGGAACCGGCGCTTCCGGAGATATGCGGCTCACGTCTCCGAACCAGTAACGGTCCAGCATTACATCGCCAACTACCAGCACACGCGCTTTGCTCATGGCATGTAGATTTGCTCTTTCCGGCCCGCGAGTCTTATTAGTTTTCATTCTTGGCTACCTGTCATTTCCCGATTGATCTCCTGCAGAGCCTGGAGCGGATCGGCTGCCCGCGTGACCGGCCTGCCGATCACCAGATAATCTGCGCCGTTAAGCGCCGCTTGCCGAGGTGTTACCACGCGTAATTGGTCGTCATGAACCGCCTGCGCCGGTCTGATAGCCGGAGTGACCACACAAAAATCACGGCCGAATTGCTTTTTTAACTGGCGCGCCTCCTGGCCCGAGCAAACCACTCCGTCCATACCGGCTTGATGCGCGAGGCGGGCGAGGCGCATTACGGCAGTAGCAACCTCACCGCGAATCCCCAGCTCGCCAAGCTCTTCACTCCCCATGCTGGTTGGCACCGTGACCGCGATGACAAGTGGACGCGGCATAACTCCTCCCACGGCTTCGCGTGCCGCCGCGAGCATAGACCTTCCTCCCAATGCGTGCAAGCTCAGCATCCAGGCACCCAGTCTCGACGCCGCCTTGCAGGCCTGTGCTACCGTATGCGGTATGTCGTGATACTTCAAATCCAGGAACACGCCGAATCCGCGCCGCGCCAATTGCTCGACCAGCGCCGGCCCTGCAGAGGTAAACAGTTCTTGTCCGATCTTCAAACGGCAGTACTGGGGCTCGACCGTGTCCACAAACTGCAAAGCCGATCGCGCGTCAGCATAATCCAACGCAACGATGATGCGGGGTTCATTCATGCCGCCAGCTCGTCTTCTTCGGTCCTGCGCGGCGGGTAGGTCTCCCAGCCGCCGCAAGCCGGGCAATGCCAGTAGAACTGCCTTGCCCGGAACCCGCAAGTCTCGCAACGGTACATGGCCAGACCACGCGTGTGGCTGTGCACCAAGTTCTTCATTAACTCCAGATCGTGACGCCGCTCGAGCGGCGCCTCAAGCATTTGCGCTTCCAGGAGCTTGTCCAGACCCAGCAAGGACGGAGCGCGCTTCATTTCATAGCGCACCAATTGGTAGGCAGGCTCCGCGCCTTGGCGTGTCAGGGTTGCCTGAAAAACCACATTCAGCAAATCCAGTGAAGGATAATTGGAAAGATAGCCCCGTAGCAGATGCAGCCCTTCGTCGGTCTTGTCAAGTTGGCGGTACGCGTTAAGCAGCTTTTCCGCAATCAGCGAAAGATAGGCTGGATTCTGGGATTCAATCCGCTTCCAAGCCTCAATGGCTTTTTCGTGCTGCTTCTCCAGCATCTCCAGGTCACCCAGCAGAATGCTGGCGCGCACACACTTACGATGATTCGCTAACGCTGCATCCAGGTGGGCCCTAGCGTTCTGCGGCCTGGAGTGCATGATTTCATAAGCCGCAAGTTCGCAGTAAAAATTGGCGACTTCTTTCTGGTACGACTGATTGGTAATTTTACCAAGCTCGCGAGCCGTCTCAATTGCCCTCGCCCATTCCTTTTCCTGCTGGTAGATTTCCAGTAGATGCTTGGATGCCGCTTCCGCGTGTGGCGAGCTTTGCAACTTGGCGAACAATTCTTCCGCGCGGTCAAGCAGTCCTGCCTTGAGATAATCCCTGGCCAGCTCGAACATGGCGTTCAGTTTCTGTTCCTGCCCCAGATCGGCGCGTTCCACGAGGTTCTGGTGCATGCGTATGGCGCGTTCTACTTCCCCACGGCGCCGGAACAGGTTACCCAAGGCAAAATGCAATTCCACGGTTTGCGGATCCACCTTGACCACTTCGATGAATGCTTCTATCGCTTTATCCGGCTGCTCGTTAAGCAGAAAATTTAAGCCCTTGAAATAAGACATGGGCAATGCACGCGACTCCGACAGCAGTTGCTTAATATCGATGCGCGCGGCAATCCAGCCAAGCCCGAAAAATAGCGGAAACGCGAGCAGCCACCAGAATTCAATTTCCATCTGAGTATTGACTGCCAGGAAATAAGGTATTGGGGAGCGTTGAGCCAGGCTTATTGGACGTCATTGTGTGGCCTGTCTGCTTTCTTCATCCTTCAGGCGGAGCTCGCGTTCCAGCAGACGCATCTTGCGTTTTTGCCTGAAGATGTAACCGAAGCTGGCCATAATTCCGATCGCCGCACCGGCGCAGAAAAAAATCAGCAGAATTAGGACCAGCGGCGCCTGCCATTCGTAGCCGAGAAAATAATGTATGACTGTCGTTTCGGTATTTTTTATCGCAAAACCGAGTAGCAGAACAAACAAAATTATCTTAAACAGCCACGACAGGTATCGCATAAATTTACGCAGAAACTTTACATGCAACAAAGGCGGCATCTGCAGAATGCCGCCTTTGATTGGCTAACGGCAACGCGCGCTACTTTTTATTGCTGTCAACGCGCTCACGCAGCTCCTTGCCCGCCTTGAAATGCGGCACATATTTCTCAGGAACTTTTACTCTTTCCCCGGACTTCGGATTGCGTCCGGTTCGCGGCGGGCGGTAGTTCAGACCGAAGCTACCAAACCCCCTGATCTCGATGCGGTTGCCCTGGGACAGGCTCTTGGTCATGGCGTCCAATATCATTTTCACGGCGAGCTCCGCATCCTTCGCCACCAGCTGCGGATAACGCCCCGCCAATTTTACGATCAGCTCGGACTTTGTCATGGGCTTCCCCTCATTGTTCGGTATTTTTTACATCCAGTTTTGCTTTGAGCAGCGCCCCAAGGTTGGTGGTGCCGGTATTGGCAGCGCTTTCCGTTGCGACTTTCGACATTGCTTCTGATTCTTCGGCCAAGTCTTTGGCCTTGACCGACAGATTGATGCTGCGATTTTTTCGGTCAATATTAATGATCATCGCCTTTACCTCATCGCCTTCCTTAAGGCGTGTGCGGATATCCTCAACACGATCGCGCGATACTTCGGTCGCGCGCAGATATCCGTCCACATCGGTATCCAATGCAATCACCGCGCCCTTGGCATCAATCGATTTTACCTTGCCTGTCACGATGCTGTTTTTGTCATGCGTGGCGATATAGCTGATGAAAGGATCGCCGTCCAGTTGCTTGATACCCAGCGAAATTCGTTCGCGCTCAACGTCGATCGACAGCACAACTGCTTCAACTTCGTCGCCCTTCTTATAGTTGCGCGCTACTGTTTCTCCCGGCTGCGTCCAGGACAGGTCGGATAGGTGCACCAGCCCGTCAATGCCGCCCGGCAGACCGATGAATATTCCGAAATCGGTTATCGATTTGATTTGCCCGCGCACCCGATCGTTCTTCTTGTGATTGAGAGCGAATTCTTCCCACGGATTGGGCTTGCATTGTTTCATGCCGAGCGAAATGCGGCGCCGTTCCTCATCGATTTCCAAAATCATCACTTCCACTTCGTCACCAAGCTGAACGACCCGCGATGGATGAACATTTTTGTTGGTCCAGTCCATCTCCGATACATGCACCAGACCCTCGATGCCCTGCTCGATTTCAACAAATGCGCCGTAATCGGTCAAATTGCTCACTTTACCGAACAGCCGCGTACCCTGCGGATAGCGTCTGGAGAGCCCGACCCACGGGTCTTCGCCGAGTTGCTTGAGTCCCAGCGAGACCCGGTTTTTTTCCTGGTCGAACTTGAGCACCTTCGCTTCGACCTCATCACCCACGGAAAGAATTTCGGAAGGATGTCGCACGCGGCGCCACGCCAGATCGGTGATATGCAGCAGGCCGTCGATACCCCCAAGGTCTACAAACGCGCCATAGTCAGTAATGTTCTTTACTACGCCCTTCACCACTGCGCCTTCCTGCAAGCTCTGCAAGAAGGCGTGGCGCTCTGCTCCTTGACTCGCTTCAAGGACCGCGCGGCGCGACACCACGACGTTGTTGCGCTTGCGGTCGAGCTTGATAACCTTGAATTCCAATTCCTTGCCTTCGTAAGGGCTCGTGTCCTTCACCGGGCGGATATCTACCAATGAGCCGGGCAAGAAAGCACGGATACCGTTTACCATGACCGTGAGCCCGCCCTTGACTTTGCCGTTGATCAGTCCTTGCACCAGAGTTCCTTTCTCAAGAGCGACCTCGAGCTGGTGCCAAGCTGCAAGCCGTTTGGCTTTTTCCCGCGATAGGCGGGTTTCGCCGTAACCGTCTTCCAAGGCCTCGATCGCGACTTCCACGAAATCGCCGGGTTTTACTTCGACTCCGCCTTTATCGTTCTGGAATTCCGCTACTGGAATGAAACTTTCAGATTTAAGACCGGCATTCACCACTACATAATTCGTGTCTACGCGAATAACTTCGGCGGTAATCACCTCGCCTACGCGCATTTCCTGCCGGGACAGGCTTTCTTCAAATAACGCCGCAAAATTTTCAGAGTTATCCGAAGCCGGGGAAGCATTAATCATCATTAAACTTAAACCTTTAAACCCGTCGTGGCGACGGGGGTTGGTTAAAAACAGCCTGAAGTTTTGGCAAACCTCAAGCACTTAAAAACTCACGATCCTAGAGCACGATACCTTGCGATAACTTCGCCAACTACTTCCTCGACAGTGAGCGCGGTAGTATCCAGAAGACCAGCACCGGCGTCTTGTCGCAAGGGAGCAACCGGCCGCTCGCGGTCACGCGCGTCGCGCTCTTTAATTTCCTGCAAAAGGGTTGAAATGCTAGCACACATTCCTTTTTCCATCAACTGTTTATACCTGCGTGCGGCGCGCGCTTCGGGACTCGCCGTGAGAAACAGCTTAAGCCTTGCGTCGGGAAACACAGTGGAACCCATGTCGCGCCCTTCAGCGACCAAGCCTGGCGGTTTGCGGAACGCACGCTGCTTGCTGAGCAACGCCAGCCTCACTTTAGGAAATGCCGCAACTTTGGAAGCACCTGCAGCGCAACTTTCGGAACGGATTTGATCAGTAACGCGCACGCCGTCCAGCAAAACCTCTTCCCCTTGAAACTGCGCCCGAAGACCTTGCGCCAACACGCCAAGTGCGGCTTCGTCATCCAGCGCCACGCCTCGCTGCTGCGCAGTCAGAGCAACGAGACGATAGAGGGAGCCACTATCTAGGCAATGAAATCCCAGCTCGCGCGCCACTCGCTGTGCCACCGTGCCCTTGCCCGAAGCCGACGGCCCGTCGATAGCAATTACCGGCGGTTTGCTTGCCTCGCTCAATCCTATACCTCGCTGATCTTGACTCCCGCACTTCGCGCAGTGGCGGGAAAGCCGGGAAAAGACGTTGCCACGTTGGCGCAATCAAGGACGGTGACAGGGCTTGCGGCGCGTAAGGCTGCTATCGCAAATGCCATCGCAACGCGATGGTCGCCACGGCTTTCGATCGTGCCTCCTGAATAGGCACCACCCCGTATGCGCATGCCATCTGGAGTCGGCTGGGCGAAGGCGCCTAGTCTTTGCAGCCCTTCCGCCATCACTTGGATGCGGTCGCTTTCCTTGACTCTGAGCTCTTCCGCGCCGGTGAGCACCGTTTCCCCCTCAGCGTTGGCGGCTGCGACAAATAAAACCGGGAATTCATCTATGGCGAGCGGCACCAAGCCGCGCGGAATTACAATACCTTTGAGGCGGGAATGGCGCACTTGCACATCAGCTACCGGCTCGCCCGCCACATCACGCAGGTTAAGCAAAACAATATCCGCCCCCATCAAGCGCAGAATTTCGATCGCTCCGGTGCGCGTGGGATTGACTCCGACATGGGTGAGTGTTAGATCCGAACCTGGCGCAATGCTGGCGCCGACCATAAAAAATGCCGCCGAAGAAATATCCCCCGGTATTTCGATATTCGTCGCATTAAGTTTGCTTCCGCCCTCGATACAAATCGTATTCCCGTTGCGTTGCAGCGTGTAACCGAAGCCCTGCAGCATCCGCTCGGTGTGATCCCGCGTGGACGCCAGCTCAGTAATGCAAGTGCGGCCTCTGGCGTAAAGACCGGCGAACAGCAGCGCCGATTTCACCTGGGCACTTGCCACCGGCATTCGATAATTGATAGCGCGCAATTGGGAGACGCCTCGCAACTTGATCGGCGGAATGCCGCCGTGTGAGATATCGATATCCGCGCCCATTTCACGCAACGGCGCCGCTATGCGTTCCATCGGCCGTTTGCGCAAACTTTCGTCTCCCGTCAATTCGCAGTTAAACGACTGGCCGGCGAGCACGCCGCAAAGCAAACGCATCGATGTGCCCGAATTGCCGCAATCCAGCACTGTTTTCGGCGCCTTCAGACCGCGCAAACCGACGCCGCGAATCCGGACTCTTCCCGAAGCGGGTCGGTCAATGCCTACTCCCAATTCACGCATTGCGTCGATGGTGGCGTGCGTGTCTGCAGCTTCGAGAAATTCACTGATCTCGCTCACTCCGTCGGCGATTGAGCCCAGAATGACGGCGCGGTGGGAAATGGATTTGTCACCCGGTATGCGCAACTTGCCTGAAAGCACGCCTCCCGGTTCGACCCGGTAATCGAGAGACATGTTATCTGTTATCCCGCAGCCATTTCTTGCGCGCATTACGCGCGCGCGTGAACATTTTTTCAAGCGCAGCACCATCGCCTTTCCTGATCAGGTGCGCGACATGCTTCAACTGCCCTTGATATTCCGAAAGCTGCTTGAGCAGTATATTGCGGTTGGCTAAAGCGATATCACGCCACATTTCCGGAGAGCTTCCGGCAATGCGCGTAAAATCGCGGAAACCGCTTCCCGCGTAATTGATGAGCTTGGCTGCGTCGGGTTTCGCTGCAATTTCGTCCATCAATGCGTAGGCAAGCAAATGCGGTAAATGGCTCACGGCGGCAAATATCTCATCATGCTGGCGCGGCGTCATTTGACTGACCCTAGCGCCACAGGACGCCCACAAATTCTCAACCCGTCTCAATGCATTCTTGTCGGTTTTTGCCAGCGGCGTGACCACTACATTTTTGTTTATAAAAAGATCGGCTTTCGCCGCGCCCACCCCGCTCAGTTCCGCGCCGGCAACCGGGTGTGCAGGGACAAAACGCTTCAGGTGCGTCCCCAGGCATTCTCGAGCCAAAGCTACCACATCCTGCTTGGTGCTGCCGGCATCGGTCACAAGTGTGTGCATCTCCAGATGCGGCGCAATCGCCCGCATCACTTTGCGCATCTGGCCCACCGGAAGCGCCAACAAAATCAGATCTGCGCCGTGCACTGCGCTCGCCATACTTTCAGCTGATTCGTCAATCACGCCGCGGCGCAGCGCTTCTTCTATATTAGCGCGGCTTCGGCCGACGCCGACGATGCGTTTTGCCCTGCCAGTGCGCCTTACTGCGAGGGCAAATGAACCGCCGATCAGTCCGACGCCAAAGATCACCAGCTTATCGAGTGACTGTCTCGCCATTTCATGCTGCTTCGCGGATTAAGGAACCTCTGATTAAATCCTCCGCAGCTTGCGTTGCTGGCAAAATGCGGATGAATGCGAGGCGCGCGACGAAGGTCGTAGCTTGGACTACGAAGCCGAGGAGCGCAACGACGCAGACACCGCATTTTGCCGCAACCCGCAGGCACAGGGCTTTTCGAGCGGTCTGCTTTGTCGCTCGGCTTGCCAAGGGGAGTGGCCATTGGCTGCGCCTCGCTTCGCGTATCCTATCCCGGAAAGCCACCGTCGCAACCGCGTGGGACTTATTCAGAGGTTCCATGTTCCAGGGCTCTAAGAAATTTTTGGTTCTCTTCGGGCAGCCCGATGCTTACGCGCAACCACTCTGCCATCCCATATTCAGCGATGGAACGGACGATCACGCCGCGCCTCAGCAGGTTTTGATACAAGGCATTGGCATCAGCCGCGTGAAAACACACAAAATTTGCAAAGGATGGAATAAAGCGGATTCCCTGGCGCTCAAAGCTCTGCGTAATTTGCTTCATACCTTGACGGTTGAGCTCATAGCTTTGCTTGACAAATTCCTGATCAGCCAGCGCCGCAACCGCGGCTGCTTGGGAAAAACTGTTGACATTGAATGGCTGCCGCACACGGTTCATCAGGTCCGCCACTGCAGGATGTGCCAATGCATAACCCACGCGCAGGCCGGCCAAACCGTAAGCCTTGGAAAAGGTGCGCGTGACTACCAGATTGGAAAATTCCTTCAGCCAGCTCACGCTGGGAACTTTCAGTTCGTCGGGTAAATATTCGTTATACGCTTCATCCAGAACCACCAATACCTGCTTGGGGAGGCGGCGCAAAAAAGCCAGCAGTTCCGCCTCGGAAAGCAAGGTACCGGTAGGATTGTTGGGGTTGGCAATGAATACGATGCGCGTTTGCGCGGTTACCGCACCCAGCATCGTATCCAGGTCGTGGCCAAAATTTTTCGCTGGCGCTTCCACCCCCTGCGCACCACACGCCTGTGTTGCCAGGCGGTACACTACGAAAGCGTGTTGGGAGTAAACCGCCTTTGTTCCGGGAGCAAGAAATGCGCGCGCCGCGAGCTCGAGCACATCGTTTGAGCCGTTACCCAGCACAATCTGCTCAGAATTCACTTTGTGCCCTAAAGACAAGGCCTGCTTCAAGGCGTATCCATTGCCGTCGGGATAGCGAGCGATTTCAGACAGGACTTCGCGTATCGCGGCCAGTGCTTTGGGACTGGCACCGCGCGGATTTTCGTTGGATGCAAGCTTGACGATCCCTTTCAGCCCGAGCTCGCGCTCCAGTTCCGAAATCGGTTTCCCGGGCTGGTACGCCGCCATGGCGCGGATATAGGGAGGAGCCAGGTCACATAAATCCATGTGCTTTTTTCTCTCGAAGGTACGGCTGCAGGCGAAGTCAAACTACTGCGGCCGGGTACGAGCCCAGGATTTTCAAGAACGCCGCTTTTTCGCCAAGCTCGGCAATCGCCTTCGCCACATTCGCTTCTCGCTGGTGCCCTTCAATGTCAACAAAGAACACGTATTCCCAGAGACCGGTGCGCGAAGGACGTGATTCCAGTTTGCTCATGCTGACTCCATGACGCGCAAGCGGCGTCAGCAGCTGGTGCACCGCTCCTGGAACATTTTTGCTGGACATCACCAGCGAAGTCTTGTCCTTGCCTGAAGGTTCAGCATCATGCGCCCCGAGTATCCAGAAACGCGTGGTGTTGTTCGGCTCGTCCTCGATATTTGGGGTCAAAATGTTCAGGCGGTAGCGTTCAGCCGCCATGTCTCCTGCAATTGCACAACTTCCCGTATCCTTGCCCGCGAGACGCGCTGCCTCGGCGTTGCTCGCCACCGGCACGCGCTGAATGCCCGGAAGATTCCGGTTCAACCACTCATGGCATTGGGCAAACGATTGCGCGTGCGAATAAACGCGCTTGATTTTCTTGAACCGTTTCGATTTGCCCAGCAAATGCTGGTGCACGCGCAACACCACCTCGCCGCAGATCTTGAGCGGGGTAGCGAGCATCAAATCGAGAGTCCTGCCTACCGCACCTTCAGTGGAATTTTCAACCGGCGCCACTGCATAGTCCACCTCGCCGGCTTCCACTTTTTGCATCACCTCATCTATTGAAATACACGCTATGGCATGCGCCGCATGGCCGAAATGCTTAACCGCGGCCGCCTCGCTGAATGTTCCTTGTGGCCCGAGGTAACTAACCGCCATCGGCTTTTCCAGCGCCAGACAGGCCGACATGATTTCACGGAACAGCCGCGCCACGGTTTCGTCAGAGAGTGGACCGGGGTTAGCCTCCTTAATGCGCCGTAAGATCTGGGCCTCGCGCTCGGGACGGTAGACCGCACCATTCTTGAGTTGGCCGATGGAACGAGCGTGCGCTGCGCGCCGGTTGATGAGCTCGAGCATCTCTTGATCCAGCGCATCGATGCTTGCGCGAAGTTTTTTTAGCTCGTCGCTCATGATGAAAATAAATAAGGCTCGACATTATACCATCGCTTTAAATCAAATACTTGCGAGTCCGCCGAGCCCAATTTCCGAGGCGGCAATCTTGAATCCCGCAGGTGATATCCGGAAATAAGTCTATTTGCCGCTGCTATGGAGAGCTATCCGGCCGCCAGTGGGAGATAACGCACCGAAAGCACACCGGAAATCTTGGCAATTTGCTGAATAAGTTCCCGTGGCACCGGACTATCCAAATCCACCAGCGTATATGCCATTTCGCCCTTGGATTTGTTCACCATGTTGTGAATGTTGATGCCTGCCTTGGCGACAGCAGTAGAGATCTGCCCCACCATGTTCGGCACGTTGGCGTTGGCAATGCCCAAACGATAGGACGATTCGCGCTCCATGACTACGTTGGGGAAATTCACGGAGTTGAGAATGTTGCCGTGCTCCAGAAAATCGTGCACTTGGTCCACCACCATTGCCGCACAATTGTCTTCGGCCTCCTGTGTGGACGCGCCGAGATGCGGCAGCATCAACACACCCTGCTGCCCAATAAGCTTGGGGGACGGAAAATCGGATATGTAATATTTGATCTTTTTCGTCGCAAGCGCCGCCAGCACCGCGTCTTCGTCCACTACTCCATCGCGTGCGAAATTAAGCAGAACCGCGCCGTGGCGCATGCTGCTTATGCGCCCGCCGTCTATCATGTTGCGCGTCACCTCCAAGCGCGGCACGTGCAGGGTGACGAAATCGCTGCCTTTCAGTACTTCTTCGATACTATGCGCCTTTTTCACCTGCGAAGGCACATTCCAGGCCGCGTCCACAGTAATTTCCGGATCAAAACCGACTACGCGCATGCCGAGTTTGAGTGCTGCGTCCGCGACCATGCCACCGATAGCGCCGAGGCCGATTACTCCCAGCGAACGGTGAGGCAGCTCGATTCCGGCAAATTGTTTCTTCCCTTCCTCCACTCTTGTGCTCATGGTTTCCTGTTCTCCTTGTAGCGCGTCGACGAAACGCATCGCAGGCACCAGGTTGCGCGCCGCTATCAAGAGCGCCGCCAAAACCAGCTCTTTCACGGCGTTGGCGTTGGCGCCGGGCGCGTTGAACACCGGCACGCCGCGCTCGCTCATTTCTTTTACCGGAATGTTATTGGTGCCGACCCCGGCGCGGCCAATGGCCTTGACTTTCGGTGGAATCAGCATGCCGTGCATATCGTGCGAACGTACCAGAATGGCATCCGGCTCGGCGACCTGGTTGTCCACGACATAGTTATGCGAAAAACGCTTCAAGCCATACGCTGATATCGGGTTGAGAGTGAGGACATGATAGGTTTCAGCCATGCTGATTCTCGAAATCACGCATGAAGTCAACCAAAGCGCGCACGCCTTCCAGGGGCATGGCATTATAAATTGACGCGCGCATGCCACCTGCTAAACGATGTCCTTTAAGCTGCACCAGTCCTTTCGCTTTCGCGCGATTCAGGAATTCTTCTTCGAGCGCGGAATTCTTGAGAGCGAAGGGGACGTTCATGCGCGAACGGTCATTCTTTCTCACCGGATTGCGGAAAAATCGGCTGCTGTCAAGAAAATCGTAAAGCAGCCTGGACTTCGCAATGTTCCGTGCCTCCATCGCTGCAATACCACCGTTCTTCTTCAACCACTGAAAGTTGAGGCCAGCGATGTATATTGCGTAAGCAGGCGGCGTGTTGTACATCGATTCGTTGTCCGAATGAATTTTATAATTCAGCATTGATGGCATGCCGGGCAGCGTTCGCCCCATTAAATCTTCGCGGATTATGACAATGGTCAGCCCGGCAGGTCCGATATTCTTCTGCGCCCCGGCGTAAATGAGCCCAAAACGGCTGACCTCGATTTCGCGCGACAGTATATTCGAAGACATGTCGGCCACCAGCGGAACATCACCGGTTTCGGGGACCCAGTGAAACTCGACGCCACCTATGGTCTCGTTGGGTGTGTAATGCACGTAGGCCGCATTAGGGTCAAGCCGCCACTGATCCTGCGCCGGCGCATAAGTAAATCCGGCATCTTCGGATGAAGCGGCAATATTCACTGCGCAAAATTTTTTTGTCTCGGTTATCGCCTTCTTCGACCACTCACCGGAACAAATATAGTCAGCAGATTTTTTTCCGCGCAACAGGTTGACCGGCGCCATGGCAAACTGCATGCTTGCACCGCCTTGCAGGAACAAAACCTTGTAATGAGCCGGAATGCGCATCAGCTCGCGCAAATCCGCTTCTGCGCGCCGGATGATGGAGGTAAATTCCTTGCCCCGGTGGCTCATTTCCATCACCGACATGCCGCTGCCACACCAATCCAGCATTTCTTCACGCGCGCGCTCCAGCACCTCCTGTGGCAGCATTGCCGGTCCGGGACTGAAATTGTAGACGCGTAGCGTTGCCGTATACGGCTTTACATCGTTCATCAATGAGTTACCTCGCCGTTGTTTTCCTCGTCCCTTTCGACCACTTTACCCAAAACTGCAAGCTTCTCGCCATCCCCGAGGTCGATCAGCCTTACACCATGCGTTGAGCGGCTCATTTCGCGAATCTCGGAAACGCGCATGCGAATCAGCACTCCGCCCGTGGTGATCAACATGATTTCATCATCTTTATCCACCAGCGTCGCTGCCACTACCTTGCCATTGCGCTCTGAGGTACGGATCGCAATCATTCCCTGCGTGCCGCGGCCGTGGCGCGTGTACTCGGCGATCGGCGTGCGTTTGCCAAATCCGTTTTCCGTTGCCGTCAGCACCGACTGCGTTTCGTCCTGGGCGGTAAGCAGGGAAATCACGTGCTGATCTGCGGCGAGTTTCATGCCGCGCACGCCCGCCGCATTGCGGCCCATCGAACGCACCTCCTGCTCGGAGAAGCGCATTGCCTTGCCGCCATCCGAAAACAACATGATGTCCTGCTTGCCGTCGGTGAGTGCCGCACCGACCAAATAATCTCCGTCGTCCAGATTCACTGCAATAATGCCTTTCGACATCGGTCGCGAAAAGGCCGAGAGGGCAGTCTTTTTGACGGTGCCGTTGGCCGTTGCCATGAATACGAAGTGTTGATCGTCGAATTCCTTGACTGGCAGTACCGCAGTTATCTTTTCATGTTCCATCAACGGCACGAGATTGACGATGGGCTTGCCACGGCTGGCACGGCTGCCCTGCGGTACATTGTAAACTTTGAGCCAGTAGACCCTACCGCGGTTGGAAAAGCACAGAATGTAGTCGTGCGTGTTGGCAATGAACAAGTTGTCGATGAAATCGTCCTCCTTGGTAGTCGCCGCCTGCTTGCCACGCCCGCCGCGTTTCTGCGCCCGGTAATCGGCAACCGGCTGCGATTTCATGTAACCCCCATGCGACAGCGTGACTACCACGTCCTCCGAGGCAATCAAGTCTTCCATTGCCAGGTCTTGGGTGTCCACCACGATCTCGCTGCGCCGCTCGTCGCCAAATTGCTCTTTAACTGCAACCAGTTCATCGGACATGATACGGGTAATGCGTTCGCGTTTTACCAGCACGTCCATGAGATCGGCGATTTTCTCCATTACTTCTTTGTACTCAGCGAAGATTTTATCCTGCTCAAGCCCGGTCAACCGCTGCAAGCGCAATTCCAGAATTGCCTGCGCCTGCGCATCGGACAGGAAATAGCCCTGCTTGCGCATACCGAATTCGGCACCGAGTCCGTCTGGCCGCGAAGCATCTGAGATGGCTCGGCGCAGCATGTCCTCGACCAGTTTGGAACGCCAGTGGCGCGCCATCAACTGGGTCTTTGCAACCGGCGGGGATTCGGCCGCCTTGATAAGCCCGATGATTTCGTCCACGTTAGAGAGCGCTACCGCCAGACCTTCGAGAATATGGGCCCGCTCGCGCGCTTTGCGCAATTCGAACTCGGTCCGCCGCGTCACCACTTCGCGCCGATGGCGCAGGAAGGACTCGAGAAGCTCCTTGAGATTGAGCAGGCGCGGCTGATTGTCCACCAGCGCGACCATGTTCATACCGAAGGTATCCTGCAGCTGCGTTTCTTTGTAGAGATTATTCAGCACCACCTCGGGATTCTCGCCGCGCTTGAGTTCAATCACTACACGCATACCCGACTTGTCCGATTCGTCCCGCAGATCAGATATTCCGTCGATTTTCTTGTCGCGCACCAGCTCGCCAATTCTCGTCAACAAGGCAGCCTTGTTTACCTGATAGGGAAGCTCATCAACAATGATCAACTGACGATTGCCTTTCTCCATTTCTTCCAAATGAGTCCGCGCGCGGATTACTATTCTGCCGCGACCGGTGCGATACCCTTCTCTCACTCCGGTGATGCCGTAGATAATGCCAGCAGTGGGGAAATCCGGAGCAGGAATTGTTTCAATCAAGTCATCAAGATCGGTTTGCGGGTTCTTAAGGAGCGAAAGACAGCCGTCCACCACTTCCTTCAAGTTGTGAGGCGGAATGTTTGTTGCCATCCCGACCGCTATTCCGGAGGAACCATTGACCAGCAGGTTCGGCACCTTGGTCGGCAATACTTCGGGTTCCCGCTCTTTGCCGTCGTAATTGGGCGCAAAATCCACTGTTTCCTTGTCGATGTCTGCGAGAATCTCCGAGGAAATCCTATCCATGCGGCATTCGGTATAACGGTAGGCTGCCGGCGCGTCGCCATCCACCGAGCCGAAGTTGCCCTGACCGTCAATCAGGGTGTAGCGCATGGAAAAATCCTGCGCCATGCGTACCAGAGCTTCATAGGTCGCGGCGTCCCCGTGCGGATGGTACTTCCCGAGCACATCACCCACGATACGCGCGCATTTCACATAAGGACGGTTCCATACGTTATTGGCTTCGTGCATCGCAAACAGCACCCGGCGGTGCACGGGCTTTAGTCCGTCGCGCACATCTGGCAACGCTCGACCCACAATGACGCTCATCGCGTAATCCAGGTAGGAGCGACGCATCTCTTCTTCTAGGCTGACAGGCAGGGTTTCTTTAGCAAATTGTTCCATGAATTAAAAGGTTTTTTGGATGGGTTTCAGAGTTGAAACTACAGCAAATTAAATTCATAAATTTTATCATGTGCAAGCGCACAAGGCCAAGCAGCGTATGCTCTCGGCCACCAAGCTAACGGTATTTAGGTGCCGGTAATAAAATTGCCAAAAAGCCGTGATTGAATTAGTATTGCTCAGGCGGAGAGCTTCCACTACGGTTTCATCCACAGTTGGTCAAGGATTAGCATCAAGTCGTTAAAAAAGAGGAGGAATTATGACCATCCGGCTTTCAAAACCGATTTTCGTGACCGCTACGTTGGCGACATTGGGCTTGGCTGCCTGCGCATCCCAGGAGCAGTCATCAACATCAAGCGGTACCCCCGTGCCTTACCTAATAGACCAGCGTGGCCAGTTGGCGCGCAGTGGGGCTGGCCTTTGCTGGAGGACCGGCTACTGGACACAAAAGCTCGCTGAAGAATACAAGCGGGCTGGAGCGGAGTTTCCCATTGGCTGCGAATGCGAAAAAGATCTGATGCCGAAAGAATTGTGCGAACCACCGCCGCCACCTGTGGCCGAGGCGCCTCCGCCCGAACCGGAGCCAGAGGCTGCCCCGCCGCCGCCACCCCCGCCACCGGCTCCGGAACATATCACGCTTTCCGCGGATGCTTTCTTTGACTTCAATAAAGCGGATCTGCGCCCGCGCGGCGAAGAACGGCTCGCCGAGCTCGCCAGCAGATTGCAAAACGCAGAATATGAAACCGTTACCGTCACCGGCTATACCGACCGTCTCGGGTCTCCTGCTTACAACCAGAAACTTTCTGAAAAGCGCGCCCAAGTGGTGGCAGATTACCTCGTTTCGCATGGCGTCCACGCTCACAAGATCGAGGCAGTCGGCAAAGGAGAGAGCAACCCTGTGACCACACCGGATCAATGCAAAAACCTGAAGCGCAAACAGCTTATCGAATGTCTTCAGCCTGACCGGCGCGTGGATGTTGATGTAACAGCAATCGTTCCCGAGGGACAATAAAAACAAACACAGTTACAATGGAAGCCCTGCCTTGCGCAGGGCTTTTTTATTTTATAGGGCGCTTGATGCCAAAAGAGGTCGACACGCTGATTGATGCAGGCTGGGTAATTCCGGTTGAGCCGGAGGAAGTTCTGCCTAGGCATTCCATTGCCATTCACGATGGAACGATACGGGCGGTACTGCCCACTGCGGAAGCGCACGCGCGCTTCAATGCAAAACGACGGCTGCGTTTGGAGAACCATGCGCTCATTCCAGGGCTCGTCAACCTTCATACCCATGCGGCGATGGCGCTGATGCGAGGGCTCGCAGATGACCTGCCGCTGATGGACTGGCTGCACCAGCATATTTGGCCCGCCGAAGCAAAGCACGTCTCGCAGCAATTCGTGATGGACGGCACTTTACTCGCGTGCGCGGAGATGCTCCGCGGCGGTATTACTTGCTTCAATGACATGTATTTCTTTCCTGAATCAGCGGCGAAAGCGGCTCTCGCCACCGGCATGCGCGCCGCAATCGGCATCATCGTCATAGAATTTCCAAGCAACTACGCCGGCGATCCGGAGGATTACCTCAACAAGGGTCTGGCGGCACGCGATGAGCTACATCCACATCCGTTA
>DASPRI010000195.1:0-29083 GCA_035624535.1 Burkholderiales bacterium
ACCTGCTCGTCGGCAGCCAACAAGAAGCCTTGCAAGGCTTCAAGGATGGTAACCTCCGATCCCAAGCGCCGCCATACACTGCTCATCTCCAAGCCGATCACGCCTGCCCCAATGACTCCGAGGCGTTTTGGCACTTCGGCAAATGCGAGCGCTCCCACATTATCTACGATCAAATTCTGGTCTACCAGAACGCCCGGCAGCTGCCTGGGCACGGAGCCGGTGGCGACAATCACATACCTAGCTTCGATGATCTCAGACTTGCCCTCGGCTGATATTTCGATTCGATAATTATCCTTTGCCGAAATGAAGCGCCCTTTCCCGTGAATTGACTGGACCTTATTTTTCTTGAAAAGCAGCGCGATGCCGCCGGTAAAACCTTCAACGATATTGCTCTTGCGCGCCTGCATTTTGTGCAAATTAATGGCGACGCCCTGTAGGTTGACGCCATGTTCCGAAAACTCGTGTCGCGCACGCTGATAATTTTCAGTCGATTCAAGCAGGGCTTTTGAAGGGATGCAACCGACGTTCAAACAGGTTCCACCTAGGCTCGGCTTGCCGTTTTCATTTTTCCAGTCGTCGATGCAAACAGTGCTGAGGCCGAGCTGCCTGCAGCGGATCGCGGAGACATAGCCGCCGGGCCCGGCGCCGATGACCGCCACATCGAATGATTTGCCCATTAGTCACTCCGTTCGAAACACAGGCACGTCCACGCCGCGGCGTGGAGAATACCGACGGTTCGCTTTTTTCTGCAACTCAGCGATAAGGATCAAACTTCCAATAGCAAACGCGCTGGGTCCTCGAGTGCTTCCTTTATTGCGACCAAGGACAGCACCGCTTCGCGACCATCGATGATGCGGTGGTCATAGGAAAGCGCCAAATAATTTACCGGTCGTATCACGATCTGATTGCCTTCCACCACCGGGCGTTCCTTGGTCGCGTGAATTCCCAGTATCGCACTTTGTGGCGGATTGATGATCGGTGTAGAAAGCATCGAACCGAAAACTCCTCCGTTGGAAATCGAGAAGGTGCCGCCCGTCAGCTCTTCCATACTGAGCTTGCCTTCTTGAGCCCGGCTGGCGAAATCGGCAATTTGTTTTTCGATTTCGGCCAACGAAAGCTGGTCTGCATTGCGGAGTATTGGAACGACCAGGCCCCGTGGAGAGCTCACTGCAATGCCGATGTCAAAGTAGCCGTGATAGACGATGTCATTGCCGTCAATCGATGCGTTGACGACGGGAAACTTTTTGAGAGCGGCAACCGCCGCCTTGACGAAGAACGACATGAAACCGAGCTTTATACCATGCTCTTTCTCGAATTTTTCTTTATATCGGTTTCGCAGCTCGATGACGGGTTGCATGTTGACTTCGTTAAAAGTAGTGAGAATTGCAGCCGCGTGTTGTGACTGCACCAAACGCTCGGCAATACGTGCACGCAGCCGAGTCATTGGCACACGTTGCTCAGGACGTTCTCCGACGACGCTTGGCACGCTGACCGGAGCCGGTTGAGATACTTTTGGCACCGTTTGCGGCACTGCATCCCCGCGGGCGATTACGTCAGCTTTGGTAATCCGTCCGCCACGTCCGCTACCACTGATCGTGGTCGCATCGACCCTGCTTTCTGCGACGAGTTTTCGAGCCGCTGGCATCAGTACCGGTTCATTTGCTTTTTCGGCCTGCGGTTTAATTTCCCTTGCCGGAGCGGGCGCGGCGCCCGGCTTGGCACTGGTGTCAATGGTAGCGATGACTTCATTGCTTGCTACCGTTGCACCGTCGTTCTTGATTATTTTTGCGAGGATGCCCGAACTGGGCGCTGGCAGTTCCAGAATGACTTTGTCGGTCTCGATGTCTATGAGATTTTCATCCCTTTGCACAAAATCACCCGTTTTTTTGTGCCAGGATAATAAGGTGGCTTCCGCGACCGATTCGGACAGTGCCGGGACTTTTACCTCTATCAGCATTATTGCCCCACCTTTTCCCCAGTTAGCAACGGCCAAGCTATCATTGATGGCTGATCAATGTTGGGCTCTGCCGTTGTCCACTTCCAGTTTCTCCCGGAATGCCGCGGCGACCAGCTCCTTCTGCTGCCGGTTATGCAGGGACAGATAACCCGCTGCCGGCGTCGCCGACGAAGGTCGCAGCGCGTAGGAAAGTTTCTGGTCAGCGCGCATGTGGCGCAGCAGATAGTGCTGAATCCGGTGCCAGGCTCCCTGATTGCCCGGTTCCTCCTGCGCCCAGATTATCTCTTTGGCGTTTTGGTAGCGGCCGATTTCGGCCTTGAACTGTTGATGAGGAAACGGGTATAGCTGTTCGATGCGGATCAGAGCGATGTCCTTGATGCTGTTTTCCCGACGGTATGCGCTAAGGTCGAAATAGACCTTACCGCTACAGAAAACGAGGCGCCTGACTTTCTCCGTATCCAGCTTCTCAACGTCTGCAATGATAGGCTGGAAGCTGCCGCTTGCAAGTTCGTCCAAGGCGGAAACCGACTCCTTGTGCCGCAACAGGCTTTTCGGGGTCATTACGATCAAAGGTTTGCGCAACGGCCGCACCATCTGCCGGCGCAGCATATGGAACATTTGCGCGGGTGTCGTCGGCACGCAGATCTGCATATTGTAATCTGCGCACAATTGCATGTAGCGCTCCAGGCGTGCAGAGGAATGTTCCGGGCCCTGCCCTTCATAACTGTGCGGCAGAAACATCACTAGCCCGCAGATGCGACCCCATTTTACTTCGCCAGACGCTATAAACTGGTCGATCACAACTTGAGCCCCGTTGGCAAAATCGCCGAACTGGGCCTCCCAAATGACGAGTTCGTTTGGCTCAGCGGTTGCATATCCGTATTCAAAACCCAGAACGGCTTCTTCGGACAACAGAGAATCGATCACCAAAAAGTCGGACTGCGTTTCCGAAATGTGCTGCAAAGGAATGTAAGTGCCATCATCCCAGCGCTCGCGGTCCTGGTCGTGTAGCACGGCGTGCCGATGAAAGAACGTTCCACGTCCCGAATCCTGGCCGGAAATTCGCACCGCGTAGCCCTGCTCCAGAAGACTGGCATAAGCCAACGTCTCCGACATACCCCAATCAAGCGGAAGCTTGCCCTGGCCCATGAGCCTGCGTTCAGCGATAATTTTTTCAACCCGCGGGTGCAACCTGAAATTGGACGGAACGCTAGTGAGCTTGGTAACAAATTGCCGCAATTTTTCTAACGGAACGGCAGTCGCGGCAGGATCAGTCCATTTGGCACCTTTAAAGGGCGTCCAATTGACCGTGAACGGCGGCTTGTAATTAACAAGAACAGTCTTGTTGGTGTGCTGCCCGGCGTCCAGCGAGTTTCGATAGCCGTTGATCATTTCTTCTACCTGATTCGGTTTGAGCGCCCCTTCGGCCAGCAGCTTATCCGAGTACAGCTTGCGCGTGCCCGGGTGCTTGGCGATTTTCTTGTACATTAGCGGTTGAGTCACCAACGGTTCGTCTTGCTCGTTATGGCCGAGGCGCCTGAAACAGACCATGTCGATTACCACATCCTTTTTAAACTGCATGCGAAAATCGAGCATCATTTCGGCAGCAAACAAAAGTGCCTCGGGATCATCGCCGTTAACGTGAAAGACCGGCGCTTCGACCATTTTCGAGACATCGGTGCAATATAGCGTGGAACGCGTATCGCGCGGGTCCGAGGTGGTAAAGCCAATTTGATTGTTGACGATAATGTGGACCGTACCGCCGGTGCCGTAGCCCCGGGTCTGGGAAAGATTCAATGTTTCCATGACCACGCCCTGACCCGCATAAGCGGCATCGCCGTGTAATAGCACCGGCAGCACCTGCCGGCCTTCGCGATCCTTGCGCCGATGCTGGCGCGCCCGCACCGACCCCTCCACTACCGGATTGACGATTTCAAGGTGGGAAGGATTGAATGCCAGGGTCAAGTGCATTGGCCCGCCGGGTGTCGAGATGTCGGAAGAGAAGCCCTGATGATACTTGACGTCGCCCGCCAGCAACTCAACTGCCTGCTTGCCTTCAAATTCCTGAAAAAGGTCTTTGGGCAATTTGCCGAGCGTATTGACCAATACGTTAAGCCGCCCGCGGTGTGCCATCCCAATCACCGTCTCCTGCACGCCTAGTTTGCCCGCATGCTGAATCAGGTGATCAAGCAGCGCAATCAGACTGTCGCCGCCCTCTAGGGAAAAACGTTTTTGCCCGACGTAACGTGTATGCAAATATTTCTCGAGTATCTCCGCGGCGGTCAATTGCTCCAGAATGTGTCGCTTGTATTCCGGGGCAAAGTTGGCATTGGCACGAGCGCCTTCCAGGCGGTTTTGTATCCAGCGCTTCTGCTGGACGTCGGTGATGTACATATATTCTGCGCCGATGCTGCCACAATAGGTTTGCTTGAGCGCCTTGAGAATTTCACGCAGGGTCATCTGGTCGGGCCCCGCCAGCGAGCCGGTATTGAATACCGTATCCATGTCGGCTTCGGTCAATCCGTAATGCGCTGGGTCCAGTTCCGGAACATAGGGTTTTTCCTGCCGCTTCAAAGGATCAAGGTCGGCATGGCGCACCCCGAGGAAACGATAAGCGTTGATGAGCTGAAGTACTGAAACCTGTCTTTTTGCCGCCGCCGCAATCGCCGGTCCGGCTGCGACTCCGGCGTGACCATTGCCGTGGCGTTTAGCCAATTCGACAAAATTTTGCCGGACTAAAGTGTGCGATACCTCTTGAGCGGCACCTTTGACCTGATCAAAATATTCGCGCCAGACAGCGTTCACCGAGCTCGGATTTCGCAGGTACGCTTCATACAATTCCTCGATGAAAGGGGCATTGGCCCCGTACAGATACGAATCGCTGAGCAATTTCTCCATCATTATCGACCTCACTTACTTGCGGCTGTTGATCGGCACCACATCGCGCTGTAGCGCTCCGTTGTAAAGCTGGCGCGGGCGGCCGATCCGGTATTCGGGATCTTTGATCATCTCCATCCATTGGGCGAACCAGCCGACGGTGCGCGCCATGGCAAAAATCGCGGTAAACATACTGACCGGAATGCCCAAAGCACGCTGCACAATGCCGGAATAGTAGTCAACATTCGGATAAAGTTTCTTGCTGATGAAATAATCGTCCTGAAGGGCGATGCGCTCCAGTTCCAGCGCCAGCTTAAACAGACGGTCGTTCTGCAAACCGAGTTCATTCAGCACTTCATGGCACGTTTCCCGCATAAGCTTGGCGCGAGGATCGTAATTTTTATATACTCGGTGGCCAAAGCCAATCAACTTGAAATTGTCGTTCTTGTCCTTGGCACGCTTGATATATTCGCCGATGCGCGATATATCGCCGATTTGCTCCAGCATACTGAGGCAGGCTTCGTTGGCGCCGCCGTGCGCGGGTCCCCATAGGCAGGCGATGCCGGCGGAAATACATGCAAACGGATTGGCGCCGGATGAGCCCGCCAGGCGCACGGTAGAAGTCGAGGCATTCTGCTCATGGTCGGCGTGCAAGATCAAAATGCGATCGAGCGCCCGCACCAGCACCGGATTGATCTTATGCTCGCCTGCCGGTGTTGAAAACATCATGTGGAAGAAATTTTCCACATAGTTGAGAGCGTTGCGCGGATACATGAACGGCTGACCAATGTTGTACTTGTAGCACATGGCTATGATGGTGGGCACCTTGGCGATCAGCCGATGCGCAGAGACTTCACGGTGCGCAGCGTCGCTGTAGTCCATCGCTTCGTGATAAAAGGCCGAGAGCGCCCCGACCACGCCTACCATCACTGCCATGGGATGCGCGTCGCGGCGAAAACCGGTGTAAAAGCGGGCGAGCTGCTCGTGCACCATAGTGTGTTCTTTAATTTGATCATCGAAACGTTTCTTCTGTTCCCGATTGGGAAGTTCACCATACAACAGCAGGGAACATACCTCCAGGAAGTCACAATGCTGCGCCAGCTGCTCAATCGGGTAGCCGCGGTAGAGCAGTACACCCTTGTCCCCGTCGATGTAAGTTATTGACGAGGTGCAGCACGCAGTCGAAAGAAAGCCCGGGTCATAGGTAAACATGCCGGTCTTTGCATACAGTTCGCGAATGTCGATGACTTCCGGCCCGATTGCGCCGGTAAGCACCGGCAATTCGACGGGTTCCTTGCTGCCAGTGAAGGAAAGAACCGCTTTATGCTGTTTCTCCATGTGCTTCTCCGAGGATTTCATAGATTGTGCTAATCGCCATCAGCTTGTGCGAATCGGCATTCATTAACTGGCGCGAATGAGCTGCAAAATGGCTTTCATCGTCTTTTCTGCAGGCTCGGTTCTGTCCATGATCATGTCCCACAATTCAGTGTCTGGATAATCAAGCAATGCTTTGAACGTCCTCGCCTCCGGTTCAGTGAGCTTCGGGTAATGCTTCTCGAGAAACCCGGTTAACACCAAGTCCAGTTCCAGCATGCCCCGCCGGCAATTCCAGCGTAGTCTGTTCATTTCGTTCATATGGTTTGTTTGACCATCAATTCCTTGATCTTAACGATCGCCCGGGTCGGGTTTAGCCCTTTCGGGCAAACGTCGACGCAATTCATGATTGTATGGCACCTGAATAGCCGATAGGAATCTTTCAGGTCATCCAGTCTTTCCTTGGTCGCATGGTCGCGCTTGTCCGCGATGAAACGGTAGGCCTGCAATAATCCAGCCGGACCGACAAACTTGTCTGGATTCCACCAAAACGAGGGACAGGACGTCGAGCAGCAGGCGCACAGTATGCATTCATAAAGACCATTGAGCCGCTCCCGCTCCTCGGGTGTTTGCAGGCGCTCCTTTTCGGGTGCCGGGTCATTATTGACCAAGTACGGCCTGACCGAATGATATTGCTTGAAGAACTGCGTCATATCCACGACGAGATCGCGGATCACCGGAAGTCCCGGAAGCGGCCGCAGCTGCACCGGTTCTTTCAGGTCGGCGAGTTTTGTGATGCACGCAAGTCCATTCTTTCCATTGATGTTCATGGCATCCGAACCACAGACTCCTTCGCGGCAGGAGCGGCGCAGGCTGAGGGAATCGTCGATCGTTTTAATGCGTTCCAGTGCATCGAGCAGCATCCGGTCGCTCGCCTCAAGCGCTATTTCATAGTCCCGCATGTACGGCTTAATATCCCGCTCGGGGTCGAAACGAAAAATGGAAAATCGCATTTTCATTGCTAGTAAACCCGTGGCTTCGGTTGAAAGGTTTCAACCGTCAGGGGTTTTAAGTGCACCGGTTTATAAATTAGACGATGGCCGTCCTTGTAATAAAGAGTGTGCTTCAGCCAATTCTCGTCATCGCGCTTGTGGAAATCGGCACGATCATGCGCGCCGCGTGATTCCTTGCGCGCTTCTGCTGAAATGAGTGTCGCCTCGGCAACTTCAATGAGATTATCCAGCTCCAGTGCTTCAAGGCGAGCGGTGTTAAACACCTTGCTTTTGTCCTTGATTTCAGTGCGTTGAGTGCGCTCGGCAATCTCACTGATTTTCTTTACGCCTTCGGCAAGCATTTCAGGAAAACGAAATACACCGCAGTGCGACTGCATGGTCTTACGCATGTCTGCGGCTACCGCGTGCACCCTTTCCCCGTTTTTCTGCCGCTCGAGGCGCGCAAGGCGCGCCAAGGTGATGTCGCCGGCGTCTTTCGGCAGGTTCTTGTGACCGGGGTTCTCCTTCAAAAATTTCACCATGTGGTCACCCGCCGTTTTTCCAAACACCAGCAGATCGGTGAGCGAATTGGCGCCAAGACGGTTCGCCCCGTGAATTGAACAACAGGCGCACTCGCCTGAGGCGTAAAATCCGGGCACCGCCGTTTCAAGGTTTTCACCTTTTGGAACAACAACTTGTCCGCTATAATTGGTGGGAATTCCTCCCATTTGGTAATGACACGTCGGCACCACAGGAATAGGTTCTTTAACCGGGTCGACATTGGCAAATTTCCGGGCGATTTCGCGTATCCCTGGAAGCCGTTTCTCGATCACGTCCCTGCCTAGATGATCCAGTTTCAATAGAATGTAATCAGCGTCCTTGCCAGCGCCGCGGCCTTCCTTGATTTCGGTCGCCACAGCGCGCGCGACTACGTCTCGTGAAGCCAGGTCCTTCATATTCGGTGCGTAGCGTTCCATAAAGCGTTCGCCATTTTTGTTTAGCAAGTAACCGCCCTCGCCACGCACGCCTTCAGTAATCAAAACGCCGGCGCCGGCTACTCCCGTGGGATGGAATTGCCAGAACTCCATGTCTTCCAGGGGAATGCCCGCGCGCGCTGCCATTCCCAGGCCATCGCCGGTATTGATGAATGCGTTGGTGCTGGCCGCATAAACTCGCCCCGCCCCTCCGGTAGCAAACAGGGTTGCTCGCGCCTGCAGGATCATCATTTCGCCGGTTTCCATCTCCAGCGCCGTGACCCCAAGCACCTGCCCGTCCGCGTCGCGCAGTAAATCAAGCGCCATCCACTCGACAAAGAACTGGGTTTGCGCCTTCACATTACGCTGGTAGAGCGTGTGCAGCATGGCGTGTCCAGTGCGGTCAGCCGCGCAGCAACTTCGCTGTACCGGCCGCTCGCCAAAGTTTTTTGAATGTCCACCAAACGGGCGCTGGTAAATAGTTCCGTCCTCGTTGCGATCAAATGGCATGCCGAAGTGCTCGAGTTCGTAAACGACTTTCGGCGCATTGCGGCACATGAATTCGATGGCGTCCTGGTCCCCGAGATAATCCGAGCCCTTGACTGTGTCGTACATATGCCACAGCCAGTTGTCCTCACCCATGTTGCCCAAGGACGCGCCGATGCCCCCTTGCGCCGCTACCGTGTGGGAACGGGTTGGGAACACCTTTGACAACACCACGCATGTCAGCCCCGCTTCCGAAAGCTGCAGCGCGGCACGCAGACCCGAGCCGCCACCGCCAACGATTACTGCATCAAAAGTTCGTTTCGCCAGCGCCATTTACGCGCCCCATAAAATTTGAATGGACCAGGCGGTGTAGACCAAAAGCGCAAAAATTACTGCTGCCTGCAATCCAAGCCGGATGCCTATCGAATGGACATAATCCACCAAAATGTCGTGCATGCCGATCCAAGCATGCGCGAACATACTTAGCAGGAAGAAAAAACTTGCGAAACGCATCCACTGATAGCTAAACACCACTTTCCATACTGAGTATTGCAGCGGCGACTGGAAAGTCAGAATGGCCAGCAGCAGCAAGGTATAAATCACCATTATGACTGCGCTCACCCTTTGCACCAGCCAATTACGATATCCGCGGTGAAGAGCTGCCGGGGAATGCTCTACCACAGCCGTACCCCAACTATAACAGCCAAGGCAATACTTGCGATCAACACAGCGGTGCTGCTTGCACGGGCGGGCCCCAATTCAATGCCCAGATGCAGGTCCAGCGCCAAATAACGAATTCCAGCAAACAAGTGATGCAAAAAAGCCCATACCATGCCGAACACAAGAAGTTTCACCAGCGGGTTGGCCAAAGTCGACTGAAAACTAGTGTAGCTATCAATGGAAGCGAGACTTCCTTGCAACGACCACAATAAAAAAGGAATAAACAAAAACAAGAGCGCCCCACTGGCGCGGTGCAAGATGGATACCCAGCCCGGGAGTGGCAGCCTGATTTTCAGCAGATCAAGATACTTGGGGTGTTTTTTAACCATTGCCATTGCTAACAATGTGTTACACGATTTTATTCATGTAATAGTGCTCTTTGGTATTGCAGAGGCTTTTGCGCCACTCTACCGGTTTATCGCCATACGTATAAGCCACCCTCTCAATGCAAAGCAGTGGTGCGCCCGGGCTTAGCTTCAACAGCTTCGCCGCCTCACCGTCGGCGGCAACGGCCTTGATTTGTTCCGCCACCTGAGTGATGCGTATGCCAAATTCCGACTCGAACAAGCTGTACATCTTGCAATCGTGCCGATTGATTACTTCGGCATTGAGCCGTTTGAACATCGCGGCAGGAAGCCGGATTCGCTCAAGCAAAACCGGCCTGCCGGAGACATTGAGCAAGCGTTTAATGACCACCAGCGACGTCCCGGTATTTATTTCCAGGAGTTTCGCGATGCTGCTGTCTGCCTTAGCGCGCCGGCATTCCAGAAGTTTTCCTTCCGGGTAGATTACTCCATCCTTATCCGAGGCAATTCGCAGGAAATGAAATTGCCGCCGCTCTTCGGTATGGGACGCGACAAAAGTTCCTTTGCCCTGATGACGGATCAACAGGTTTTCATCGGCCAACTCAGAAATCGCTTTGCGCACCGTGCCCTGGCTCACATGGTAACGGGATGCAAGTTCAGTTTCGCTCGGAATCGCGTCGCCCGGGCGCCATTCGCCCGAGATCAGACTTTGCGTGATCAAAATTTTGATCTGCTGGTAAAGGGGATGGAAAGCCGGAGATGTAACAACATTATCGTTATGCACCAGCTTTTTTTAGCATAAAAACCGCCTCGCGTCCACGATGTTATGTATCTTTTATAAGATATAAGAATAGATTGACAGAGACGGGGATTATTTTTACCATTCTTTAGCTGCCCGCCGGCTCTGCAAGACCTTAGCATCGCGTGCACAAGACAGATGAATTTCTTCTCGACTCCACCTGCTCTTAAATTTGGCAATTCGCTTAACCCGGAGCTTAAATGAAAAAACCCGCTCGCGTCGCGGTCACCGGTGCCGCCGGACAAATTGGCTACAGCCTGTTATTTAGAATCGCCAGCGGCGAAATGCTGGGCGGGGACCAACCGCTTATCTTCCAGTTGCTGGAAATCACACAAGCCCAGCAGGCACTTAAGGGGGTGGTGATGGAGCTCGAGGATTGCGCTTTCCCCCTTTTGCAAGGCATTGGTTTCACGGATGATCCCAGGATTGCATTTAAGGACGCCGATGTGGCGCTCCTTGTCGGTGCGCGGCCGCGCACCAAGGGTATGGAAAGAAAAGACTTGCTGGAAGCGAACGGGGCAATTTTCACCACGCAGGGAAAAGCGCTCAATGAGGTAGCGAAACGCGATGTGAAAGTGCTGGTCGTAGGCAATCCCGCGAACACTAATGCCTACATTGCGATGAAAAGCGCACCGGATCTGCCGCGTGAGTGTTTTTCCGCGATGCTGCGCCTCGATCACAACCGTGCGCTCACTCAGCTGGCGGCCAAGACCGGAAAACCGGTGGACGCGATAGAAAAAATGGTAGTGTGGGGAAATCACTCCCCGACCATGTATCCTGATTACCGCTTTGCCACAATCGGCGGAAAAAGCGTAAAAGCCATAATCAACGACGAGAAGTGGAACCGCGAAATATTCATTCCCACAGTCGCCAAGCGCGGTACGGCTGTCATCGAGGCGCGCGGCCTGTCGTCCGCGGCATCGGCTGCGAACGCGGCCATTGCCCATGTGCGCGACTGGACGTCCGGCACCAATGGCAAATGGGTGACCATGGGCGTCCCCTCCTCCGGCGGCTACGGCATCTCCGAGGAGATCATTTATGGCTTTCCAGTGACGTGCTCCGGCGGCCGATACCAGATAATCCAGAATCTTGATGTCGATGCTTATTCGCGGGAAAAAATGGATGCCACGCTGAAAGAACTCCAGGATGAACGTGAGGCTGTAAAGCAGTTGTTTAGCTGAGACCGAGGAAAATCGGCGTGCAAGCTGGCGGCACCCGAATCGGTTTCGACATCATGCAAATTATTAGTTACCCAGCCAGATGTCCCTCGCGTAGGTCTATGCGATGAAACGTGCACTCGTGTTTGCCCGGGTGAAATCATGAGCGGCAAGCCGGGACCTAAGGCGCGAGCGAAAAAATCGGTCGCTCTTTCCGGAATTGTTGCCGGTAATACTGCTGTTTGCACGGTCGGCCGTACCGGCAATGATTTGCATTATCGCGGGTACGACATTCTTGATTTCGCCGACCAAGCGACCTTTGAGGAAATTGCCTATTTGCTGGTACATGAAAAACTCCCGTCGGAAGCTGAACTCCGCAGCTATCAAGAAAAACTGCAATCGCTGCGCGAACTGCCGGCAAACCTGAAAAAAGTGCTGGAATGTCTGCCGGCCTCCACGCATCCCATGGATGTGCTGCGCACCGGGTGTTCAGTGCTGGGGAGCATCATGCCCGAGGAGGAAGACCGTAACCCCGCTGGAGCGCGCGATATCGCTGATCGCCTGATGGCGTGCTTTGGATCGATGTTGCTGTATTGGCACCACTACTCACGGTCCGGCCGACGCATCGATGTGAATACCGATGATGAGTCAATTGCAGGACATTTTCTGCATCTATTGCACGGCAGAAAACCAATGCCCTTGCATGAGCGCGCGCTGAGTACTTCCCTCATCCTGTATGCTGAACACGAGTTTAACGCGTCGACGTTTACTGCCCGGGTAATTGCGAGCACCGGTTCGGACCTGCATTCGGCGATTACCGGCGCAATCGGCGCGCTCAGAGGCCCGAAGCATGGTGGCGCCAACGAAGTCGCGTCGAAGATCCAGGGCCGGTACCAAACTGCCGATCAAGCAGAAACCGATATCAGACGGCGCATCGCCAACAAGGAAATCATCGTTGGCTTCGGCCATCCGGTTTACACCGTCAGTGACCCGCGCAACAAAATCATCAAGGAAGTGGCTCGCAGTTTGTCCAATAATGCGGGAGATATGTCTTTCTATGACATCGCAGAGCGAATTGAAGCGCTGATGTGGAACGAGAAGAAGATGTTTCCCAACCTAGATTGGTATTCTGCGGTCAGTTATCAAATGATGAACGTGCCTGTCGCGATGTTCACTCCGCTTTTCGTGATCTCCCGGACGAGCGGTTGGTCGGCGCACGTGATCGAACAACGTGCGGACGGCAAAATCATTCGCCCCAGCGCGAATTACGTCGGGCCCGAGAAGCGCAAATTTGTCCCCATCGAGCAACGCAAATAAGAGAAGCCAGATGTCTGTGTCGGTTGGCAATATCCGCCCCAAACCCGATAGAGTTCTGGTTGATATCGCGGATTATGTCTGTGAATATGAAATCCAAAGCAATGAGGCGTATGAAACCGCGCGCATGTGCCTAATGGACACTCTCGGTTGCGGACTGGAGGCTTTATCCTATCCCGCCTGCACCAAACTCATGGGGCCTATCGTCCCCGGCACTATCGTGCCCAACGGTGCCAAAGTTCCCGGTACTCGATACCAGCTCGACCCGGTTTCGGCTGCATTCAATATCGGCTGCATGGTCCGCTGGCTTGATTTCAACGACACCTGGCTTGCTGCTGAATGGGGCCATCCTTCCGATAACCTCGGCGGAATCCTCGCGGCAAGTGACTGGATGTCTCGCTGCAACCTGGCGAATGGTCATCAGGCATTGATCATGCGGGACGTGCTGACCGCAATGATAAAAGCACACGAAATACAGGGTGTCCTGGCTCTAGAAAACAGTTTTAACGGCGTGGGCCTGGATCACGTGGTGCTGGTAAAAGTGGCTTCCACCGCGTTGGTAACTAAAATACTTGGCGGTACGCGTGCTGCGATCATCGACGCCGTATCGCAAGCCTGGGTAGATGGCCAGCCGCTACGCACCTATCGACAGGCACCCAACACCGGCTCGCGCAAATCCTGGGCTGCGGGTGATGCCACTAGTCGAGCAGTGCGACTCGCACTCATGACAATCCAAGGTGAGATGGGTTATCCCTCGGCACTTACTGCAAAGAAATGGGGTTTCTACGACGTGCTGTTCAAAGGCAAAAAATTCAAGATACCGCGGCCTTACGGTTCCTACGTTATGGAAAATATACTGTTCAAGGTTTCCTTCCCCGCCGAATTTCACGCCCAAACGGCTGCCGAATGTGCATTGAAACTTCACCCCAGCGTTAAAAACCGCGTTAACGAGGTGGAAAAAATACTTATCACTACCCACGAGTCTGCGATTCGCATTATCGATAAGGAGGGCCCGCTGCATAACCCCGCGGATCGGGATCACTGCATTCAGTACGTAACCGCGGTGTGCCTGATTTTCGGTGAGCTTACGGCGCAACATTACGAAGACCATATCGCCAAAGACCCGCGAATTGACCGGCTGCGCGACAAAATGATATGTGTGGAAAACAAGCTGTACAGCAAAGATTACTTGAATCCCCAAAAGCGCTCCATTGCAAATGCCGTACAAGTATTTTTTAAAGATGGAAGCAAGACCGAGAAAGTGGAAGTAGAATACCCCATCGGCCACCGTTTGCGTCGAGTTGAGGGTATTCCATTGTTGATCGGAAAATTCAAAACCAATCTTGCGCGCCGCTTCGCGGTTGAGAAGCAAACCGCAATTCTTGATCTGTGCCTGGACCAGAAAAAGCTGGAGGCAATGCCGGTAAATCAATTCATGGATTTGTTCGCGTTAGGTCCACATGCATAATCTGTTCCGCACTCTGCAGGAATTCAAAATGACTTCCGGTAAAACCGGAAAATTCTATTCCTTGCCTGCCCTGGAAAAAGCCGCCGTCGGCAAAATATCGCGCCTGCCAATTTCGATCCGTATCGTGCTCGAATCAGTTCTGCGCAATTACGATGGCAGCAAAGTCACCGAGGAACACGTAAGGCAACTCGCCAACTGGCAACCCAATGCGACGCGGGTGGAAGAAATACCGTTTATCGTCGCGCGGATTATTTTGCAGGATTTTACCGGCGTGCCGCTGCTAGCCGATCTGGCGGCGATGCGTGGCACGGCGGAAAATTTAGGCAAGAATCCCAAAATCATCGAGCCGCTGGTGCCGGTGGATCTGGTCGTCGATCATTCGGTGCAGGTTGACCATTACGGGACCAAGGAGGCGCTAGACCTAAATATGAAACTCGAGTTCCAGCGTAACGCCGAGCGCTACAGATTCATGAAGTGGGGCATGCAGGCGTTTAATACTTTTAAAGTGATACCCCCTGGTATCGGTATCGTGCATCAGGTCAACCTCGAATATCTCGCCCGCGGAGTGCATCACAATAAGGGTCTGTACTATCCCGATACGCTGGTTGGCACCGATTCGCATACCACAATGATCAACGGCATCGGAGTGGTCGGCTGGGGCGTGGGCGGCATCGAGGCAGAAGCCGGAATGCTGGGGCAACCGGTGTATTTTCTAACCCCCGATGTGGTGGGCGTTAACCTGACGGGAAAATTGCGAGAAGGCGTCACCGCGACGGACCTCGTGCTATCTATCACCGAAATGCTCCGCAAAGAAAAAGTGGTCGGCAAATTCGTTGAGTTCTTCGGCGAAGGAGCAATGTCGTTAGCCGTGCCCGACCGCGCGACGATCTCCAACATGGCGCCCGAATACGGTGCCACGATGGGCTTCTTCCCGGTGGATGAGGCTACCGTCGACTATTTCAGGGGTACCGGCCGTACGACCGAAGAAATCGATTCGTTCGCTTGTTATTTTAAAGCCCAGGGACTGTTCGGAATTCCCAAAGCGGGACAAATCGATTACAGCGCAGTTCTGGAACTCGATCTCGCTTCGATCAAGCCCTGCGTGGCAGGACCGAAGCGCCCGCAGGACCGCATCGAACTCGGGAAGCTCAAGAAAATCTTTACTGAACTTTTCTCCAAAACTGCAGCCGAGAACGGTTACGGCAAACCCGCCCAACAGTTACACCGGCGTTATTTAACCAGCTTGGGAGTGTCCGGCATGGAAGCGGCTGAGCTGTTGATCGGCGGCGGGAGCCAGAAAGGTGAGGCGCTGTCCGCCAGTGAAGTCGAGATGAAGGACGACCACCCGACACCCTATCCAGTTTACCTTTCTCGTGAAGAAGCACCCAAGAATAAGGTCAATCTAGGCCATGGCGATGTGTTGATTGCCGCGATTACTTCCTGCACCAATACCTCCAACCCGGGAGTGCTGCTTGCTGCCGGTTTGCTGGCGAAGAACGCCGTGCAAAAAGGCCTCGCGGTCAAGAAACACATCAAGACCTCACTTGCGCCGGGTTCGCGGGTGGTAACGGATTACCTCCAGAAAGCAGGGCTTTTGCCCTATCTGGAACAACTCGGATTCGTGGTTGCCGCTTACGGTTGCACCACGTGTATCGGAAACGCAGGACCGCTCGATCCGCATTTAGAGGAGGTCATTAATCAAAACGATCTTATCTGTGCTGCCGTGCTGTCTGGCAATCGCAACTTCGAAGCGCGTATTCACGCCAGCATCAAGGCAAACTTTTTGATGAGTCCGCCGCTGGTTGTTGCTTTCGCCATCGCCGGCACGGTATTGGTAAATCTTGAGAGCGAACCGCTTGGAACAGGCGAGAATGGTAAGCCGGTTTACCTGAGAGACATTTGGCCGACGAGCAATGAAGTTCATGAGGCGATGAAATACGCGACTGACCCGGAGAACTTCAAGCGCCTTTATGCCAACCTTGCCCGGGACCATCAACTCTGGAACAGGGTGCCGTCAGCCGCCGGACAAGTCTATGCCTGGCCAAAATCCACCTACATCGCCGAACCCCCGTTTTTCGCCGGCTTCAGCATGCAGCCCGGCGTTGCCGGCAATATCACGGGCGCGCGGGCCCTCGGGATATTCGGCGATTCTGTGACCACCGACCACATCAGCCCAGCCGGAGCCATCAAGGAAACCTCGCCTGCTGGCAAATACCTAATTGCCAACGGCGTCGTCAAAGCGGATTTCAATAGCTACGGTGCGCGCCGGGGCAATCATGAAGTCATGATGCGCGGCACCTTTGCCAATGTGCGCATCAAGAATTTGATGATTCCGCCAAATGCCGATGGTACCCGCTTGGAAGGCGGTATTACTTTGCTCCAACCATCGGGCGAAAGGATGAGTATCTACGACGCCGCAATGAAATACCTGGCACGGGGAACGCCGACCGTGGTGTTCGGTGGCGAGGAATACGGTAGCGGTTCGTCACGCGATTGGGCCGCCAAAGGCACCCAACTGCTTGGTGTCAAAGCAGTCATTACCCGCAGCTTCGAGCGCATTCACCGTTCCAACCTGGTCGGCATGGGCGTGCTCCCTTGCCAGTTCAAAAACGACGACAGCGTGCGGTCGCTGGGCATAAAGGGAGATGAGGAATTCGACATTTTCGGTATCGAGAAAGAGATTAAGCCACAGCAGGACGTGACGCTAGTGATCAAACGCAAGGATGGCAGCAAACAAGAAATAAGCTTGCTTTTGCGCATTGACACAACTGTCGAAGTAGAATATTACCGGCACGGTGGAATTCTGCCGTATGTTCTGCGCGAGCTGGTCGCGGCGGCGTAGCGCAATCGATGCCGGAAGGTGTTGAAAAGAATCGGCAATTACTAGAACTTGCAGATGCAAGGCAGGTCAAAGGAGGGCGCGGTTATCTCTACACCGCACTTTTTGGATACCCTCTTCATGAGAAATTGAAATTTGATGTGAATCCCGTGAACTGCATCGCATCAGAAAGGCTGGCAAATGACAACCAAAGTAAGCAAATCGGAACAGGAATGGAAACAAGAACTCAACCCGCAGCAGTTTGAAATTTGCCGCAAAAAAGGTACTGAGCCTGCCTTTACCGGGGAATACTGGAATTGCAAGGAAAAAGGCCTTTACCACTGTGCTTGCTGCGGCATGGAACTGTTCAGCTCCAGCACCAAGTTCGATTCCGGCACCGGCTGGCCGAGCTTCTGGGCCCCGGTGCAGTCTGAAAACCTCAGAACCGAGAACGACAATAGCCTTTTCATGCGCCGCACCGAAGTGCTGTGCAGTGCTTGCGATGCCCATCTCGGCCACGTGTTTCCGGACGGTCCGCAGCCGACCGGGTTGCGTTACTGCATCAATTCTGCCGCCTTGAAGCTCGAAAAAAAATAATATTCCGGATAGCAGCCCACTGTCCTCGACCCGGTCAGCGCAAATAGACAGGGGTCCGTCAAAGCCTCATAATTGTCCGCGGATTTTATGTGCTCTTCGTGACCAATGAAGTTTTTTTTCGACCTCTTTCCAGTCGTCCTGTTTTTTCTCGCATTCAAGTTCTACGGAATATATGTCGCCACGGCGGTTGCAATTGCAGCGACATTCATTCAGGTCGCATGGGCATGGGCAAGGCACAGCAAGGTGGACCCCATGCTGTGGGCGAGCCTAGCAATCATCGTGCTCTTCGGGGGCGCTACCCTGTTGCTGCATGACGAAACCTTTGTCAAGTGGAAACCCACAGTGTTGTACTGGCTGTTTGCAGCCGTTTTGCTGTGCGCGGATATTTTCATGGGAAAAAATTTAATACGAGTAGTTATGCAGAGCCAGATCACCGTGCCGGACGCGGTCTGGCGCAAGCTCAATTTGAGCTGGGTAATTTTCCTGGCGTTGATGGGTGGCGTTAATCTTTACGTCGCATACCACTTCTCGACCGAAAGCTGGGTAAACTTCAAGCTTTTCGGCAGCCTCGCACTAATGCTTTTATTCGTGGTGCTTCAAGGCTTGATGCTCGCCAAACACATCGAAGACAAGGAGGTCGAATAATGCTTTATGCCATCATTGGCGAGGACGCTCCCGACAGTCTGCAAAAAAGGCAGGCTGTCCGTTCCGCGCATCTTGCGAGGCTGACCGAACTGCAGCAACTGGGCCGTGTCATGCTCGCCGGACCGTTCCCCGCCATTGATAGCCCCGATCCGGGTCCCGCCGGATTTAGCGGTAGTTTAATAATCGCAGAATTTCCCTCTTTGGAAGCTGCGCAGTCCTGGGCGGATGGCGATGTCTATGTCGCTAGCGGTGTTTGGAACAAACTTACAGTCAAACCTTTCAAAAAGGTCATTCCGACATAGTTATCAGACAATTTTCCATATATACTGTGACCCGACTCAAGGCATGAGCACGATTGAAAGAATACGGCAAAAGCTTGCCCCACTCGCGCCTGAGAACCTGGAAATCGTCGACCAAAGCAGCGAACACAGGGGACACGCGGGTGCCAAAAGCGGCGGCCATTATCAAATGACCATTGTCTCTCCTAAGTTTCAAGGAAAGACCAATGTTGCCCGGCATCGCATGGTGTACGCCGCATTATCTGGGATGATGCACAAAGAAATTCATGCAATCAGCATTAAAGCATACACCCCAGAGGAAATTTAGTTCACCTTTTATAAAGGATTCTGAAATGAGATTTAAGACCTCAATACTATTTATCTCGGCGGTTTTCGGCTCGGTGATATATTCATTAACCGCAGCCCAGGAAACGCCGCAGGCGGCTCCCCAAAAAACCAACGTCGTTGTCACGGTCAACGGCAAACCTATTCCACAATCCCAGTATGATATCCTGCTGCAGGAACACCTTGCACGGGGGGAAAAAGACTCCGAGGAACTGCGCAAACAAGTGCGCGAGGATATGATCACGCGCGAACTGCTGTATCAGGAACTGACCAAGAATGGATTCGATAAAAATCCAACCATCGCTTCGCAGGCGGATTTTGTGCGCGAGAATTTCCTGTTGCAGGCATACCTGCAAGATTATATAAAAACCCATCCCGTCAGCGATGATGTGCTGAAGGCGGAATACGAAAAAATCAAATCAGAACTGGATAACAAACAGGAATACCATGCGCGTCACATCCTTGTCGACAAGGAAGCAGACGCGAAGGACATTATTGCCCAACTGAAAAAAGGCGCAAAATTCGACAAGCTTGCCACGGAGAAATCCAAAGACACGGGCAGCGCAAGCAAAGGCGGAGACCTGGGCTGGATCTTACCGTCGAGCGTCGTAAAGCCCTTCGCCGACGCTTTGGTCAAGCTCAAGAAAGGCCAGTACACGCAGACACCAGTCGAAACTCAGTACGGTTGGCATGTGGTGAAGCTGGAGGATATTCGCCCCGTCAAAGTTCCACAGTTTGAAGAAGTGAAACCCAAAGTGCAGCAGGCCTACCAGCAGCAGCAATTTGACAAATATTTGGCCGACCTGCGCGCCAAAGCCAAAATCGAATAGGCGTCGTAGCTATTCCACCCATCTGCGCGCATTTCTAAATATGCGCAGCCAAGGTGCGTCTTCACCCCACTCCGGCGGATGCCACGAGTACTGGACAGTGCGAAATCCCCGCTCGGGGTGCGGCATGAGAATCGTAAAGCGGCCGTCACGCGTCGTTAGTCCGGCTATCCCCGACGGCGAGCCGTTTGGATTGCTTGGATAAATTTCCGTCGGACTGCCGCGATTGTCCACAAAGCGCATGGCAACCAAGGACTGCGCCGACAGGAGTTGTCCAGCATCCGAGAACTCGGCATAGCCCTCCCCGTGCGCGACCGCAATTGGCATGCGGCTTCCGTCCATACCTGAAAAAAACAGCGAAGCACTGCTTTCAACCCGGACCATTACCAGGCGCGCTTCAAATTGCTCGCAGCGATTGCGTATAAAATGCGGCCAATGTTCGGATCCGGGAATCAGTTCGCGCAGATTGCTCATCATCTGGCAGCCGTTGCAAACTCCCAAAGCAAAACTATCTGCCCGCTGGAAAAACTCGGAGAACTCGTCGCGCGCACGCGAATTGAACAAAATGGATTTGGCCCAGCCTTCTCCGGCACCCAGCACGTCACCATAGGAAAATCCGCCGCACGCGGCAAATCCCTTGAAACGCTTAAGTGAGGCGCGTCCTTCGATAATATCGCTCATGTGTATGTCCACCGCCGTAAAGCCCGCGCGATCGAATGCCGCGGCCATTTCAACTTGGCCATTCACCCCCTGTTCACGCAGTATCGCAATCTGCGGGCGCCTGCCGGTAGCAATGTAGGGCGCAGCGACGTCGTCACCTAAATCAAAGGTCAGCTCCGCATGCAAACCGGGATCGCCGCTATCCGTAATGCGATCGTGTTCCTGCTGCGCGGCTTGTGGATTGTCGCGCAACAACTGCATGCGATAAGAGGTTTCCGACCAGATCCGCTGGAGATTGATTCGTGTTTCGGAAAATATAACTTTTGCGTTGCGCACCAGGCGCAGCTCGTCACTTTTGTTCGGTGCTCCGAGGAGGCATACAGAAAGACCGGTCTCCGACAAAGCCCGTAGTACCGCGTTGCGGTCGGCAACGCGCACCTGCAACACCGCACCCAGTTCTTCGTTAAACAGGGCGCGGAAAATGCGCTCCCAGTAGCGCGCGGGAAATAACAATTCAGGTCGCCGCTCCTGCCCGTCTACGTCATTAGCGAGTTCGTCGTGGCAGAGCTCATCAAGATTCACGGTGATGCCAACATGGCCAGCAAATGCCATTTCGCAAAGTGTGACAAACAATCCCCCATCCGATCGGTCGTGGTAAGCGAGGAGTTTGTTTTCGCGATTGAGCTTCTGCACCATGTGGAAAAAAGCCTTGAGTCGCTCTGGCTCATCCACGTCGGGTGATTCATTTCCAATTTGCTTGTAAACTTGAGCCAACGCGGAACCGCCGACTCGGCTTTTGCCGTTTCCGAGGTCAACCAGAATGAGTTCGGTGTCTGCGCTGTCGATGCGCAATTGCGGAGTCATGCATTTGGTCGCGTCAGAGACCGGGGCAAAGGCCGACACGATTAGGGAGAGCGGCGCCGTAACCTCTTTTCTCTTGCCCCTGTCTTCCCAAACCGTTTTCATTGACAGCGAATCCTTACCGACTGGAATACTCACCCCCAGCTGTGGACATAACTCCATCGCCACGGCGTTCACCGCATCAAACAATGCCGCATCTTCTCCCGGGTGTCCCGCGGCTGCCATCCAATTGCACGATAACTTGACCTCGCCAAGTTCAGCAATTGGCGCTGCGGCAATATTGGTAAGCGACTCCGCTAAGGCCATCCGTGCCGATGCTTTGGGATCAATTAGCGCGAGCGGCGCACGTTCACCCATGGCGAACGCCTCGCCGCGCACCGTTTTGTAGCCCATCAAAGTCACCGCCACATCCGCCACAGGAATTTGCCAGGGCCCGACCATCTGGTCACGTGCGCTTAATCCGCCGACAGTGCGATCGCCAATGGTGATGAGAAATGTTTTGTCTGCCACGGCCGGCAAGCGCAGCACGCGATTGACGGCATCGTGTAGGTCAATATTGTTCAGAGCGATTGATGGCAGTGACCTCGCACGGCGGAAAACATGGCGAATGATCTTTGGTGGCCCGCCGAGCAATACTTCCAGCGCCATGTCCACCGGACGATTCTTGAATGCGCTATCTTCAATGCGCAATCGCCGCTCGCTGGTCGCCGCGCCGATCACCGTGTACGGACAGCGTTCCCTTTCGCATAGTCTTGCGAACAGGGCAAAGTGGTCCGCGTTGACCGCAAGCACATAACGCTCCTGTGCCTCGTTGCACCACAATTGCAGTGGGGACATACCGGGTTCTTCACTGGGAATTTCCCGCAGCTTGATTTGACCGCCGCAGTCCGAGCTGTACACCAATTCGGGAATGGCATTGGACAGTCCGCCCGCGCCTACGTCATGAATCGAGATAATGGGATTAGCTTCACCCAACGCCCAGCACCGGTCGATCACTTCCTGCGCGCGGCGCTGCATTTCTGCGTTGGCGCGCTGGACTGACGCGAAATCCAGGCCTTCGACATTGGAACCGGTATCCATGCTGGACGCGGCACCCCCGCCCAGTCCGATCAACATGCCCGGCCCACCCAATTGAATCAGCAGCGAACCATTTGTCGTTTTGCCTTTCATTACCTGCTCGCTTTCGATGTTGCCGACGCCACCAGCAATCATGATGGGTTTGTGGTAACCACGCATTTCTTCCGCTACGAACTCCTCATAGGTGCGGAAATAACCGCACAGATTTGGGCGGCCAAATTCATTGTTAAACGAGGCCGCGCCTATCGGTGCTTCCAGCATGATCTGCAAAGCGGATGCGATGCGCGAAGGCATGCCGTAGTGCCCGTTCCCGGCGCCTGCATGAATCTCCCAGGGTTGGCGGAAACCGGGAATATTCAGGTTGGAAACAGAAAAACCAGTTAATCCCGCCTTGGGCTTGGCGCCGCGCCCAGTCGCACCTTCGTCGCGGATTTCGCCTCCCGAGCCGGTGGCGGCGCCCGGAAAGGGGGCAATTGCAGTGGGATGATTATGCGTTTCCACTTTCATCAGGATATGCGCCAGCTTCTCAGAATAACCGTACTCTCCCCTACCGCTGCTGGGAAAAAAGCGTTCTATGCGCGAACCCTGGATCACCGAAGCATTGTCCGCGTACGCCAGCAGCGTGCCTTGCGGATGCGTGCGGTGGGAATTTCTGATCATCGCGAATAGCGACAGCGGTTGCTTCACTCCATCAATTACCCAATCGGCATTGAAGATCTTGTGACGGCAGTGTTCGGAATTCACCTGGGCGAACATCATCAGCTCGACATCGGTCGGGTTGCGCCCGCTGTTCCTGAAATTTTCCAGCAGATAGGTAATTTCCTCTTCGGAAAGCGCGAGCCCCATGTCTTGGTTGGCACGAACGAGCGCCGCTGCACCGCCGCCGAGTATGTCCACCGTTTGCATGGGTGTGGGCGCAAAATGCAAAAACAAACGGTCTACCGCGTCGAAAGATGCCAACACCGATTCGGTCATCCGATCGTGGATCAGCGGCAAAAGCAAATTCTTCTCCTCAGTTGACAGCTTCGCGCGCGAGCTGAGAAAAAAGGCGATTCCACGTTCGACGCGTTCTACAGCTTCCAGTCCGCAATGGCGCGCTATGTCGGTCGCCTTAGATGACCAAGCGGAAACGGTGCCAATGCGCGGCACTACGAGCACAAGTTCACCGCCGGGTTGGTTCGCGCCCTCCGCCGGGCCATACGTTAAAATCCGCCGCAAGGTGGCAGCTTCCGCTTTCCCTAATTTCCTCGATAGGGCCACGAAGTGCCAGTAATCGGCCTGTATCCCACTAATCGATGGTACGGAATCTGTCAGGGTCGAAAGGAGTTTTTTAAGGCGGAAATCAGACAGGGCATTGCGCCCACGCAGCTTGAGGAGTTGGGACATCAATCGCGAATCGACTCCTAAAAAAACAAATTATACCCTAACCACTCGGCCGCTTTACAGCTAAACTATCATCCCATGATTGACGACGCGACTCCGCCGCTGCCGATTTACCTGACTGGCGATATCAGGAAAATCGAATCCCGATTTATGCCTGCGCAGAATCTAATGGAGGCAGCGGGCCTGGCTAGCGCCGAGCTCGCGCGAGAACTGCTGGGGTCTGCGGGCACCCGGGTATTGGTGTTTGCCGGTCCCGGTAATAACGGCGGCGATGCCCTGGTTCTCGCGCGCTACCTTAAGCAATGGTGGTTCAAGGTCGACGTCGTTTTTACCGGTGATGTAAAAAAATTGCCACGAGATGCCGCTCGTGCGTTACGCCTGTGGCGAAAGGCCGGTGGCGATTTAAACAGCAAAGTACCTGTGGGCAGATGGGATCTGGTGGTAGACGGACTTTTCGGCATTGGACTCAAGCGCCGGCTCGAAGGGCGGTATGCGCGAATAGTCGAGCGCATCAACCAGTTCCGAGTCCCGGTGCTTGCCCTGGATGTACCGAGCGGGCTCGACGCGGATACCGGCAATAATCTTGGGCTTGCAGTCCATGCGACTCACACCGTGACTTTTATCGCGCTGAAACCCGGTTTGCTAACCGGCGCCGGCGTGGACTGCTGCGGAACAATTTACCTGCGCAACCTTGATATCGACGCCGTCGCTTCGGTCCCAGCTAAAGGATGGTTGCTATCGCGAGCCAATCGTCCGCAGCTCATGGCGCGCATTCCCAGCAGCCACAAGGGAATGTTTGGCAGCGTAGGGATCATCGGAGGTGCTGGCGGGATGGTGGGCGCGGCGCTGCTCGCCGGCCGCGCTGCGCTGAATCTGGGCGTCGGCAGAACCTATGTTGCTATGCTGGCCGCAAATGCGCCTCTAGTAGACCCGCTTCAGCCCGAACTCATGCTGCGCACGCCAGACGAATTGCTTGGGCTCAAACACCTTGATTGCCTGGCGGTCGGACCCGGCTTGGGACAGTCGAATGAGGCGCGGCGACTGATTGCTGCAGCGCTCAATACCAATTTGCCGCTGGTGCTGGATGCCGATGCGCTAAATCTGATCAGTTCCAACGAAAACCTGCGACAGTTGCTTAAGAAACGCTCCGCACCGTCCATACTCACACCACATCCCGCCGAAGCGGGACGTTTGCTTGAGACCAGCACCGAGGAAATCCAAAATGACCGCCTGGCCGCTGCCTTGGAAATCGCACGGAGTCTGCGCTGCCATGCCGTTCTCAAGGGAGCCGGGAGCATTTGCGCGCTGCCCGACGGAAGCTGGTACATCAATTCAACCGGCAATCCGGGAATGGCCAGTGCGGGCATGGGTGATGTTTTGACCGGAATGATCACTGCGTTCGTTGCACAAGGCTTGAGCGCGAGCAACGCAATGCTCCTGGCAGTTTACCTGCATGGCGCAGCGGCGGATGATTTGGTTCACCGCGGTACCGGACCGGCGGGTTTGACTGCAAGCGAAGTCATCGAAGCAGCGCGGAGATTGTTGAATCAGTCAGCAGACGAAATGTAAATGGGGCGCGAAATGCCTGCTGTTCAGGCGCGCGACTATTGGCCCCGGAATGCGTCCTAGTCAGATTTCTTTAAATCGCCCAACCAGCCATATTCGGCAGGGGTTTTGATATAAAACAGGGTGAATTTTTCATTTCTGAGAAGATTAAGAAACTTGTCAGCCAGCTCCTCGCTCGTCATAAACGCCATTTCCATGGGAGACTCGCCGAATACATTGTCGACGCTGATGTCACCATGCCGCCCAAATCCGGAAAGCGCGCGGGTTGCCGTCCCGCCCTGGATGCCCAGCGATTTTGCGGTCTTCATCAACCACTGATATAAGGCTTCACCGTTTGGATGCTTCTCGAACTCCGGCATATAAAGTTTCAAGTAAATGCCTTTCATTGGTACTCCCAATAGAAATCGGAAGTTCGCCCCGGGGCAGAACTAGCACCGATCCAAGCGTCCCAGCACGCCAACACATTTCCGCAATCAATTGCAAGCGACGGGCTCCACTTGCAGTTTGCGCACCCCTCAATTCCACTTCCGCGCCGCATCGTCATCGCTATCGCGTGCTTCAACCCAGCGTGCGCCTTTGTTGGTCTGCTCTTTTTTCCAGAACGGTGCCCTGGTTTTCAAGTAATCCACGATGAATTCGCAAGCGGCGAAAGCTGCGCTACGATGCGCACTTGCCACCGCCACCAGGACGATCTGATCCATGGGTTTCAGCGTGCCCACGCGGTGCACAACCGATACGTCTAAGATATCCCAGCGTTGCCGGGCTTCCTCAACAATTCCATTGAGTGCCTTGCGGGTCATCGCAGGGTAATGCTCCAAGGTCATTTCCGCTACCGTGGTATTGTCATTAACGTCCCGTACTAAGCCGATGAAACACGCGACCGCACCGATTTTCGGATTGCCACTGCGCAGCTTAAGCACTTCTGCGGTGACGTCGAAGTCTTCAGTCTGAACGCGCACTGGCATTTCAGCCTCCGGTCACTGGCGGAAAGAACGCCACTTCGTCGCCATCGCCGACACGGGTTGCCTGTTCAGCCAGTTCCAGATTCACCGCCACACGCACCCGCTTTCCGGGCGCAAATTCAGTTTCCCACACGTTTCCACGGTTTCGTAACCATTGAGTCAGGCCCTCCACATCCTGCACTCCTTGCGGCAATGGAACTTCCTCCGATTCCAGACCAAGCGCTTCACGCAAGCGAGCAAAATAGACCAAATTCAACATGCTTATGCCGTATGTTCCTTGCTAAAAAATCAGCCCCAGATACCGCAGGATAAATTCTGAGATCCTCTGCGAGCTATTCAGATCAAGCACCGGCACCTTGGCGCTGAGTTGCACATCCGACGCAATCGCCATGATATAAGGATCATCGGGCTGGAGCAAAGGCTGTCCGAGTGCCGCGCGATGGATTTCCAGTTTGGGTATCGATTCCCTTTTAAACCCCTCGACCAGCACTAGGTCGCAGGGTGACAAGCGTTGCAGTTGATCGTGTAAGCTCTGTTCCTGTTCGCCGCGCAATTCATGCATCAGCACCCACCGCTGACTAGAAGTGATCAGCACTTCACTGCACCCGGCTTCGCGGTGGCGGTAGGAATCCTTACCGGGACGGTCAATGTCGAAGTCGTGGTGAGCATGTTTGATGAGCGACACCTTAAGGCCGCGCATCACGAACTGCGGAATCAATTGTTCTATGAGCGTGGTTTTGCCGCTGCCCGAGTACCCTGCAAATCCGAAAATTTTCATCGCCCCCCGCCAATGCGAATCACCGGCCCCAGTTTGACGCCCGCCTGCCTGCATTAAATGCATCCATAGCAAGCGCCCATTTAAGCACGGGCTAGGGCCGAGTTCAATATTTAGGACGTCTGAAAACCTTTATGCAACAATGGCTTTTCTCTTGTCTAGACCACTTGCCTTTTTATCGTTGTTGTCGGTTGGAGCAGAAGCCGGCAATCAGACAAGATCATGCGGCGCATGCGTGGAAGATTGATGAGTTCGTAATCATGGCAGGCGATCAAGACGCAGTTATCGTCGAGACACATTTGCTGGATCAGCTCGATGGCCTGGCGGCGTGCCTCGGCATCGAGGTTGGCCGTGGGTTCATCCAATAAAAAGAGCTTCGGGTTGAGCACCTTGGCCCTGGCCAAAGCCACCCGCTGTTTCTCGCCACCGGAAAGTTTTTGTGGTGGAACATGAATAAGATGGGCGACTCCTGCCCACTCCATTGCCTCATTGACCAAGCGATCGCGTTCGGTTTTGTGCAGATCTCTCGCTTTCAATCCGTAGCCGATGTTTGCCGCCACGGTGGTTTTGAACAGGTACGGATGCTGGTGCACGTAAATGATTTCTTGCCGCAGCCGAGGCGGAAAATTCTCCAGCGATAGCGGCCGCCCCTGGAACCGATAGCTGGCTACTTCTGCGTTTTCCAAACCGGCAATGATTCTCAACAGGGTGGTTTTTCCGCAGCCGTTATCTCCGGTTACCACATTGCTCTCGCCGGAGTAAAGCGCGAGGTGTTCGATATCCAGGATTTGCCGGGAACCGAAGTTCTTGCGCAAGCCATCGATTTGCAGCAACGGGCCGCTCACTTGAGGCCGCCTTCGCCCTGCAAAAAGGCCAGCGCATAATTCACTCCCAAGGCCGCACTCATGAGGACAATTCCCAAGGCGATGCCCTGCGCAAATTCCCCCTTGCTCGTCTCTAGGGCGATCGCGGTGGGAATGTTGCGCGTCAACCCTAGAATATTGCCCCCGACCATGAGCGAACAGCCGATTTCTGAAAACACCCGGCCGAAAGCGTTGAAGACCGAAGCCATCACGCCAAAGCGAACTTCGAGCAGCGTGGTGAGCGCTGCGCGCGTAGTGCCGGCCCCAAGACTTAGCGCTGTTTCATGCGCACGCGGGTCCGCGCCCTGTACGGCCGATAAGGTGAACGCCACCATCACCGGAAAGGCAATGATTACTTGGCCGATGATCATGGCCTCCTGGGTAAACAGCAAATGCCAAGATCCAAACGGGCCTGCGCGCGAAAGCAACAGGTACAGCAGCAGACCGACCACGACTGTGGGCGAAGACAGCAGTCCTTGAATAAGTATCACCAATGGCCGCCGTCCCGGGAAGGGAACGGTAGCCAGGAAAAAGCCAGTGGCCACGGCAAACGGCGTCACAACCAGCATCGCGATGAGTGAGACTCGCAGCGAGATAAAGATGATGCGCCAAAGCTCCGGATTTCCAGTGAATAGCAGAGAAAATGCTTCGCGGGTCGATTGAAGAAGGTCCATACCGATCAACGATTTTGCTTTGCCGAAGGAAAAAACAGTTGCTCGCCCCCAACCTTGAATTCGGCGATCTTTTTTTGGCCTTCATCTGAAGTGATCCAATTGATGAAATCCATTGCTCCCTCGTAGTTTGAGTCGGGATACTTCTTGGGATTGACCGCAATGACACCATAAGGATTAAACATCTTCGGATCACCTTGCACCAGAATGTCCAGCCCGGTCTTGGCGCGATAGGCACCGTAGGTCGCACGGTCGCTTAGGGTATAGGCCTGCAATTCACTCGCCATGGTCAGCACTTCACCCATGCCTAAACCGGCAGAAATGAACCAAGGCCCCTTGGGCTCGACGTTCGCCTGTTTCCAATAACTTTTTTCCATCTGGTCAGTGCCCGA
>DASPRI010000209.1:0-59623 GCA_035624535.1 Burkholderiales bacterium
CACGGAGATGGTGATGCCCGGGGACAATGTGACGGTGACGGTGGCCCTCATTGCCCCGATTGCCATGGAAGAAGGCTTACGCTTTGCCATCCGCGAAGGCGGCCGCACCGTGGGCGCCGGCGTGGTCGCAAAGATAATTGAGTAATGTCATGCAAAGCCAAAAGATACGCATCCGCCTTAAAGCCTTTGATTACCGCCTGATCGACCAGTCGGCGCTGGAAATCGTCGAGACTGCGAAACGCACCGGGGCGGTGGTGAAAGGACCCGTGCCGTTGCCGACGCGCATCGAACGCTTTGATGTGCTGCGTTCCCCGCATGCCGATAAAACGTCCCGCGACCAGTTTGAAATCCGCACTCACTTGCGCTTAATGGATATTCTTGATCCTACCGACAAAACAGTGGATGCGCTGATGAAACTGGATTTGCCAGCTGGTGTGGACGTGGAGATTAAATTATAGCGATAAGCTGGCGGTAACGCGCGAGGCGCGGGAGCACGAATGTTTTTTGCCTCGCAGCTCTGACAGCTCGCAAAATTATGTTGCCGGTCAACTGTAACCGGCGCCTTACTAAAGGTGAAGAAAATGAGTTTGGGACTGGTTGGTCGCAAGATTGGAATGACCCGCATTTTTACCGATGACGGCGATACTTTGCCGGTTACGGTACTGGACGTTTCTAACAATCGCGTCACTCAGATCAAAACCCCCGAGGCCGACGGTTATGCCGCCGTGCAAGTCACCTATGGCAAACGCCGCGCAACTCGTGTCAACAAGGCTGCAGCCGGGCATTTTGCCAAAGCAGCAGTGGAAGCGGGCAGCATCCTCAGGGAATTCAGGGTTACGCAAGAAGAGCTTGGCAAGGTGAAAATCGGCGCTGCCATTGGAGTGGATATTTTCAAGGTGGGGCAAAAAGTGGATGTGAGCGGTACCAGCAAAGGCAAGGGTTTTGCTGGAGTGATCAAGCGCCATCACTTCAAATCCAACCGCGCGAGTCACGGCAACTCAATTTCCCACAATAAGCCGGGATCAACAGGCCAGGCACAGGATCCCGGGCGTGTTTTTCCGGGAAAGCGCATGCCCGGACAATTGGGCAATGTGAAGCGCACCGCGCTCAATCTGGAAGTGCTGCGCATCGATGCCGAACGCCAGCTGCTGCTGGTCAAAGGCGCGCTGCCGGGAGCGACTGGAGGCGACGTGATTGTGCGTCCCACAGTGAAAACGGGAAAATGATGGAACTAAAACTGATTAAAGAAAAGGGCAAGTCCTCGACCATCGAGGCTTCTGACGTTTTGTTTGGGCGCGAATACAACGAAGCGCTGGTGCACCAGGTGGTGACTGCTTACCTCGCCAACGCCAGAGCGGGGACACGGGCTCAGAAAGGCCGCAGCGATGTTGCCAAGTCCACACGCAAGCCATGGCGCCAGAAAGGCACCGGTCGTGCCCGCGCCGGGATGGCATCTAGCCCCTTGTGGCGCGGCGGCGGCAAGATTTTCCCCAGTCTGCCGGACGAAAATTTCAGCCAGAAAGTAAATAGAAAAATGTACCGAGCCGGAATGTGCTCGATTCTCTCGCAGTTAGTGCGCGAAGGCCGCCTCTCCGTGGTGGAGAATTTCAGCTTGGAAGCACCAAAGACTAAGCTCCTGGTGCAGAAATTGAAGAGTATGGGGTTTGAAAACGTGATAATCATTACCGATAGCCTGGACGAGAATCTTTACCTGTCATCTCGCAACTTGCCCAATGTATGCGTGATCAGGCCCGGCCAAACCGATCCGGTGAGCCTGATCCGGTTCCACAACGTGCTGCTGACCAAGGGCGCGGTGCAAAAAATAGAGGAGATGCTGACATGAGCGCCTTCAATAAGGAACGCCTCATGCGAATTATCCTCGCGCCGCAGGTTTCAGAAAAAAGCACTCGCTTGGGAGACAAGCACGGGCAAGTTGTATTGCGGGTGGCGACCGATGCTACCAAAACCGAGATCAAGGCCGCAGTCGAGCTTTTGTTCAGCCCCAAGGATAAGAAGATAGAAGTGCTTTCGGTACAAGTGGCAAACATGCGAGGCAAAGACAAGCGCTTCGGCAGTTACGTGGGGCGCCGAAAGAACTGGAAAAAAGCCTATGTATGCCTGAAGCCCGGTCACGATATCAATTTCGCTGCGGCGGAGAATAAATAATGGCCCTTATCAAGGTAAAACCGACATCACCGGGGCGCCGTGCCGTGGTCAAACTTGTGAGCCGGGAATTACACAAGGGCGCGCCGTATGCGCCACTGGTTGAGCGGCAAGCGAAACGGGCCGGTCGCAATAACTGGGGCCATATCACTACCCGCCATCAAGGCGGTGGTCACAAGCAACACTACCGGATAGTGGATTTTCGTCGCGACAAGGACGGCATCGCGGCCAAGGTGGAGCGTCTGGAGTATGACCCGAATCGCAGCGCGCATCTGGCGCTGCTTTGCTACGCCGACGGCGAGCGCCGTTACATCATTGCGCCCAAGGGGCTGACCGTGGGCACGCAACTGGTGAACGGGCCGGAAGCACCAATCAAGAGCGGCAATGCGCTTCCCCTCAGGAATATTCCGGTCGGCACTATCGTACATTGCGTGGAAATGCTGCCAGGCAAGGGCGCGCAGTTGGCGCGCGCAGCCGGCACTTCGGCGCAACTGCTCGCGCGCGAGGGCAGCTACGCGCAGCTGCGCTTGCGCTCGGGCGAAATCCGCAAAGTAAATATTGAATGCCGTGCCACCATTGGCGAGGTCGGTAACGAGGAAAATTCGCTGCGTTCAATTGGCAAAGCTGGCGCACAGCGCTGGCGCGGCATACGGCCGACCGTGCGTGGGGTGGCGATGAACCCAATCGATCATCCGCACGGCGGGGGTGAAGGCAAAACCGCCGCTGGACAGCCCCCGGTCAGTCCCTGGGGCACGCAAACCAAGGGCTACAAGACTCGCCGCAATAAACGTACAGCGGCAATGATTGTGAGCCGACGTCGTAAAACAAAGGCATAAGATATGGCGCGCTCGGTTAAAAAGGGTCCGTTTGTAGATATTCACCTCATGAAAAAAGTGGAAGCGGCACGCGCCGCCAATGACAAGCGCCCGATTAAGACCTGGTCACGGCGCTCCACCGTGCTGCCGGATTTCGTGGGGCTCACTATTGCGGTGCATAACGGCAAGCAACATGTACCTGTGTACGTGACCGAAAACATGGTGGGGCATAAGCTCGGCGAGTTTTCCCACACCCGCTTTTTCAAGGGCCATTCAGCCGAGAAGAAAACCTCTGAACTTGAAGAAGCAGGTCGTGAGGTGGGCAAAGAGGCAGGTAAAGAACCGGCAAAAGAAGCGGAGAAAAAATAGGAGACGATGGTGAAAACCTCTGCGGTACTGCGGGGCGTGCGTTTATCGGCACAAAAAGGGCGGCTGGTGGCGGACCAGATCCGTGGCCTGCCCGTAGATAAGGCGCTTAACATGCTCACGTTCAGCCCCAAGAGAGGCGCGGGAATCATCAGGAAAGTACTGGAATCGGCAATTGCCAATGCCGAGCACAATGACGGAGCCGACATTGACGAGCTTAAAGTGACCACCATTTACATCGAACGCGGTGCGAGCCTTAAACGGTTTACGGCACGCGCCAAAGGTCGCGGCAACCGTATCACCAAGCCCACCTGCCACATTTATGTGACGGTGGGCGACAAATAAAGGAGCGTCATGGGACAAAAGATTCATCCAACGGGTTTTCGCCTCTCCGTGCTGCGTAACTGGAGTTCGCGCTGGTACGCGAACAGCAAGTATTTTCCTGAAATGCTGAACGAAGATATCAAGGTACGCGAATTTCTGAGAAACAAGCTTAGCCATGCTGCGGTAGGTAAAGTGGTGATCGAGCGGCCGGCGAAGAACGCTAGGATCACGGTTTACAGCGCAAGACCCGGCGTAGTCATCGGCAAAAAAGGCGAGGACATTGAATCTCTGAAAATTGAGCTGCAAAAACTGATGAACATTCCTGTGCACGTCAACATTGAAGAGATCCGCAAACCAGAGCTGGATGCACAACTGATTGCCGAGAGTATCGCCCAGCAACTCCAGAAGCGCATTATGTTCCGGCGTGCTATGAAGCGCGCGATCACCAACGCCATGCGCCTGGGGGCGCAGGGTATCAAAATCGCAAGCTCCGGGAGACTCAACGGCATTGAAATCGCGCGCAGCGAATGGTACCGCGAAGGCCGGGTCCCGCTACATACCTTGCGCGCTGATATTGATTACGGATTCGCAGAAGCGAAAACCACCTATGGCGTGATCGGCATCAAGGTATGGGTATTCAAAGGTGAGTTGATGGGGCAAACCGAGCAGCCGCAGGCTGCACCGGCAGTAGAAATGGAAAAGAAAATCAAACCACAACCTCAACGCAGTGAAATTGAAGCCAAGCACGAGGCGCCGCGCGAACTCGAACAGAAACCGAGACTGAAACCAAGCGAGCCCAAAGCCGGGCAAGCGGAGAGCCCCAGAACCAAAGCCAAGCCCAAGCGTGAAGCCGAAGCCAAGCGCAAGGTTACGGTGGAAGTCAAAACTAAAAGCAAAAGCCGCAGCACGGCTAAAGCCAAAGCGGCAACCGTCGCAATCGAGACCAAGCCCAAAGCTGCCCGCGGCGGGAGCAAAGCAAAAAAGTGAATTCAGGAGCGATAAATGCTGCAACCCGCGAGAACTAAGTACCGCAAACAGCAAAAAGGCCGCAACACCGGTGTGGCCACGCGCGGCAATAAGGTAAGCTTCGGCGAATTTGGCCTGAAGGCAATTACTCGTGGTCGGCTGACTTCGCGTCAGATCGAATCGGCGCGGCGTGCCATGACCCATTACATCAAGCGCGGCGGACGCATCTGGATACGTATTTTCCCCGACAAACCGGTTTCACAAAAGCCCGCTGAAGTACGCATGGGTAACGGCAAGGGAAATCCCGAATACTTTGTCGCTGAAATTCAGCCCGGCAAGGTGTTGTATGAAATGGACGGGGTCAACGAGGAATCGGCGCGCGAGGCATTCCGTCTGGCAGCGGCGAAGCTGCCGATACTAACGACGTTTGTGGTACGGCAAATGGGGTAAACGGTGAAAATCAGCGAATTAAGGATCATGCAGGAAGCGGAACTTAAGCAGGAGCTAGCAGAACTGCTCAAAGCACAATTCGGCCTGCGTATGCAAAAGGCGACGCAACAGCTTGCCAATTTCAGCCAGTTGCGCAAGGTGCGGAAGGATATTGCGCGGGTGAATACCGTGCTTACCGAAAAGGCGAAACGGCCGTGAGCGAAACATCCAAGCGAACCTTGAGTGGCCGCGTGGTGAGCGACAAAATGGACAAAACGGTAACCGTGCTGGTCGAGCGCAAGGTGCGACACCCCTTGTACGGTAAAATTATCACCCGTTCCAAGAAATACCATGCGCATGATGATAAGAATGAGTTTCATGAGGGCGATGTTGTGCTAATCGAGGAATGCCGGCCGGTTTCCAAAACCAAAACGTGGCGGGTGAGCAAACTAATCGAGAAAGCGCGCATCGTTTGATTTGCCTTCGGATGGGATATCCTTTATCATTCACGCTCTTCCGATGCATGTGGTATCTATTTTTTGTTATTTTAATAGTTTAGCGTTTCTTGCCTGACGGGATCCAAGACTGACCGTCAATTCGTGTAAGCGGTGGCGGTTTAAGTTGGAGATATGAACCAAAATGATTCAAATGCAGACTGTGCTGGACGTCGCGGACAACACCGGCGCGCGCACCGTGATGTGCATCAAGGTACTTGGCGGATCGAAACGCCGGTACGCGGGCATTGGCGACGTTATCAAAGTGAGCGTCAAGGACGCTGTGCCACGCGGCCGGGTCAAGAAGGGCGAAATCTATCATGCTGTGGTCGTGCGCACCGCCAAAGGGGTGCGGCGGACGGACGGATCGCTCATCAAATTTGACGGCAACGCTGCAGTGCTGTTGAGTCCCAAGCTGGAACCGATCGGAACGCGAATTTTCGGCCCGGTGACGCGCGAGCTGCGTACCGAACGTTTCATGAAGATTGTGTCTTTGGCACCGGAAGTGCTGTAGGAAAGTAATTTATGCGCAAAATCAGGAAAGGCGATAATGTCATTGTGACCACCGGCAAGGACAAAGGCCGGCGCGGCTCGGTATTACGGCTGATAGATGCGGAGCATGTATTAGTGGAAGGAGTGAACAAGGTAAAAAAACATCAGAAACCCAATCCCATGAAAAACAACGTCGGCGGAATAATTGACAAAGAAATGCCGATCCATATTTCCAACGTCATGTTATTTAATCCCACCACTCAGAAGGCTGATCGTGTCGGCATTAAAGTGCTGGATGATGGGCGCAGGGTGCGCTATTTCAAGTCCAACGGCGAAATGGTGGACGCCTGAAAGTAGACAGACATGCCCCGTTTACAAACTCTCTATAGAAACACCGCGGTCAAGCAGTTGATGAAGCAGTTTGGTTACAAAACGCCAATGCAGGTGCCCCGCATCAGCAAAATTACCCTAAACATGGGGGTAGGAGAGGCAGTTGCGGACAAGAAGATTATGGACAACGCGGTTGCAGATCTCCAGAAAATTGCCGGACAAAAACCGGTTGTCACGAAATCCCGAAAGTCCATTGCCGTATTCAAGATTCGCAGAGGCTATCCTGTCGGCTGCACGGTCACACTGCGGGACAAGCGCATGTATGAGTTTCTCGACCGCCTGGTGTCCATTGCAATCCCGCGCATTCGCGACTTTCGTGGACTGTCGGCCAAATCTTTCGACGGCCGCGGCAATTACAACATTGGGGTCAAGGAACAGATCATTTTTCCGGAGATCGAGTACGACAAAATTGACGCACTGCGCGGACTTAATATCACGATCACCACCACCGCTAAGACTGACGAGGAGGCGCGCGCGCTTCTCGCAGCATTTAATTTCCCGTTCAAGAGTTGAGGTTCGGCATGGCAAAAACAGCGTTGATTAACCGTGACCAGAAACGCCGCGCCGTGGTCAAGAAATTTGCCGCGAAGCGGGCCGAGTTACTGGCCATCATCCGCAATATCAAGTTAAGCGAGGAGGACAGGCATGAGGCGAGGCTTAAATTGCAACAGCTACCCCGCAATGCCAGCCCCGTGAGACTGCGGAATCGCTGTTCGCTGACCGGACGGCCGCGCGGCGTGTACCGGAAATTCGGCCTGGGCCGCAGTAAGCTCCGGGAAATTGCTATGCGTGGCGAGATTCCAGGCATCATCAAGGCCAGTTGGTAAGGGATAAAAGACATGAGTATGACTGATCCCATTGCCGATATGCTGACGTGCATCCGCAATGCCCAGCTTGCGGAAAAAACAAACGTGGCGATTCCTTCCTCGAGGCTGAAAGTGGCGATCGCCCAGGTGCTCAAGGAAGAAGGTTATGTTGAAGAGTTTGCAGTGCGGGAGTTGCAAGGAAAGGCGCAGCTCGAAATCGCCCTAAAATACTATGCCGGTCGTCCGGTGATCGAAAAAATAGAGCGCGTGAGTCGACCGGGATTGCGTATCTATAAAGCCAACCGCGATATCCCGAAAGTGATGAACGGTATGGGTATCGCCATTATCTCCACTTCCAAAGGGGTGATGACTGACCGCAAGGCGCGAGCTACCGGTCTGGGCGGCGAAGTGCTGTGTATTGTTGCATAATTAAATAGGTCCATGAGGAAATGTCGCGAATAGGCAATAATCCGGTGACGGTGCCGGCAGGAGTCGAAGTCACATTGTCGCCGGCCGAAGTCGTGGTGAAAGGCCCATTGGGAACCTTGAAGCAACGTCTCAAGGGAGACGTCACGGTCGAGCGCGATGGAAACAAGTTGCTATTCAAGGTGACCAACAAAATGCCGCAGGCCAATATTATGTCCGGCACGCTGCGTGCATTGGTTGCCAACATGATTCATGGGGTGACCAAGGGGTTCGAGAAAAAGCTCACTTTGGTCGGCGTAGGCTTCCGAGCTCAAGCGCAGGGCGATAAGCTCAATTTGACAGTCGGATTCGCGCACCCGGTGGTGCATCAGATGCCCAAAGGCGTCAAAGTTGAAACACCCTCTCAGACCGACATCGTGATTAAAGGTACAGACAAACAGCTGGTGGGGCAAATGGCTGCTGAAGTGCGTGCTTATCGCAAGCCCGAGCCGTATAAAGGCAAAGGCGTGCGCTATGCTGACGAAGTGGTGAACATGAAAGAGACTAAAAAGAAGTAGACGAGCATATGGACCAGAAGAAACAAGCGCGACTGCGACGCTCGCGTAAGACTCGCAATAAAATTGCCGAGCTCAAGGCATTGCGCCTGATGGTGCACCGTACCAATTACCATATCTACGCACAGGTGGCCGATGCCAATGGCGCCAGGATCCTGGTGGCGGCTTCGACACTGGAGCCCGAAGTGCGCAAGAAACTGAAATACGGTGGTAACGTCAAGGCTGCGTCGGTGGTGGGCAAGCGCATTGCTGAAAAAGCCAAGAAGCAGGGCATCGTGAGCGTAGCCTTTGATCGTTCAGGGTTCAAGTATCACGGCCGTGTCAAAGCGTTGGCAGAAGCCGCACGCGAGCACGGCCTGAAATTTTAGCGGGGTAAACAATGGCGAAAATGCAACAGGCACAACCACGCAGCGACGGTCTCAGGGAGAAAATGGTTTCGGTCAACCGCGTCACTAAAGTGGTGAAAGGCGGCCGCGTCCTGGGATTTGCTGCGCTCACTGTGGTGGGCGACGGCGATGGCGGGGTTGGCATGGGCAAGGGCAAGGCGCGGGAAGTACCGGTGGCGGTGCAAAAAGCCATGGACGAAGCACGACGCAAAATGATCAAGGTCGCTCTCAAGAATGGCACGCTGTATCATCCCGTGGTGGGCAAACATGGTTCGGCGACGGTCTACATGCAACCCGCCTGCGAAGGTACCGGAATTATTGCCGGAGGGCCGATGCGGGCGATTTTTGAAGTGATGGGTGTGAGCAACGTACTGGCCAAATGCATCGGTTCGACCAATCCCTACAACGTGGTGCGCGCTACCCTTAAGGGCTTGAAGGCGATGTACACGCCGTCGGAAATCGCGGCGAAGCGCGGCAAGACCGTGGAACAAATATCGGAGTAAAAATGGCCAAAAGAAAACCGTCCGGAAAGATAAGGGTGACTCTGGCGAAGAGCGTCATCAATACCAGCAAATCGCACCGCGCCACGGTGCGCGGTTTGGGCTTGCGCTGGCTGCACCACAGCGTTGAGCTCGAAGACACTCCCGCGGTACGCGGCATGATCAACAAAGTAAGCTACTTGGTGAAATACGAGGACTGAATGCAGCTCAACGGCATCAAGCCCGCTCTCGGCAGCAAGCGTAGCAGGCGCCGCGTTGCGCGCGGGCCCGGTTCGGGGTCGGGCAAAACAGCGGGGCGCGGCCACAAAGGGCAGAAAGCGCGTTCCGGTGGCTTTCATAAGCTCGGTTTTGAGGGTGGGCAAATGCCGCTGCAACGCCGCCTTCCCAAACGTGGTTTCATTTCGCCGAGCAAAATGCGTACTGCACAAGTGCGGCTTTCCGAGTTGAACGCCGTGGACGTAAAAGAAATTGACATCTTGGCGCTGAAACAGGCGGGCATTGTGCCGGCAATGGCTCAGGACGTAAAGATCATGCTCTCCGGCAAGATTGCCCGCGCCGTCAAGCTTAAGGGCGTGCGAGTCAGCAAGGGCGCCCGTGCCGCTATCGAAGGAGCTGGCGGCAGCATTGAAGAGACCGCGAAAGGATAAATGGCTACCACCGACAATTCATTGCTCGGGATGTACGGCAAGATGGGAGACCTCAAGAAACGCCTCCTGTTCTTGCTCGGGGCCCTCGTGGTCTACCGGATCGGGGCGCATATCCCGGTGCCAGGCATAGATCCGGCGCATCTTGCGGACCTGTTCCGCTCGCAGCAGGGCGGAATACTCGGCATGTTCAATGTATTTTCGGGCGGCGCGCTGTTGCGCTTTACCATATTTGCGCTGGGGATACTGCCTTATATTTCCTCATCCATCATCATGCAATTGATGACCGTAGTGTCGCCGCAACTTGAGGCTTTGAAAAAAGAGGGCGAATCCGGACGGCGGAAGATCACCCAATACACTCGCTATGGCACGGTGTTGCTGGCGATGTTCCAGGGGATGGGCATTGCAATTGCGCTGGAATCGCAGCCGGGGCTGGTGCTCGACCCGGGAATCATGTTTCGGTTGACCACCATGGTAACGCTGGTGACCGGTACCATGTTTCTGATGTGGCTCGGTGAGCAGATTACCGAGCGCGGCGTCGGCAACGGCATCTCGCTGATTATTTTCGCCGGTATTGTCGCCGGGCTGCCACACGCGGTTGGCGGGACGCTGGAATTGACTCGCACCGGGGCGTTTCCGATCCCGCTAGTGCTGCTGCTATTCGTTGGGGCCATCGTCATTACCGGCGTCGTGGTGTTCGTGGAGCGCGGTCAGCGCAAAATACTGGTGAATTACGCCAAGCGCCAAATCGGGCGCAAGATTTACGGTGGACAGAGCTCGCACCTACCGCTGAAACTGAACATGTCGGGAGTGATTCCGCCGATTTTCGCGTCCAGCATTATCCTGTTTCCTGCCACGCTTGCCGGTTGGTTCGGCAGCAGCGAGAAGTTAACCTGGCTTAAAGACATCGGAGCGACGCTTCATCCGGGCCAGCCAATTTATGTGCTGCTGTACGCTTCGGCGATCATTTTTTTCTGCTTCTTTTATACTGCGCTGGTGTTCAACCCCAAGGAAACCGCAGACAATCTGAAAAAAAGCGGCGCTTTCTTGCCAGGCATCCGGCCGGGAGAGCAGACCGGGCGCTATATCGAATACATCATGACGCGCCTCACGCTGGCGGGGGCGCTTTATGTGACCCTGGTGTGCCTGTTGCCAGAGTTCTTGATTGTGAAATGGAGCGTGCCATTTTATTTTGGCGGGACATCATTGTTAATCGTGGTCGTTGTAACCATGGATTTCATGGCGCAGGTGCAGGCCTACATCATGTCTCATCAGTATGAAAGCCTGCTGAAAAAAGCCAGTTTCAAGGGCGGTGGCTTGCCGGCGAGGTAAAGCCGGAATAAGCATGGCTAAGGAAGAAACGATACAGATGCAGGGGGAGATCCTGGAAACCCTTCCCAATGCCACGTTTCGCGTAAAACTCGAGAATGGACATGTTGTACTGGGACATATTTCCGGAAAGATGCGCATGCACTACATTCGCATCTTACCTGGTGACAAAGTGACGGTTGAACTTACTCCGTATGATTTAACTCGGGCGCGAATCGTGTTCCGCGCCAAATGAAGGAAAGGAAATGAAAGTACGAACATCAGTGAAAAAGATGTGCCGCAAATGCAAAATCATCCGGCGCAAGCGCGTGGTGCGCGTAATTTGCTCGGACCCCCGGCATCGGCAACGCCAGGGCTAGTCGACTCGATTGAATACTTTGAGCATTAACCCTATAATCACCAGTTTTTATCTTTAGGAACAGTATGGCTCGCATAGCAGGCGTCAATATTCCGAACCAGCAGCACGCAGAAATCGCGCTGACTGCGATTTACGGTATCGGACGCGCACGTGCGCGCAAAATATGCGCCTCAGCGGGAGTGGATATATCCACCAAGATTAAAGATTTGTCTGACGCGGAAATGGACAAATTGCGCGAGCAAGTGAGCAAGTTCACCGTGGAGGGCGACCTGCGGCGCGAGGTTTCGATGAACATCAAGCGGCTCATTGACCTGGGTTGTTACCGGGGGCAGCGCCATCGCCGCGGTCTGCCGGTGCGCGGTCAGCGCACTCGCACCAACGCGCGCACTCGTAAAGGTCCGCGCAAGGCGGTGCGGCTGGCCAAGGCGCCAACTCCCAGCGTGACCGGGAAAGCTTAAACGAGGATACCGTCCATGGTAACTAAGCCCAGCGTGAGAGTGCGGAAAAAGGCGAAGAAGAACGTAGCCGAAGGAATCGCTCACATTCACGCTTCATTCAACAACACCATCGTCACCATCACCGACCGCCAAGGCAACACGCTGGCTTGGGCGACCTCGGGTGTGGCGGGGTTTAAGGGTTCGCGCAAGAGCACGCCTTTTGCCGCCCAGGTGGCTGCCGAGCAAGCAGGTCGCGCGGCCCAAGAATGCGGCGTGAAAAATCTTGAAGTGCGCATTAAGGGGCCGGGCCCGGGACGCGAATCTGCGGTACGCGCGCTCAATGCGGTCGGATTCAAGATAACCAGTATCTCCGACGTGACTCCGGTACCTCATAACGGCTGCCGCCCGCCGAAACGACGCCGAATCTGATCCAGGTAAGCTCATGGCCAGAAATCTTGACGCAAAATGTCGACAGTGTCGCCGCGAAGGCGAGAAGCTGTTTCTAAAAGGGGAGAAGTGTTTTACCGACAAGTGCTCGATAGAGCGCAGGAGTTACGCTCCCGGTCTGCATGGTCAGAAAAACGTTCGCCTGTCCGGTTACGCAGTGCAATTGCGCGAGAAACAAAAACTACGCCGCATCTATGGTTTGCTGGAAAGACAGTTTCGCAATACCTACGAGGACGCCGACCGCCGCAAAGGCATTACTGGCGAAACCCTGCTGCAACTGCTGGAATCGCGCCTGGATAACGTTTCTTACCGCATGGGCTTCGGCGCATCGCGCTCCGAGGCGCGGCAGATCGTGCGTCACAACGGCATTCTGGTGAACGGCAAGCGCGTCAATATCCCGTCCTATCAGGTGCGCCCTGGCGACGTGGTCGAAGTCGCGGAAAAAGCCAAAGGGCATTTGCGCATTAAGGCTTCGGTTGAAGCGGCGGAAGCGCGCGGCTTTCCGGAATGGATTGAGGTTGACAGCAAGGCCAGGAAAGGCGTTTTCAAGGCCCAGCCGCAGCGCTCCGAGCTGCCCACCACCATCAATGAGAGTTTAGTAGTCGAGTTGTATTCCAAGTAATCAGCAATGGATCTAGAGAGGTTTTAGCCATGCAAAGCAGTGCTTTTCTCAAGCCGCGTATTATAGATGTGCAAACTATTTCGCCAGTGCATGCCAAAGTGACCATGGAGCCGTTCGAACGGGGCTACGGCCACACCCTCGGTAATGCACTGCGCCGCATACTGCTTTCATCGATGCCCGGCTTTGCCCCCACCGAGGTCACCATTAGCGGCGTGCTGCATGAGTACTCGGCGCTGGATGGCGTGCAAGAAGACGTGGTCGATATTCTGCTTAACCTCAAGGGTATCGTGCTCAAGCTGCACAATCGCCAGGAGGCGATGCTTACCCTCAAAAAAAGCGGTGAAGGTGTAGTTACCGCAGGCGATATTGAGGGCGGGCACGATGTCGAAATCATCAACCCTGACCACGTAATCGCGCATTTAACACCCGGCGGCAAACTGGATATGCAAATCAAAGTTGAAATGGGGCGCGGCTACGTGGCCGGAACCATGCGTCAATTGCCGGAGGAAAAGCGCAAGATTGGCAACATTGTTTTGGATGCTTCGTTCAGCCCGGTGCGGCGGGTGAGCTATGCTGTGGAGAGCGCGCGTGTCGAGCAGCGCACGGACTTGGACAAGCTGGTGATGGATATCGAGACCAACGGAGTGATTGATCCAGAGGAAGCGATACGCTATGCGGCTCGCATCCTAGTAGACCAGCTGTCGGTATTTGCCGATCTCAAAGGCACGACTTTGGAAGTTGAACAACCCAAAGTCCCGCAGGTGGACCCGATTTTACTGCGCCCCGTGGACGATCTGGAACTTACCGTGCGTTCGGCGAATTGCCTGAAAGCGGAAAACATCTATTACATTGGCGATCTCATCCAGCGTAGCGAGACCGAATTGCTGAAAACACCCAATCTCGGCCGCAAATCGCTTAACGAAATCAAGGATGTCCTTGCATCGCGCGGGCTGACGCTCGGCATGAAACTGGAAAACTGGCCGCCTGCGGGGCTGGAAAGCAAAGGATAACTGGTCATGCGCCACCGCCAGGGATTGAGAAAGCTCAACCGGACGACCAGCCATCGCGTGGCGATGTTGCGCAATATGACCAATTCCTTGCTGCGCTTTGAGACCATCAAGACCACGCTTCCCAAGGCGAAGGAACTGCGGCGGGTCGCCGAGCCATTGATCACGCTGGGCAAAAAGCCTTCGCTTGCCAATCGGCGCTTGGCGTATAACCGCCTGCGGGACAGGGAAATCGTGGCCAAACTCTTCAATGAACTAGGGCCGCGCTATGCCAAACGCAACGGCGGCTATTTGCGCATTCTCAAATTCGGCTTTCGCAACGGCGACAACGCGTCCATGGCCCTGGTTCAGCTCATGGATCGCCCCGAGCCGAAAGAAGAAACCAAGGGCAAGACATCCAAGAGCTGAAGATATCCGGCAAAGGAAATTTTTGACTGGCCCGGCGCGCGTTTTTTTTGCCGCGCAGACGCCGCGGAAATTTTTGACCGTTCAGTCGATCATTGACTTCTCTGCGCGCTTGCGCTGAATGGCTTAAAATCACCGGCCATGATCGTCCTTTTTACCGATTTTGGTCACGCCAGCGTGTACGTCGGACAGGTCAAGAGCGTGCTCTACCAAACTTCGCCGCGCGCGCATTGCATCGATTTGCTGCATGACGCGCCGGCATTCAACGTCAAGGCGAGCGCGCATTTGCTTGCGGCCCTGGTGCCTCAATTTCCGCCGGAAAGCGTGTTCCTTACAGTCGTTGACCCGGGCGTGGGGAGCGCACGTGATGCTGTCGTGGTGTCCGCCGACGGCAAATGGTTTGTGGGGCCGGATAATGGCTTGCTTTCGGTCGCTGCGGCGAGAGCGAGCAAAAGCGAATTCTGGCGTATCCATTGGCGTCCCCGAAACCTTTCCCACACTTTTCATGGCCGCGATCTGTTCGCTCCGGTTGCCGCGCTCGTGGCCGCGGGAAAATTTCCCAGCGATAAATTGGAAGAAATTAATTCGCTGCGGGTTTGCCTAGACGCGGAGAATTTGGCGGAAATCATTTACATCGATCATTATGGCAACGCCATGACCGGAATGCGCGCCAAATCCCTGATGTTTAATAGTCAGCTTCTGGTGCATGGCGGGCGCTTAAGGCGCGCGACAATATTCGCAGATGTTCCGAGTGGAACGCCGTTTTGGTATGAAAACTGCGTGGGCCTTGCCGAGATCGCCATTAGCTGCGGCAATGCTGCGCGGGAACTCGATTTGAAAATCGGCGATGCAGTTGAAATGATAAAGTAACTGAGCCGGCGATGCCTTAAAGCATTGCAAGCTGCTAGGCGCCGGACCTGCGCGAGAAAAAGCGCAGCACCAGATATCCGGCGACCGCTGATAAGAGTGACCCTGCCAACACCCCGAGACGAACGCCGGTTGCGTACTCGGGGGCCTCTTCAAATGCAAGCGAGCCGATGAAGAAGCTCATTGTAAATCCCACCCCGCAGACCAAAGCGATTCCGCACATTTCGGACCAGCGCGTGCCGCTCGGCAGGGTTGCCAGACCGGTCGCAACGGCGATTCCTGTCGCAAGAAGCACCCCGATCAGCTTGCCGAAAAATAGACCTGCGGCAATGCCTAACGGTACCGGTTCGAGCAGGCTGGCGAAGGTGAGCCCGTGAAATGAAATTCCGGCATTGGCGAACGCAAACACCGGAAGTACCCCGTACGCCACCCAAGGGTGCAGGCTGTGCTCGAAATGCCGCAACAGAGACTTTTCTTGTTCGCGATGGCTCTTGAGAGGTATGAAAAATGCCAGCAAGACCCCTGCAAGTGTCGCGTGAATTCCCGATTTGAGCACTGCCACCCAAAGCGCGACCCCGATTATCACGTAAGGTGCCGGGCGGGCAATGCCTTTCTTGTTGAAGTAGAAAAGGACGAGCGCGGCAATTCCCGCGAGCAATAGTGACAGCATTGATAGCTTATCCGAATAATAGACCGCGATGATGATGATGGCCCCGAGGTCGTCAAATATTGCAACGCTAAGCAAGAAAATTTTCAATGAAGGCGGTACCCGGTTGCCAAGCAAACTAAGCACCCCGACTGCGAACGCGATGTCGGTAGCGGCTGGAATCGCCCAGCCTGCCATAGTAACCGGGTCGCCCCAGTTCAAGTAGGCATAAACAACCGCCGGCATCACGATCCCGCCCAAGGCAGCCAGGCCGGGCAGAACGATTTGCGACGGACGGGAGAGCTCTCCTTCCAATATCTCGCGCTTCAACTCGAGGCCGACGAGAAAGAAAAAAACCGCCATCAGCCCATCGTTGACCCACAGCAAGAGCGGTTTCGCCAGCCCAAATTCGCCTGCATGAATGCTTATAGTTGTTTGCAAAAACCCAAAGTAATAGACGGCAAATGGCGAATTGACCAAGACCATCGCCAACACCGCCAAACACATCAGGATAAGCCCACCGGACGACTCGAGTTTCAGGAACTCGGCGATTGCCCCGCGAAAATCTACTCGATTAGCCTTAAAATCAGCAAGGCGGGAAAGCCAGGATTTCATAGTGCCGCTCCTGTTTTGTTAGGAACTTGGTGGCATTATTCTAAGATATCGGCATCCGATATACGTGGCAAGAATTTTTTGAGCGGAATAAATGAACGGGCAATCGTTTACCATCTGGACCATTGGCCACGGCAACCGCACCGCGTCTGAGTTAGTGCAAATGCTCGATGAAGCTGGGGTGGAGTGTTTGGCGGATGTCAGAAGCTATCCCGGCTCGCGCCGCAATCCGCAATTTTCCCGGGAGCAGCTTGCTGCATTACTTTCCGCGCATGGCATAGATTACCGGTGGGAAGGCGAAAGTTTGGGTGGATTCAGGAAACCTAGAGCCGATTCAAAACATGTGGCGTTGAGAAGCAGGGGCTTTCGCGGCTACGCGGATTACATGGAATCGGCGCCGTTCAACGCTGGAGTTTCTGCGCTGATTAAGAGCGCGCAGAAATACCGCACCGCCATTATGTGCGCCGAGCGCTTGCCTTGGCGCTGCCACCGGGCGCTCATTTCCGATTACCTCGTGATGCAAGGGATTTCCGTGACGCATTTGCTCACGCCCGGGAAAGTCCAGAAGCACAAGATGAATCCCGCGGCGAAAATTTCCAACGGTGGATTAGTGTACGATCAGATGGTACAGATGCGACTTCGGGTTTGAAACTGCGATCGAAGCAACGCAGCTTCAAAATCCGCGATTTCTAGAGATCCTATTTTTCACTTTCCACGCCCAGTAAGCGCTGGTACAGCAAGCCACCGAGATAAAAGGTAATACCCAGCAGGACTAGACTTATAATGCGCAGCAACGGTGCAGCCCCTGACAAGTCGTAGAGTAAAACCTTGCCCACCGTAGCGGCAAATATCAGCAGGGACGACTGGCCGAGTTCGCGATTGCGCTGCGTTAACGACAGAACCAAACAAGTCAAAGCCAAGAAACCCCAGACGGTTGACACCACGATTCGTTCGTGGAGCAGTTGCACCGCAGCTGCCATGAGGCTGATATGACCGCCGTAAAGTAACAGCATCAGCGTCTGGCGCAGCGCTTGTAGATTACGGCCAAAGTAATAGCCTGCGTAAAGCCCCAGGGCATAGAGAATAGCCAGCAACTCCCGTGCAGGAACCGTTTGGACATCGGTATTGAGCACTATGCGCAGATAATTGACCGCGAAGATGATGCCGACCACCAGCCACAAAGGCCAGCGCACGATGCCCGCAGCACTGCTGGAAAGGCTGACCATGGCAGTCGCTGGCATGAGCAGGAAAGCGACCCAGGGCGCCCAACTTCTTGGCACGGATTCAATGTAGCCGGCATGAAACAGCACCAGCGCGATATAGGCAGACAGAAGAAGTTCACCGCCGGGCAGCGGACGCTTGAGGGTAGCGCGGGTTAAGCCATAGATTACTGCCAGCGCCAGCGCGCTTGCCGCCGCAATCCACGGGGCATAAACCGGCAGGTGTCTGTTGAGCAGCGTGTACTGCAGAAAGTAAAAGACGAGCAGCGCCGGAAGATGAAGCAGCGCGGTATCACGGTCCAGCGGCGTTTGATGGCGGATGGAAAATAAAACGGTGGCGGCGGCAAAGATCAGAAACTGTACTGTCTGGAAAGCCAGCGCGGACACCCACTCTTCGGCGACTCCGTCATGCCATACGAGGTCGAATCCGATCAGCGCAAAATAAAGAGCGAGTAAATAGATCAGCCTGCGCCCGATCCAAATGGAGTAGACACTGAATACGATGCTCCAAGCCGAAAAGTAAATCACCAGCTCGGTGATGGCGGCGCTCAGGCTCGATAGTAAAAAAGGCGCAGAGTACGAGCCAATTATGGCAAACATCGCGTAAAGCTCGCTCGCAAAAACCCGGCATAACCACAGTGAAACAATACAGACCAAGACCACGGCTGCCGCTGCCGACCCGGGTTCGAGGAATCCGTAATACAGGTGCGCCCCGTAGATCGACAGGAAGAGGATGACCACTCCTCCAGCCGGCAGAAGGCCCGCGTAGCGACGGTCGGTAGCACGCAGCAGAAAACCCGCGCCAATCAAAACCACTGCACCGAGGACCGCGATGGTTATTTGCCGCAGCGGGGTGAGCCAGCCGGTGTCGAGCGCCAGACGGATGAGATATGCCGCCGCCAGTACTAAAGCGGTCAAGCCTACCCATCCCAATACGCTGGTAACGGAAGACGCCTTTTTTTCGCCGGCGGTCTTGGCTGTGGAATCAACTATCCTGGGGGCATGGGCAAATTGCGCCACGCTTATCTCGCCAAGCGCCGGTTTCTGGTCTGCAGCCTGCGCCAGCTTCGTCTCGAGCAGTTTGAGACGATTTTCTATCCGAGCAAATCGTTGCTCAAGCTCATTGTCTTCCATTCTGTCCCCAATCGAAACTCGAGCTCAATTTCCAACACTAGCCCACGATGAGCACGCGGAAATCGTTGACATTGGTCCGAGTCGCGCCGGTCATGACGAGATCACGTAAAGCGTGGAAAAAGCTGTAGCTGTCATTATTGGTCAGCAGCTTTTCCGGGTTTAGGTCGAGTTTGCGGGCGCGCTGCAAGGTATCAGGAGTAATCAGCGCGCCAGCATTATCGCCGGTGCCGTCCGATCCGTCAGTGCCGCAGGAAAGCGCATAAACATCTTTCATGCCTTGCAAATCTATAGCCAGCGAGAGCAGGAATTCGGTGTTACGTCCGCCGCGGCCGTTGCCCCGCACGGTCACCGTGGTCTCGCCCCCCGAGATCAGCGCTACACGTGCTTTCCAGGGTTCGCCGTATCTGAGAATTTGGCGCGCCAAACCGCCAAAAACCTTTGCCACCTCGCGCGCTTCGCCGGTTATAGTATCGCCCAGAACTGCGGTCTTGATGCCCTGTTTGCGGAAATATCTTGCAGCCGCATGCAATGAATTATGCGCCGTTGCAATCACATGGTTTTCAACTTTGCGAAACACTTTGTTATTTGGCTTGGGAGTCTCCTCGAGCCTGCCCTCTTGACCCCGGTGCAAAATGTCCATGACGGGTTCGGGCGCTCTGACCTGATATCGGGAAATAATTCGCAGCGCATCGCTGTAGGTTGTCGGATCGGCAGTACACGGACCCGAGGCAATATGCGTCGGATCATCACCTGTGACGTCGGAAATGATGAGCGCGACCACTGGCGCCTTGCTAGCGGCGGCCAATCTTCCGCCCTGAATGGCTGACAAGTGCTTGCGCACGGTATTGATCTCCTGAATCGTTGCGCCACAAAGCAGCAATTGCCTCGTGATTGCCCGTAGATCTTCCATGCTGACACCGGCGACCGGTAGCGAGAGCAGGCTTGAGCCGCCGCCGCTAATCAGGGCGAGCAACAAGTCGTTCACCCCGAGCCTCTTCACTTCCTCAAAGATTTCCCTTGCTGCGGTTTCGCCACTCGCGTCAGGAATGGGATGGCCGGCTTCGACGACCTTGATGTGGCGCGTAGGCAGGCTATGGCCATAGCGCGTAATGACCACGCCGGAAAGCGCATTTTTTTTGGGCCAATGCTTTTCCACGGCAAATGCCATGGAAGCGGCGGCTTTGCCCGCGCCGACAACCAAGGTGCGCCCCTTGGGGACCTCGGGCAAATGGCGAGGAACGATTTGCAGAGGATCTGCTGCGGCAAGCGCCGCTTTAAAGCTGTCCAGCAAGAGCTTGCGTGGGGCAATCGAGGCCATAATTACTGCGCCATGCTCTTCGCGATGGCATAGATCTCCTCGGCGTCGAAAACCTGGTTTTCGCTTTCGAACAACTTGCCGATGCATGCACGATGCACTTGCAGCTTGAGGCCCCCGAAGCCGATTGCGCCGTAAACGGTTTTGCCGTTGCGGTTCGCAGCCTTGTCCATCATGTCCACGCCGGCAATTCCCAGGGGGGGCGTGGCGTTCGCATCTGCCATCAGCTCAATGCTTGGATTGTTTTGCCAATGGCTTTCTTCCAGCAATTGCACTCCAGCCGCGCCCGCGGCAAAAACGATTTGAGTGCCTTTGAGCGCTGCGCCGCGCGCCGCATTATCGGCTGCTTCCAGCGGACTGACATTGACAGCGAAGCGCTCCTGGATCTGCTTGCAGGCGTTTTCAGCCCGGTCGCGCTTTCTCGAGGTGACCACAACCTGCGCGCCTTCTTTTGCCAGTAGTGCAGCAGCGCGAAGCCCCACAGGGCCGGTTCCCGCCAGCACGACTGCGCGCTTTCCGGCAACCGATCCGGAGCGGGTGAGCATCGCGACGCCGGCGGCAGCGGTAGTGTTTGAGCCGTTGCTATCGAGCATCACCGAAACGCGGAAATTGGCGAAGAATTTTTTCTTGACGGCCTTAAGTAAAATCTGGCCTGCTTCCATGTTGCTGCCGCCGATAAAAATTGCGGTATATTTCTTTTCCTTGGGGGCGCGGGTAAAAATTGTACCGTCCACCAGAAAGCCTACATTTTGCGGCGTAACATTGCTGTATCCGGTAACATGATCAGCGCCGCCATCGTAGGCAACCACGGTATCAAATACGCTGGGATAGGGGTCGGTATCAAACTGGAACAGGAGCTTTTTCATTCTTGGGCCCTCAGACTGAAGCGGATAGTCTACCATTTCTTTTTTACCGGGAAACCTCGGGTCGGGTCCCCCAATAAACGAAAGGATAAGCTGTGATTAAAGACGATTCCATCCAGAAATTTCTAACTGAACTTGCTGGCTCGAGCTCTACGCCGGGAGGCGGAAGCGCCGCCGCAGTGATGGGGGCGATGGGCGGGGCGCTGGTGAGCATGGTGTGCAATCTTACCATCGGCAAGAAGAATTACGCCGAAGTCGAAGCGGAAATGCGCGAACTGCTGGCACAGTCGGAGAATTTGCGGCACCGCCTTACCGGCATGATCAATGACGACGTGGAGGCGTTCAATCAGGTGATGGCGACCTATGGCATGCCGAAGAGCAGCGATCAGGAAAAAGCCATACGCGCGGCGGCAATCCAGGATGCGTTGAAGCATGCTACCCAAGTACCGTTGAATTGCGCCAAAGTTTGCTTCGAGGTCATGCAGCTGTCGAAACGCGTAGCGGAAAAAGGCAATGTCAATGTGGTGAGTGACGCGGGCGTGGCGGTGCTCGCTGCTTGCGCGGGCCTCAAAAGCGCCGCGCTTAACGTATATGTCAATACCGCGGCAATAAAGGACGAGGCATTTAACCGACAGAAACTGGCAGAGCTCAACAAAGTGCTTGCCGATGCCGACCGTTTTGCCGGCAGCATCTACGAATTGGTAAAAGGCAAACTCATTTCGCATTAGCCGCAAATTGCAGGAGGTCAGGAGCAGGGGCGGCAAGCCGAGCTAAGCTGCGGCTTGCAGCACGCTTTTGAGATACATACCGGTGTAGCTCTGCCGGTTTTTCGCAATGTCTTCCGGTGTGCCTTCGGCGATGACGCGCCCACCTCCATCGCCGCCCTCGGGGCCGAGATCAATGATCCAGTCCGCCGTTTTGATCACGTCCAAATTGTGCTCGATCACCACCACGGTGTTGCCGTGGTCGCGCAGGCTGTGCAGAACCTTGAGCAGCAAATCGATATCGTGGAAATGCAGCCCGGTAGTGGGTTCGTCCAGAATATAGAGCGTTCGGCCCGTGTCGCGCTTGGAAAGCTCGAGTGAGAGTTTGACACGCTGCGCTTCGCCGCCGGAAAGCGTGGTCGCGGACTGGCCCAGCTTGATATAACCCAATCCCACGTCCAGCAGGGTGCGAAGTTTTTTTGCTACCACCGGCACCGGTGAGAAAAACTCATAAGCCTGTTCCACCGTCATTTGCAGGATTTCATGGACGTTCTTTCCTTTGTACTGGATCTCCAGCGTTTCCCGGTTGTAGCGTTTGCCATGACACACATCGCAGGGCACATAGATATCCGGCAGGAAATGCATTTCCACTTTTAACACCCCGTCGCCCTGGCACGCTTCGCAGCGCCCGCCCTTGACGTTGAACGAGAAGCGCCCCGGCCCGTAACCACGTTCGCGCGCCTGGGGCACGCCCGCATAAAGCTCGCGGATCGGAGTGAAAAGACCGGTGTAGGTCGCAGGATTGGAGCGCGGGGTTCGGCCTATAGGGCTTTGATCCACGCTGATTGCTTTGTCGAAAAATTCCATGCCATCGATGGCCACGTGTGGCGCGGGTTCTATCGGGCTACCATAAAGATGCCGGGCTACGGCGTTATATAAGGTGTCGTTGATCAGAGTGGACTTGCCGGAACCGGAAACCCCTGTCACGCACACCATCAATCCAAGAGGCAGATTCAGGTTGATCTGCTTGAGGTTGTTGCCGCTCGCGCCCAAGAGATGCAGGGTGCGTTTGCGGTCCGGTTTATGGCGCAACCCCGGCAGTTTAATGGTGCGTTTGCCGGCCAGATACTGGCCGGTAAGCGACTCCGAGTGTTGGCGTATTTGCTGCGGTGAACCTTCCGCAACCACCCGCCCGCCGTGCTCCCCTGCGCCCAAGCCCATGTCTACCACATGATCCGCGTTCATTATCGCTTCGTAATCGTGCTCAACGACAATGACGCTGTTGCCGAGATCACGCAGCCGTTTCAATGTGTCCAGCAATCGCCCATTGTCACGCTGATGCAGGCCAATCGACGGCTCGTCCAGCACGTACATGACGCCAGTCAATCCCGAGCCGATCTGGCTCGCCAAGCGGATGCGCTGCGCCTCTCCGCCGGAAAGGGTGTCTGCGGAGCGCTCGAGAGAAAGATAATCGAGGCCAACGTTGTTGAGAAATTGCAGGCGACTGACGATTTCCTTGATTATCTTTTCCGCAATGGCCTGCTTGGCGCCGGTTAATTCGATGCTTTCAAAAAACTGCACCGTTTGCTGCAACGGCATCGAGCTTATTTCATATATAGTTCGATTTGCCACACGCACATGGCGTGCTTCGCGACGCAGTCGCGTGCCCTGGCATTGCGGACAGGGTTGGCTGTTGAGATATTTCGCCAGTTCTTCCCGCACCACCAGCGAATCGGTTTCCCGGTAACGCCGCTCGAGATTGGGAATGATGCCCTCGAAAGCGTGTTCGCGCTGGTAATTATTGCCGCGTTCGCCGAGGTAAGTAAATTTGATTTTTTCCCTGCCGCTGCCGTTCAAAATCAGTTCCTGAATGGATTTCGGCAGTTTTTCAAAAGGGGTCTCCAGGTCGAAATGGAAATGCGAGGCGAGACTTGCCAGCATCTGGAAATAGAACTGATTGCGTCGGTCCCAGCCCTTGATAGCGCCGGATGCGAGGCTGAGATGCGGGAAGGCGACCACACGCTTGGGGTCGAAAAAGCTGATTTGCCCCAAACCGTCGCAGCGCGGGCAAGCGCCCATCGGATTGTTGAAGGAAAACAGCCGCGGCTCGAGTTCCGGCAGAGAATAACTGCACACCGGGCAGGCGAATTTGGCGGAAAATAAATGCTCGCGCCCACTGTCGATTTCCACTGCCAGTGCTCGACCGTCGGCGTGTCGCAGTGCGGTTTCAAACGATTCGGCCAGCCGTTGCTTGACATCGGGCCGTACTTTAAGGCGGTCCACCACCACTTCGATGGTGTGTTTGCGAGTTTTCTGCAGCTTGGGAAGATTATCTATTTCGTATACTTTACCGTTGATCCTGAGCCGCACGAAGCCCTGCGCGCGCAATTCGTCGAAGAGATCAATCTGTTCGCCTTTTCGCCCGACGATCAGCGGGGACAGGATCATCAATTTAGTGTCGGTCGGCAGTTGCAGCACGTGATCAACCATTTGCGACACACTTTGCGCCTGTAACAGGATCTCATGATCAGGGCAATACGGGTCGCCGACCCGCGCAAATAAAAGCCGCAGGTAATCGTGGATTTCAGTGACCGTGCCGACCGTGGATCGCGGATTGTGCGAAGCGGCTTTTTGCTCTATGGAAATCGCGGGCGAAAGGCCCTCGATTAGGTCCACGTCGGGCTTTTCCATGAGCTGCAGAAACTGGCGCGCGTACGCAGAGAGCGATTCAACATAGCGGCGCTGGCCCTCGGCATATAAGGTGTCGAAAGCCAGCGAAGACTTACCGGAACCGGATAAGCCGGTGATCACGATCAGCCGATTGCGCGGCAAATCGAGACTGATGTTTTTCAGATTGTGTGTGCGTGCGCCGCGGATTTTTATGAAGTCCACGGAACTGACCTATCCTGGCGATGACCAACCTGTTAATATACCTGAGTTTCCGAATTTTTCCCAACCCCCTATGTCTTTTTCCGACAGGATGACCCCGCTGGAATTGCGTGCCAGTGCGGGGCTTGCCAGCATTTTTGGCCTGCGCATGTTGGGGATGTTCGTGATTCTTCCGGTGTTCGCTGTCTACGCTGAAAGCCTGCCGGGCGGCGTCAGCCATACCTTAGTGGGAATTGCGCTCGGCGCATACGGCCTCACCCAAGCCATTCTGCAAATACCTTTCGGCTGGCTCTCAGACCGAATCGGGCGCAAGCCAACGATCTATGCCGGGCTCCTGCTGTTTGCGATCGGTAGTTTTGTAGCGGCAGCGGCGCAAGACATCTACCTTATTATTGGCGGGCGTGTGCTACAAGGATCGGGTGCGATTTCTGCTGCGGTCATTGCCATGACTGCTGATTTGACCCGCGAGGAACACCGCACCAAGGCCATGGCATTGATCGGCTCGACCATAGGGTTTAGCTTTGCGCTGTCGCTGATTTTGGGACCGCTGCTGTTTCATCTCATCGGTGTGCCAGGGATCTTTGCTTTAACCGGCGTGCTGGCGCTGTCGGCAATAGCAGTCGTATTTGCGGTGATTCCCAACCCACAACACAGCTATTCTTCAGCGGGCGATGCTCAAAGCAGCAGGCTGCTCGCCGTAATGCGCGATGGCCAGTTAATGCGCTTGAATTTTGGGATTTTCTCGCTGCACGCGGTGCTGATGGCCTTGTTTATCGTGGTGCCCTTTGCCTTGCGCAATGCGGGGCTCAGGGTGGAGCGTCACTGGCTCATGTACCTTCCGGTAATGTTGTGTTCGTTCATTATGCTTTTGCCGGCGATTGTGTTTGCGGAAAAAAAAGCCAAGCTCAAGCAAGTGTTTTGTGCGGCGGTGGTGCTGATGCTCGCGACCGAGGTATTGTTGCCTTGGCTGTTAGGCAGCTTGTGGGAAATCTTTATTGGCTTGCTCGCGTTCTTTACCGCTTTCAATATACTAGAAGCGTCTTTGCCTTCGCTGATTTCAAAATTCGCGCCGCCCGGCGCCAAGGGCACAGCGATTGGAGTGTATAGCAGTATTCAGTTTTTTGGCGCTTTTGTCGGCGCTGTGGCAAGTGGATATCTGTCGCAGCATTACGGCACCCAAGCGGTATTTATTTTCGGCGTCGTACTGATTGCCATTTGGCTGATACCCGCGTTTACCATGAAGGTGCCGGTCGCCGCGGAAACCAAAATCTATCCGATTCCGGCGATGGACAAACGCCGTGCCAGCGGCCTGTCTCAGCGACTGGCCTCGGTGCCGGGAGTGCAGGAAGCCTTGGTGATCGCCGCCGAAGGCGTGGCATACGTCAAAGTGGACAGCAGCGTCTTTGATGAACAAAATGTAATCAGATTAATTGCAGGGGAGGCTTAGGAATCTCTGATTAAGCCCCACGTGGCCGCGACAGCGGCTTTCCGCGTTGCAGGGCGCGAAGCGAGGCGCGCCGAATACTCACCACATATTCGCAAGCCGAGCGACGAAGCCATGTGCGAGGATAAGGCGCCCCGGACTCGGTCTCGCGCAGCGTGGTGCGGGAAGGGGCGCAAGCTGCCGCATGAGACATTGTAAAATGGTGCGCTTATGCTGGTGCTCCCGCACCCCAAGCTTCGCCGACCATGTCGCGCCAGCCGTTCCAGAGGGTTGCTGCGACTAAGGCCACAGCTTCGGCGTTGCGTTCCTCGTCCATAGCCTTTACTATGGACATCGTCGCGCGCCTTGTATCTGCAGCCTTCTCGCAGGCAACGCGGCTCACGTAGGATTTAATCAGAGATCCCATATGGCATCGGTCAACAAGGTAATCATCATCGGCAACCTCGGGCGGGATCCCGATGTGCGCTACATGCCCGACGGCGGCGCCATCGCCAATATCAGCGTCGCGACCACCGATACTTGGAAGGACAAGAGCGGGGAAAAACAGGAGCGCACCGAATGGCACCGAGTGGCCTTCTTCGGCAAGCTGGCTGAAATTGCCGGGGAATATTTGAAAAAAGGCAGCCAGGTCTACGTCGAGGGCTCCCTGCGCACGCGCAAGTGGCAAGACAAGGAAGGCCAAGAGCGCTATACGACGGAAATAGTTGCCGACCGCATGCAGATGCTCGGTAGCCGCGCCGGCGGCTCCGAGCCCATGAGCCGCGAAGTATCGTCAAAAGAACCGGCCGCTTCCGGTTCTGCGGCCAAGAGCGGTGCAATCGAGGATTTAGAGGACGATATTCCTTTTTGAACTTGTTTCAGGCGGTCATGCTTGCGGCGTTGAGCATCCCGATGGCCACAGACAGCGCAACCAGCAGAATGCCGCTCGCCATGTGGTCCTCCGCAATGGTCTTGCGGAAATGCGGTATGCATAGCGCGGCGGCTGCGTAAGCGATTAGTTGCGCCGCGAAAGCAATCCCCGCCCAAATAAGCATATCCGTAATATTCATGCTCTGGGCGACCGCCTTTCCCATCGGGATCGCGAAACCAATTATCGCACCGCCCAGCGAAAGCGCAGCCGCCTTGTTGCCTGCGCGAATCAGCCGGATTTCGTGATATGGCGTAATGGCGTTGTAAAACATCACGAACACGACCAGCAGCAGCAGCGAGACCGCGAAATATAATACGAACGTACCAGTCCCGCCGAGATATCCTGCAAAGCTTTCCATGTAAATTCCTCCTTAATCGAAGTAATGGGGTAAAAAGCGACTCGCGTTGGTAGTCACGAGCCCCAAATCCTCCCGAATCCCGATCCCCGCGGGTTGATCGCCGACTATCCAAGCGCCGATTACCGGATGGTTGCCGTCAAATTCCGGAAGCGGATGAAGCGCTTGGTAGATATAACCTTCGGCGCCGTAACTGCCTTCGGTAGCGAAAATTTCCTGTCCGCGCCCGGAATAAATCGCGATGTTAGCGCCTTCCCTGGACAGGATTGGTTTTCTGACGTGCGCGCCATCGATCTTGCCCGGTCGCGGGTAAGTTGGAAGAAGGTTGGGATGCTCGGGAAAGAGTTTCCAGAGCGCCGCGAGGAGTCCTTTGTTCGAAAGCAGCATCTTCCAAGCAGGCTCTACAAAGATCGTCCCGGAAACTGGAATATTGGTCCCGAATGGTTCGCGTACCAGCCATTCCCAGGGATAGAGTTTAAACAGAACGCGCACCGGATGATCGCTGCAGTCCACGAAGCGGCCAAGATCCTGCGCCCAGCCGATGTCCTCGATGAAGATGAATCTCGCATCCAGCCCGGCCTGCAAGGCCGTGTCGCGCAGGTACTCAAGGTTACCCAAGTCCTCCGGATTATCCTTGACGCATGCAAAATGCACGGGCGTATCGACAGGAATATTCTTCGCCAGAATCTTCCAACGTTTAATCAGCCGCTCGTGGAGGGAATTGAACTGGTCGGCATTGCCCTGGCGCACGTCTTGCAACCAGTACCACTGGACAACTGCTGTCTCGAGTGCCGCGGTTGGCGTATCGGCATTGTACTCAAGGAGTTTGGGGGGATTCACGCCGTCGTAGGAAAGGTCAAAGCGGCCATAGAGCGAGGGTGCTCGCAGCTTCCAGGACTCGACAATGTAGGGTACGCACCAGCGCGGAATCGCCAGCTGCTCAAAGCCATCCAGTCTGATGATTTCCTCGACAGCCTGCAGGCACATGCTATGCAGTTCCGCAGCCGCCGACTCGAGCTCGTCGATTTCCGCGGAGCTGAAGTGGTAACAGGCCGATTCGTCCCAGTAAGTGCCGTCCAAGCTGTGGTAGTCGAACCCCACGCCTGTGCATTTCTCGGTCCAATCAGGGCGAGGCGTACTGGGTTCGCGCAGCATCAGCCAGTTGCTCCGTGAACAGAAGCATGGGAGCCGAAGCCACCGCGCGATACATGCAGGGCAAAAGCATGGCTTCCGGGACGCTCCGGCGGATGTACGCCGTCGGGACGCTTGCCCAGGTAAACATAGCGCGGCCCGTAGTAATAGATGCCGCCCGACCTGGCAACACCGGGAGCCGGCTCGCAGCGGTTTTCGTCACCCCAGTCCCGCACGCAGTCCGCCTTGTCCGAGTAAATATCTCTCGCTTGCGGAGGTTCGCGCGGGCCGCACGCGGAGAGCGCGGCCGATCCAATCAGCGTGAGCGTAATGGCCGCCGTGGATTTGCGAATCCGTTTTTTCTGCATCGCGCGCCTCCCGCGCCGCGTTTTTAAGCGAACATTGATATCACTTGAATCCGGATTTTTTGGGAATTATGATTCGCGTTATCATCCCGTCCGCTACCCAGCTCTTGAGCATGCCCGCGGCATGCTGCGCCACCTGAAGTTCGTCTATCGATTCGCACAGACCAGCGCAAATGTCCGCAAAACATTTCCCGCTTCGCATCGCATCCACCGCCCAGGCTTCGGCAACGCTCATTGAGCGGAAGTAAATATTGAGCTCACGGCGCCATAACACCCAGGCCAAGGCAAACTCATTTTTTTTTGGACGTTCGGGCCGCTCTTTTTTATCAACTGCTTTCCAGAACTGCGGCACGTCCCATTCCAGGTTAAGGCGTTGCAGTGAAGCGTGGGGCGTCAATGCCATTGCAGGCCACGCCTTCGCTGGGATCTTTGCCACGTCCGCCGCTGTTACCGCCGGATCATTGGCAGCGTCAAACGCCATCGCCAGCAACCACTCGAAAGCGGCCATTTCGCTTAATTCCGGGTATTCGTTGTAAGGCGCGGTCGCTTTCAGGAATTGCGCCAGTTCGCCGCCGTACCAGCGCAGGTTGAAATAGGGCGACGGGTGGCTTTCTATGTAGGCGTATCCTATTTTTTCGAATTCATCATCTCCTGCTAGCTTGCGCAAGCCGGGGTAATCGGTGTCCAGCGCTTCCATGAGGCGCAAGCGGTAGGCGTTCGAATAGATAGTGAGCCGCGTTTTGGCGCTGGCGCGCCGGGTGCCTGCCACTTCGCGTTCCATGCGCCGGTCACCCTTGAACACGTAGTTCTGGAATTCCCTTTGCAGGTTCGACAGGGCTTTCATGCTGCTTTGGCTTTGGCCAAGATCGGCTCCGCGATGTTTCTCGCCTGATCGAGTTCTGCGAGCAGTTCTTTAAGGGGCGGGATGTTGTCGTCGCGCTCTATCATTGTCGAAATAGGGCCAAAACGCTGCAACGCCCGCTCATAGAGCGCCCACACCGGATCGATTATCGGTTGATCATGCGTGTCGACGATGTAATTGCCGCAGTTTTGGTGGCCCGCCAGATGAAATTGCTGGACCCTCTCGTCCGGGATGCCATTGAGGTAATCCTCGGGCGCAAAGCCGTGATTGAAGCTGCTGACATAGATATTGTTGATGTCGAGCAGGATCAAACAGTCAGCCTGCTCCGCGATTTGCGCCAAGAACTCCCACTCGTTGAATTGGGACTGCTTGTAGCTGACGTAGCTTGATACGTTTTCCAGCAGGATTTTGCGTTCCAGGATGTCCTGGACCTGTTTGACCCTGGAAACGACATGCTTCAGCGCCTCCTCGGTATACGGAAGCGGCATCAGATCGTGGAGGTTTAATCCGCCTACCCCGGTCCAACACAAGTGATCGGAGATCCATTTGGGCTCGATTCTGTCTGCCAAGGTTTTGAGTTGTCCCAGATAATCGCGATTCAGGGGGTCTGTGCTGCCAATCGAAAGCGATACCCCGTGCATCACGATTGGATAATGTGCGCGGACGCGATCAAGGTAGTAGAGGGGTTTGCCTCCCGGAACCAAATAATTCTCGGATAGGACTTCGAACCAATCCACTTTGGGACGAGTGGCAAGTATCTCGTCGTAATGTGGAATTCTCAAGCCCAGGCCAAAACCTAAATAGTCGGGTTTGCGAGACATGATGGCAGCAGACACGAGAAAAGGATAACAGAAGCCATGAGACAAAACACCCTTGCATAAGTTGCACCGGCGCCGCATCCAGGGCTGCAGCTTTGACAATCGCTCGAGATCGATTAAGTTACAATGAACTCTGCGCCTTTAATTCTTGGATCCAAGTCTGGCCAAGAGATTAAAAATGTTCCGGCTGTAGGTACGCGCAAACTCGCCAGATTTTTACATTTTGCCAGAGCAAGCTCGTATATTAAGCAGCCAACCACTGTTATTTAAGGAGAAAATATTAGCCAGTCACCGGTGAGCGAATGCGCGATAACTGTCGAGGGTCTGACTAAATATTTCGGCAAGGTTCTCGCGGTGGATAATGTCAGCTTCCGCGTGCGCCAAGGCTCAACCTGCGCGCTTTTGGGCGGCAACGGCGCAGGAAAAACGACCACGCTTTCAATATTACTCGGCCTGCTGCTGCCCACTTCAGGTCGTGTGACCGTTCTCGGCGAGGACATGCTAAGGCACCGTTACCGCGTGCTGCCGCGCATGAATTTTACATCTCCGTATGTAGATTTGCCTAAGCGCCTCACGGTCGCGGAAAACCTGACCGTATACGCGCGCTTGTACGGAATGAGCAATATCAGGCCGCGTCTTGAAGAACTTTCCGAAGAATTGCAAATCGGCGCTTTCATGCACCGCCCCTACGGCACGCTCTCCGCTGGGCAAAGGAACCGGGTCGCACTTGCCAAGTCCTTGCTCAACCAGCCGGAAGTATTGCTGCTCGACGAGCCCACCGCTTCGCTTGATCCCGACATGGGCGACCGCATGCGCGAATTTCTGGTGAGTTACCAGAAGCGCAGCCGGGCAACTCTTTTGCTTGCTTCGCACAACATGCAGGAGGTGGAGCGCATGTGCAATGATGTGATCATGATGCGCGAAGGGAAAATCGTCGACCACGGTACGCCGCAAACGCTGCTTGGGCGTTATGGACGCAAGAACCTGGAAGAAGTTTTCCTGGACATTGCCCGCTACCGCAGCTATCAACCGGCCGCCCGGAGCGCGCGGTGAACACGGTAGCCTTTTCCCCGCGACGTATCGGCGCAATGGTGCTACGCCATGTTTACCTGATGCGTAAATCCTGGCCGCGCATTCTGGAACTTGCCTACTATCCGTCCATGCAGATGATCCTTTGGGGATTTATCGCGAAGTTCCTCACCACCACCGGTTCCTGGGTGGCGCAGGCTCCGGGACTCTTGATCGCTTCGGTTCTGCTTTGGGACATCTTGTTCAGAAGTCAGTTGGGCGTTTCGCTCACTTTTTTTGAAGAGATGTATTCGCGCAACCTCGGCCACTTGTTTGTAAGCCCATTGCGACCTTACGAGCTGGTGTGCTCCAAACTGATTATCAGTCTGCTGCGCACTCTGATTGGCGTGGGCGGTGCCGCGCTCCTTGCAATCCCGTTTTACCATTATTCGATTTTCAGCATGGGACTGCCGCTGATCGCTTTCTTCGCCAATCTGATGATGATGGGCTGGGGCATCGGCCTGATGGTCTCGGCTCTGGTGTTGCGCTGGGGATTAGGGGCGGAAAACCTGGCATGGGCATTGATTTTTGCCGCCGCGCCTGTGAGCGGCGTGTATTATCCCATTAGCGTGCTTCCCGGCTGGCTAAAGCCGCTTTCGCTTGCGCTGCCATCCAGCCATGTGTTCGAAGGTATGCGCGCAGTGATGATTGAGCATCAGTTCCGTGTTGATCAGCTGCTCGACGCTCTAGCGCTGAATTTCATCTACCTCGTGGCCGGAGTATTGGTTTTTCTTGCTGCTTTTCGAGCCGCGCGGACTCGCGGGCTGCTGGTGCACATTGGAGAATAAGCCTTGAATTTGCGGTATTCGGCCCCAATGTTTTCAGCCGGTAAAACCGCGACATACGATATAATATGCAATTTTTCGAACTAGGGAACATTTATGCCCATTTATGAATATCGCTGCGCTTCCTGCGGCTTAAAAAAGGAAGTGTTGCAGAAAATGAGCGATGGCCCGCTGACGCGTTGCCCTGAATGCGGGAAGCCCAGTATGCAAAAACAGGTTACCGCCGCTGGATTCCTACTTAAGGGCAAAGGTTGGTATGCCACTGATTTCAAGAAAGCGGACAAGCCAAAGAAGGAAGAACCCAAATCCAGTGACGAAAAAAAACCCGCCGCAACTTGCCAAAATGGCGCTTGCCCGGCCTGCGAATAATTAATGAAGCGCTACTTCATCACCGGGCTTCTGATCTGGGTGCCCCTGGTCATTACCCTGTGGGTGCTGGATCTCCTGATCGGCACCATGGATCAGAGTCTGCGCCTGCTCCCGCCCGCGTGGCGTCCGGAAGCACTGTTCGGATTCCATATTCCCGGTTTGGGCGCGATCGTCACTGTGCTGGTGGTTTTTGTTACGGGATTATTAAGCGCAAACATCCTCGGTCAGCGATTCGTGCACCTTTGGGAATGGCTGCTCGGGCGCATCCCGGTGGTGAAAACGATCTACAGCAGTGTCAAGCAGGTGAGCGACACGCTCATTTCCGGCCAGGGCCAGGCGTTTCGCAAGGCATTATTGGTGCAATATCCGCGCGAAGGCTCGTGGACCATAGCGTTCCAAACCGGGCGCCCCGGCGGTGACGTTGTGAATCATCTCAAGGGCGAATACGTAAGTGTTTATGTGCCGACCACGCCCAATCCCACCTCCGGTTTTTTTCTGATGATGCCAAAAGCCGAGGTGATCGAGCTCGACATGAGTGTGGATGAGGCGCTCAAATACATCATTTCCATGGGGGTCGCGGCGCCGCTTCCTCATAAGAAAAACGCGTGACGGGCGCCTCGTTCAGCCCGATTTCGATTTCGCAATTTCCGATCTTTCATCATGAAGCGTACCGAGTACTGCGGCCTCGTAAACCGGAAGCATCTGCAGCAAAACGTGAACCTGTACGGCTGGGTACATCGGCGGCGCGATCATGGGGGGGTGATCTTCATTGATTTGCGTGACCGCGAAGGATTGGTACAGGTGGTGTGCGATCCCGACCGGCCAGACATGTTCAAGATCGCGGAAAAGATCCGCAACGAATACGTGTTAAAAGTCACCGGCAAGGTGCGTCAACGTCCCGAAGGCACGGTGAACCCGGATTTGATCAGCGGCGAAGTGGAAGTGCTGGCGCATGAAATCGAAATACTCAACTCCTCACTCACACCGCCGTTCCAGCTCGACGACGAACATCTGTCCGAAACCACTCGGCTGACCTACCGCGTGCTCGACCTGCGCCGCCCGCATATGCAGTCGAATCTCAGGCTGCGTTACAAGATCGCGATGGCAGTGCGGACCTTTCTCGATGCGCATGGCTTCATAGACATTGAAACGCCAATGCTTACCAAGTCTACACCGGAAGGCGCGCGCGATTATTTGGTCCCTTCTCGTCTTCATCCAGGACAGTTTTTTGCTCTGCCGCAATCACCGCAGCTGTTCAAGCAGCTGCTGATGATTGCTGGCTTCGATCGCTATTACCAGATCACCAAGTGTTTTCGCGACGAAGACCTGCGAGCCGATCGCCAGCCGGAATTCACCCAAATAGATATCGAGACTTCATTCCTGAACGAAACTGAAATCACCGAGTTGATGGAGGAACTGGTCCGCAACCTCTTCAGGGTGGTACTGCGAACCGATCTGCCCAAGCCTTTTCCGCGCCTCACATACCAGCAGGCGATGCAGCGTTACGGGTCGGACAAGCCGGATCTGCGTGTCAAGCTCGAACTCACTGAACTTACCGACTTGATGAAAGCAGTCGAGTTCAAGGTATTCCGTTCTGCCGCAGAGCTTTCAGACGGGCGCATTGCAGCCTTACGCGTACCAGACGGCGCAGCCTTCACGCGCAAGGACATCGACGATTACACCGCATTTGTGGCGATCTACGGTGCCAGGGGGCTGGCATACGTCAAGGTCAACGAAAAGTCCAAAGGCGTCGAGGGCCTGCAATCGCCAATACTCAAGTTTCTGCCGGAGAACGTTATCAAAGCGATACTTGAACGCACTGCAGCGCGCGACGGCGACCTGATTTTCTTCGGCGCGGACCGGGCCAGAGTCGTCAACGATACATTGAGCGCGCTGCGTGAAAAAATCGGTCATGAAAAGGGTTTAGCCGAGACCGGCTGGAAACCGCTCTGGGTTACCGATTTCCCGATGTTCGAGCGGAACGAGGAAGAAAAGCGCTGGGATCCGTTGCACCATCCGTTTACTTCTCCAAAGGATGGGCACGCGGCTTTCCTTGACAGCGACCCGTCGAAAGTGCAAGCCAAAGCCTACGACATGGTGTTGAATGGCTGGGAAATCGGCGGAGGCTCGGTGCGCATTCATCGCGAGGACGTACAATCCAAAGTCTTTCGGGCACTGAATATCAGCGAGGATGAGGCACGGCAAAAGTTTGGTTTCTTGCTCGACGCGTTGCAATACGGTGCTCCGCCGCATGGTGGGATCGCATTCGGCCTTGACCGCATCGCCGCGATGATGGCCGGTGCGGAATCGATCCGCGACGTGATCGCTTTTCCCAAAACCCAGCGCGCACAATGCCTGTTAACGCAAGCACCCAGCCCGGTGGACGAAAAACAATTGCGCGAGCTGCATATTCGGCTGCGGGATATAAAACCGGGAGTGAGCTGACATTCGCATCGCTGAGTTCTTTTGGAGTTGCTAATCGCCTCAATGAATCCTTGTCTGGAAGCTGGAACCGGCGCCAAGCTCGGTAAATGACCGAAGTTCTGTGCGTGTCCTAGTGATTGCTTGCCGGCTGTAAGCTAACCACATGTGTCATGGCATACAAAATACCGATTTCGGTTCTGGTCGTCATCCATACCGCCGATCTAAAAGTATTGTTGCTCGAACGGGCGGACCACCCTGATTTTTGGCAATCGGTGACCGGAAGCCTGAATAAGGGTGAAACACCGGAGCGAGCTGCGATTCGCGAAGTGAATGAAGAAACCAAGCTGGATGCGCGTAAGTATCCGCTCACAGATTGGAACATCCAGAACCAGTTTAAAATTTTTCCTGAGTGGCGGCACCGCTATGCACCGGGGGTGACAAAGAATACCGAGCACGTATTTGGATTACTGCTGCCCGAGCCATTTTCTATCGGGGTCGAGCCGCGCGAGCATTTGGCTTTTGCCTGGTTGCCATACAAGGAAGCTGCGCAAAAGTGTTTTTCCTGGAGCAACCGCGACGCGATATTGGCACTGCCGAGGTTTATACCGCATTGAAAGCCAACTTTAAGATGGACGTTCTGTCTTATAATGTGTGAGAGACGATTGCGGCGCAGGGGTGCGCAACTTTTTTGAACGAGATTTTCCATGCAGATGAGTGCGATAGCTTTTGACCGCTTCGATGGGATGAAGGACGAAGCCTGCGAGGCGCGCATACTCGCGGCGAAAGCCGCTTTAGGCAAGCGCGCGGTGATTCTCGGCCATCATTATCAGCGCGCCGACGTCTATAAGCATGCCGATTTGACCGGCGATTCTCTCAGGCTTTCGCGCCTTGCAGCAGAAACCGCCGCTGAGTATATCGTGTTCTGCGGCGTGCATTTCATGGCCGAAGTAGCCGACATTCTCACCCTCGGCAAGCGTGCCGTGATCTTGCCTGACCTGAACGCAGGCTGCTCGATGGCGGACATGGCGAACCTGCCCAAAGTGGAACGTGCCTGGCGGGCGCTTTCAGAAGTATTTGATCCCGAGCAGTTGCTTACTCCGGTAACCTATATCAATTCTGCAGCCGATTTGAAAGCGTTCTGCGGCGAGCATGGTGGCATCGTCTGCACCTCCAGCAACGCCGGAAAAATCCTCGAATGGTCGTTCAAACAGCGCGCCAAAGTGCTGTTCTTTCCGGATCAGCATTTGGGTCGTTGGAGCGGCTACAAGATGGGCATCCCTCTCGAGCAAATGCCTGTTTGGGACCCCGATCAACCGATGGGAGGGCTGTCTCTCGAACAAATAAACAATGCCAAAATTTTGTTATGGAAGGGCCATTGCTCAGTGCATCAGATGTTCCAGCCGCAGCACGTGCTCAAGTTTCGTAATCAATACCCCGATGGGCTGGTAATTTCGCACCCGGAGTGCAAGTTCGAAGTATGCAAGCTTTCGCATTTTGTGGGTTCCACCGAAACGATCATCAAAACGGTGAAAGCCGGCAACCCCAACACACGCTGGCTGGTTGGTACCGAGCTTAATCTGGTAAACCGGCTAGCGGAAGAAGTGAAACGCGAAGGCAAGATCGTCCAGTTCATGGCATCCACGGTATGCATGTGCTCGACGATGGCGCGCATTGATCCCCAGCACCTCGCTTGGGCGCTGGAAAACCTTGTCGAAGGCAAGGTAGTCAATCAGATTCGCGTACCCGAGCGCGACGCCGAGCTGGCAAGGCTTGCGCTAGATCGCATGCTGCAGATATCCTAGACGCAGAAACATTCCGGTTGCATTGCCGTCAGTCAGGGATCGAACGGCCCGCTTGTCCAAATTTGTTTTTCGACAGTCGGCGCGGCGCGTTCAGTTGTTTCTCATACTAATTAAGAATTTTGCACGATAATGAGCAAAACATTACATGTCGCAACCTACAATATTCACAAGGGCTTTTCGCATTTTAACCGACGCATGATGGTGCACGAGTTGCGCGACCGGCTGCACGCGATGCGCGCGGACGTAGTGTTCCTGCAGGAAGTACAGGGCTATCATGGTCATCATGCCGAGATCTATACCAACTGGCCACAAATACCCCAGTACGAATTTCTGGCCGATACGGTGTGGAGTGATTTCAGCTATGGAAAGAATTCGGTGTATGACGAAGGCCATCACGGCAATGCCATATTAAGCCGCTTCCCGATCGTCAACTGGGACAATCTCGACGTATCCGCGCATGCGCTCGAAAGCCGCGGAATCTTGCATTGTGAAATGGAGCTGCCCGGGTGGAACGAGCACTTGCATTGCATCAATGTGCACCTGGGGCTGTTTTCGCGCTGGCGCGAGAAGCAGTTGCTCACACTACGCGACCACATTGAAAAATTGGTCCCGGCGCAAGCGCCGCTGATCATCGCCGGCGATTTTAACGACTGGCGCAGCCGGGCGGGAAGAATATTTGCCGACTCGCTGTATTTGCACGAGGTATTCGAACTAATTCGCGGCAGGCCGGCACGCAGCTTCCCGGCGGCAATGCCGGTGTTTCGGCTGGATCGCATCTATGTCCGTGGGTTCCGGGTCGAGCGCGCGCATGTACATCGCGGCCGGCCATGGTCGAAAATCTCCGACCATGCCGCACTCTCGGCAACCATGATACGGGTTTAAACGACACCCGCCCAAAGCTGCGTCGCGACAAGTTTCTAGAACTGATTTATTGATGGGACGATGCGTTTTTTCGCGGGCAACCGCCTCACGCTGCTGCATAACGGAGCCGACTATTTTCCTGAGCTAGAGAAGGCCATCGGCAATGCGGCACAGGAAATTTTTCTCGAATCGTATATTTTTGAAGACGATGACACCGGGAAGCGCATTGCGCATGCTCTGCGAAGCGCGGCGCAACGCGGAGTCCGGGTACATTTACTGCTGGATGGTTTCGGCTCAAAATCCTTGCCTGCCAAGGTAATTGCCGACATGAACCGGGCGGGGGTGCAGGTGCTGCTATTCCGGCCAGAAATCCTGAGCTTCAAATTCAGGCGCCGGAGACTGCGGAGAATGCACCGCAAACTTGCGGATATCGATGGCAGGATCGCGTTTGTGGGCGGCATCAATATCATCGACGACATGCACACGCCCAATCAAGTCCCGCCGCGTTTTGACTTCGCAGTAAAAATCGAGGGACCACTCGTGCGAGCAATACATGTCGCGGCCAGAGAGCTTTGGAAGCGAGTCACCTGGACGCACCTGCGTCGCGAATGGCGCCGCACCAAAGGCCTGACCGTGCCGGTACAGCCGCGCGGGGAACAGCGAGCGGCACTAGTTACCCGCGACAACTTGCGCCACCGCCGCGATATCGAGCAGGCCTACCTGAATGCAATCGCCAACGCCAAACAGGAAATCCTCATTGCCAACGCATATTTTCTTCCCGGTCGCAGTTTCCGCCGCGCGCTGGTGAACGCGGCGGCCCGCGGCGTGCGCGTAATCCTGCTGCTGCAAGGCCGGGTGGAGTATGTGTTGCTTCATTACGCATCGAGGGCATTGTATGGATATTTTTTAAATGCCGGCGTGGAGATTTATGAATACCACAAGAGCTTCATGCACGCCAAGGTCGCGGTGATGGATGGCTATTGGGCGACGGTCGGGTCCTCCAACATTGACCCCTTCAGCATGTTGCTGGGGCGGGAAGCGAACGTGGTAGTAGAAGATCAGGTGTTTGCGCAGCAGCTCAGGCAAAGCCTGATGCAGGCCATCGAACATGGCGCACAACCGGTGGTGCGTGAACGCTGGAAAAACCTGCCGATCGTGCAACGCATATTAATTTGGATGAGTTATGGCGCGGCGCGCTTCTTTACTGGCATGTTCGGTTATGGGCGAGAGCATGAATTCAGGACTCGTGAATAATTGAATTTTGGCGGCAGAGAGAACCGGTTTTGCTTGATCGACGCGCAGAGGGCCGACCCGGAGGCAAAAAATTCGTTCTTTGCGCCGTTGCACTGTTCGCATGTTTGGACGGTACCCAATGCATCCAGTCGGCTACCCAGCGTTTGCAGTTCCTGTACTGCAGTTCAAACTAACACGCGTGCTCCGCGCTGACAGCTGTCAAACTGACCCGCTCGCCAAGCAAGCCGGGCGGTGATACGCTCCTAAACCATGCGCATCACTCATTCTGGCAAACCGCCAAAGCGCCAGAGCGACTGGAATACGATCAAGGCCTTGCTGCCCTATTTATGGGAATTCAAGGGCAGGGTGGTGCTGGCAGTTTCGCTTTTAATTTTTGCCAAACTGGCAAACGTTTCAGTTCCGCTCGCGCTCAAAGGCATTGTCGATTCGTTGAACGCCAAAGATGCGCTGATCGTGCTGCCACTCGCCTTGCTAGCGGCATACGGCTTGTTGCGATTTTCGGCCACGCTATTCGGGGAACTGCGTGACGCGGTGTTCGCCAAAGTGACCCAGCGCGCGATCCGCCGCTTGGCACTCAAAGTCTTCAGCCATTTGCATTCGCTTTCTTTGCGCTTTCATCTGGATCGACAAACCGGCGGTGTGTCGCGCGACATCGAACGCGGCAGCCGTGGCATTTCTTTCCTGCTGCAGTTTATGCTGTTCAACATTCTGCCGACTTTCGTGGAAATTGCGATGGTGGCGGCTATTCTGCTCATCAAGTATGACGTCTGGTTTGCGGTGGTAACCTTCGTCACATTAGCGATTTACATCGTGTTCACCCTGGTGGTAACGGAATGGCGAATGGTGTTCCGCCGCACCATGAATGATTCCGATTCCAAGGCCAATACGCGGGCCATAGACAGCCTGCTCAATTATGAAACGGTGAAATATTTTGGAAACGAGGAATGGGAAGCGAGGCGCTATGACGAAGGATTGCAAGTGTGGGAAAAGGCTGCAGTGCGTAACCAAACTTCGCTTGCCGGTTTGAATGCCGGTCAATCGGCAATTATCGCGCTGGGCATGACCTTGTTGATGGTTCTCGCCGCGCGCGGCGTGGTCGACGGCAGGATGACGGTGGGAGATCTGGTGCTGGTCAATGCGTTTATGCTGCAGCTATATCTGCCGCTGAACTTTCTTGGCTTTGTGTACCGCGAGATCCGCCATTCGCTGGCCGATATGGAAAAAATGTTCAAGCTGCTTGGAGAAAATCTGGAAATCCAGGACCGGCCTGGTGCATCCGAACTTGTGATCAGGAATGCGATTGTCCGCTTCGAAAAGGTGGATTTCGGTTATGAGCTCAGGCGTCAAATCCTGTTTGACGTAAGCTTTGAAATCGCATCCGGGAAAACCGTCGCGGTCGTGGGTCATAGCGGATCTGGCAAATCTACGCTGGCAAGGCTTTTGTACCGGTTCTACGATGTCTGGAACGGGCGCATTGCTGTGGACGGCCAGGATATTCGCGACGTGACACAAAAATCCCTGCGCGCAGTGATCGGTATAGTTCCTCAGGATACCGTGCTATTCAACGACACCATTTTTTACAACATCAACTACGGCCGGCCCGAGGCCTCGCGCGAGGAGGTTGTCGCGGCGGCACAGGCGGCACACATTCACGAATTTATCAAGACTTTGCCAGACGGTTACGACACCATGGTGGGAGAACGCGGCTTGAAACTATCGGGCGGCGAGAAGCAACGTGTGGCAATTGCGCGGGCGATTCTGAAAAATCCGCGTATTCTGATTTTCGATGAAGCCACCTCGGCGCTGGATTCAAAATCGGAAAAAGCCATTCAGGGGGAACTCAAACGCATTGCCACCAACCGCACCACGCTGACCATTGCCCACCGACTATCCACGGTCGTTGACGCCGACGAAATTCTGGTGATGGAGCATGGGCGCGTCATAGAGCGCGGCACTCATCGCGAGCTATTGGACAAGCACGGCGCCTACGCTCAAATGTGGACCCTGCAGCTGCAAGAAGAAGCCGAACGCGATAAGCAACCGCAAGGCGTCATTCAAGCGGAAAAAATTCGCGCCTGAATAAGGTGCCTTCGAGCCGGAAATCGAAGGCCGCGACGCTGACCTTCCTGCCATTCTTGAGCCTAAATTCAAAGGGGTCGGATTTACCCTTAGAATCATGGCTCAGAAATGTGGACTTATACCTTGATTTTTTTTGTTTTAGCTGCGATCATGAGCGTCGGCTTCCAGGGAGGGAGCCAGGAAAAGCTGTTGTGTTTCACTTAATTAAGGCATACGACAAATGAAGAAAAAATTCTCTATTCTCGGCTTGCTTTTTTTAACCGCGGGGGCTGTGACCGCTGATGATCAGCTCTTGCCGCAAGCAGCTCAAATTGACGCCCAGGCACCGGTCGAAACAGATTCAGTCGCGGCTACAGTAGAAGAGGAGCAGGAAACCGCGCGGCGTACGGACTATTCGCAGGATGGCGCCGATATGCAACCGGATTTGCCGCCTCTCGATCCGACCAAGTTACGCGGCATGCGTTCTGCGGCGGCTCTTGTTGTGGAACAACAGCGCGAGCGACCGCTATATGCCAAAAATACTGATGTGCCAATGCCGATCGCTTCAATTACCAAGTTGATGACTGCGATGGTGGTGCTGGACGCTCAGTTACCGCTGGATGAACAAATTATCATTTCCAAAGAAGACGTAGACACGTTGCGTGGCACGCGGTCCAAGCTCAAAGTCGGTCTGGTTCTGTCGCGCCGTGATTTGCTGCAACTTGCCCTGATGTCATCGGAAAACCGCGCCGCTGCCGCTTTGGCGCGCACCTATCCCGGCGGGGTCGCTGCCTTTGTTGCGGCAATGAATGGCAAGGCGCAGGCATTGGAGATGACGGATACCCGGTTCGTGGACCCCACTGGCCTCGACAGGGGCAATGTTTCGACAGCACAGGATCTAGTCCGGATGGTGAAAGCGAGCTACGACTATGATTTGATACGCGAATTCACCACTGCGCCGTCATACGCGGTGGAGCTGCGCAAACGCCGCAATCTGCCGTTCCACAATTCCAACCAATTGGTTCGAAGCAAGAGTTGGGACATCGGGCTGTCAAAAACCGGCTATATACGGGATTCGGGGCGCTGCCTGGTAATGCAGGCGAAGATCGCCGAGCAGGCGGTGATCATCGTGCTGCTTGATTCATGGGGTAAGTACACACGCATCGCGGACGCCAACCGAATTAAGAGGTGGATTGAAACGAGCCTGGCCTCCAAAGCACACTCAAGTTAAGAGCGGTAATGGGTTCGGCCGGAGATCAGCGAGTCCGGTTTCATAGTCTTCCTTCAGCGCGACAAAATTTCCTCCACGATATTCTGATCGGGCTGGCCAGGCCACAGAAACAGATTCCCGCCAAGTATTTTTACGACCGCCGCGGTTGCGAACTGTTCGCTGCCATTTGCGAGCTTCCTGAGTATTACTTGACCCGTACTGAAATCGCCATCATGCGACGCTTTGCCGCGGAAATGGCGCAGCTTTTGGGCGAGGGGTGCCTGCTAATCGAATACGGTAGCGGTGCAAGCCATAAAACACGGCTCTTGCTTAAGCACTTGCGCACACCCGCGTACATGGCTGTTGACATTGCTTGTGAACAACTGCGCGCTTCGTCGCGCGAGCTTGCACCGGAATTTCCGGGTATGCGGATATACGCGGTATGCGCGGATTATTCCAATCCCGTCCAGCTGCCTGAATTTCGTGCGCCCGGCGTCAACCGCAAGGCGATTTATTTCGCGGGTTCCACCATAGGCAATTTCACCAAGCCGGAGACCATCGACTTTTTAAAACGTGCAGTACAGGTTGTCGGTCCGCGAGGCGCAATGCTGGTGGGGGTGGACACGAAGAAATCCCGGGCGCGGCTCGACGCCGCTTACAATGACAGCAAGGGCGTCACTGCCGCATTCAATTTGAATTTGCTGGCACGCATCAACCGCGAGCTCAAAGGCAATTTCAGGTTGGAAAACTTTCGCCACCGCGCTTTTTATAATCTCCAGAAAGGCCGCATCGAAATGCATCTAGAAAGTGCGACCGCGCAACGGGTGGCGATAAAGGACAAGAGCTTCGATTTCAGGGCCGGGGAGACAATTCATACCGAGAATTCCTATAAATATTCATTGGCCGAGTTTCAGCAATTAGCGCGGCAAGCCGGATTCAAGCCGCTGCGCGCATGGACCGACAAGCAGCAACTCTTCTCGGTTCACTGCCTGTGTGCCGATGGTTGATTTCGCACCCATCGGGCGAGAACGCCAAGGACCTTATGTTATGATTAATCGGTATTGGTTCATCATAAACGATGCGTGCGATGCGTGTAGGTTTCTTTGTGACTTGCCTAGTGGATTTGATGCGTCCGCGCATCGGCTTCGCCGCATTGCGGCTCCTGAAAACCGCCGGTTACGACGTAATTGTGCCGGATACGCAAACTTGCTGTGGCCAGCCCGGATATAATTCCGGCGCCCGCAATTCCGCCAAGGCTTTGGCCCTAAAAGTCCTGCACGAATTCGCCGCTTGCGATTACCTGGTGGCGCCCTCTGGGTCATGCGCCGGGATGATACGCGAACATTATCCGCGCTTGTTCAAGGATGAACTGCAGCAGCTTGATAAGATCAGCGAGCTCTCGCGCCGCACTTATGAGCTCACGAGCTTTTTGGTCGACGTGGCAAATCTGCAGGAGATCCCGGGCACCTTTCGCGGCAGGATCACCTACCACGATTCATGTTCTGGCTTGCGCGAGCTGGGAGTAAAAAATCAGCCGCGCCAGCTGCTGGCCAAAATGCCCGGCTTGCAGCTGACCGAGATGCAGGGCTGCGAGACTTGCTGCGGCTTCGGCGGCACATTTTCGGTCAAAATGGGGGATATCTCCACGCGCATGGCGGACAACAAATGCAATGCTATTGAAGCCAGCGGTGCCAATGCCGTGGTCTTGGGGGATTTGGGATGCATGCTGAATATCGAAGGCAGGCTGCGCCGGCGCGGAGACCGTAAGACCCAGGTGCTGCATGTGGCCGAAATATTGGCCGCGGAAAAGGGGTCCTAATGCAGCTCGCGTCCATGCACTTCAAGGCGCGCGCAAACGACAAGCTGCGCGATGCGCAACTGCAAAAATCGCTGTCCAAGGCGCAGGGCAAATTTGTTTTTGCGCGGGCCGACGCCATTCTCGAACTAGGGAATTTCGAGGCGTACCGGGATGCCGCAGCCACGATACGCGACCGCGCAATCCGCGATCTGGACATTTATCTCGAGCAGTTCGAACAGGCAGCAACCGCGCAGGGCGCGGTGGTGTATTGGGCAGAAACTGCGCAAGATGTGAATCGCATCGTTTGCGAGATTGCGGAAATCCATGGCGTGCGCAAAGCGGTCAAGTCAAAATCCATGGTGAGCGAAGAATGCGCGCTCAACGACGCATTGCAGGCGGCAGGCATCGAAGTAGTGGAATCCGATCTCGGAGAGTACATTTTGCAGCTTGCGCACGAGCCGCCGTCGCACATTGTCGCCCCGGTGGTGCACAAGAGCAAGGAGGAAATCTCGAATCTGTTCGAACAAAAGCACAAGAAACCGCGCAAGACCGGCATACCGGAACTCTGCCGCGAAGCACGCGAGATGCTGCGGCCCCATTTTCTTTCGGCGGACATGGGGATCTCGGGTGCTAATTTTTTGATAGCCGAAACGGGATCTACGCTTATAGTCACCAACGAGGGCAATGGCCGCTTGACGACCACCCTGCCGCGAGTGCATGTGGCCATTACCGGCATCGAGAAAGTGGTGCCCACCTTGGAGGATCTTGCGACCCTGCTCCGTCTTTTGCCGCGTTCCGCCACGGGGCAGGCGATTACCAATTATGTATCCATCACTACCGGTATTAAAAGCGACGGAGAAAGCGACGGACCGGAGTATTTTTACATCGTGCTGGTGGATGCAGGACGAAGCAAATTGCTGGGCGGGGCGATGCAGCCGATGCTGCGTTGCATCCGCTGCGGAGCATGCATGAATCATTGCCCGGTATATCAGAATATCGGCGGCCATGCCTATGGCTGGGTGTATCCGGGTCCGATGGGCTCGGTGCTTACGCCTGTCTATGCCGGGCTGGAAAACGCGCTGGATTTGCCCAATGCGTCCACTTTCTGCGGCGCCTGCGCGGCAGTGTGCCCGGTGAAAATTCCGCTCCCGGATTTGATGCGCCTGCTGCGCGAACAGGAGATGGAGCGGGGCCTGCGCCCTTGGCAAGAGCGGCTGGCGCTGAAAATCTGGGCCTGGGCTGCGCTGTTTCCCGGTGCGTATTCGGTTTTCACGCGCATTGCGGCACGCATATTGAATTGGATTGCCGGAGAGGAAAAACTCTTGCATTATCTTCCCGGGGGACAGGGCTGGACCGGCGGGCGCGATTTGCCAGCGCCTGAAGGCCGAACGTTCCGTGAGCTGTACCACAAGCGAAAAAGCATGAGCCATGAATAAGCCCGCGGAAGCCCATTCCCTCTTGCCGTTATGGATCGGCGGGGAAAAGGTCGCCAGCCAAAGCGTGCGCTACGGTGACGTGACCAACCCGGCGAGTGGTGAGGTCATTCGTCGCGTGCCGTTTGCCAACAGCGCCGATATTGATGCCGCAGTTGGCGCAGCCGGGCGGGCTTTTTCGGCTTGGTGCGAAACGCCTCCGCTGAAACGCGGGCGAATCATGATGCGTTTCTTGCAGCTTCTAGAGAAAAATCGCGATCGGTTGACGCGACTGGTAACAGAAGAACACGGCAAGACATTGGCCGACGCTGGCGGGTCGGTGCAACGCGGCATAGAGGTGGTGGAATTTTCATGCGGCGTTCCGCATTTGTTGAAAGGCGAACATGCGGAAAATATTGGTGCAGATATCGATTGCTATTCCCTGAGGCAGGCGCTGGGTATTTGCGCGGGAATTACGCCGTTTAATTTTCCGGTGATGGTGCCTTTGTGGATGTTTCCCGTGGCAATTGCCTGCGGTAACACGTTTATTCTGAAGCCCTCCGAAAAAGTGCCTTCAGCAAGCCTTTTCCTGGCGGAATTGCTCAAGGAGGCGGGACTGCCCGACGGTGTCTTCAACGTGGTGCACGGCGACAAGGAGGCAGTGGATGCGATTCTGCACCATCCGGAAATCAAGGCGGTCTCCTTTGTCGGTTCGACCCCGGTGGCCCGCTACATATATGAAACCTGCGCCGAGAACGGAAAACGGGTACAGGCGCTGGGGGGAGCGAAAAACCATGCGGTGGTACTCCCCGACGCCGATATGGAATTCGCGGCGGATTCCTTGATCGGTGCGGCATACGGGTCGGCGGGTGAGCGCTGCATGGCGGTTTCGGCTGTCGTGGCGGTAGGCGATATAGCTGAATCTCTGGTCACGAAATTGCGCGCAAAAGCAGCCGCGCTAAAAGTCGGACCGGGCGACAGTGAGAACACAGAAATGGGCCCGTTGATTACGCGCGCCCATCGCGACCGCGTGGCAAAGTACATTGAGCTGGGTGAAAAACAAGGCGCCAAACTGGTACTGGACGGACGCGGCCTCAAGATTCCAGGCCATGAAAGCGGCTTTTATCTTGGCCCCACGCTGTTCGATCATGTTAGGCCTGAAATGGCGATTTACCGAGATGAAATTTTTGGCCCGGTGCTGATTGTATTGCGCGTCGGGGATTTCAACGAAGCAATACGGCTTGTCAACCGCAACCCGCATGCCAATGGCACGGCGATCTTCACGCGCACTGGAGCACTGGCGCGGCGCTTTCAGCATGAAATCGAAGTGGGCATGGTCGGCATCAATATACCGATTCCGGTTCCGATGGCGTACTTTTCATTTGGCGGCTGGAAAAACTCCCTGTTTGGCGATTTGCATGTGCACGGTACCGAAGGCATCCAGTTTTATACGCGCAGCAAGGTCGTTACCTGCCGCTGGCCGACGCAAACGGAAAAACCCAAACTCGATATGCCTACCCACTGATGAGCGCACGAGAAAACACCTTGCACCGCATTCGCGCGGCGCTTGGCAAAAGCGCGGGCCGCAGCGATTGGGAGCAAGTTGCAGCTTATATCCGGCAACACACCCCGGGACCAAGGCCGCAGGCTGAATGGAACATCGTGACGCGCTTTCGGGAGCGTGCCCTGAATTCGGCCAGCAGCGTGGACCAGGTCACCTCACGGGGCGAACTGCCAGAAGCGGTAGCGCGTTATCTGCGCGAGCAACGCCTTCCACTGCAGGCAGTATGCTGGCCGGAATTCGCGCAGCTCGACTGGTCAGGTCAGGAAATAATTGTCGAGGTGCGGCCTGCGAACGGAAGTGATCTGGTGGGAATAACCGGCGCATTCTGTGCCATTGCGGAAACCGGGACACTGGTGATGCTCTCGGGAAAGGACACTCCTGCCTCAACCAGCCTGTTACCGGAAACGCACATTGCCTTGGTGGACACGACGCGCATCGTGAGGGGCATGGAGGAAGCCTGGGTTTTGTTGCGGCGTGAATGCGCAACGATGCCGCGCGCCGTCAACTTTATTTCCGGGCCTTCGAGGACCGCGGATATCGAGCAGACGATCGTGCTCGGGGCCCACGGACCGTACCGCGTGCATATCGTAATTGTCCAGCGGTAGTTATTTCTTTAGTCGGTGATCTGCATTAGCAAGGATGTCTTTGTTCATCCAAAGTTGTGACGGCCTTCCTGCCGCGACATGTCGAGGAAAATTTCATGAACGCTGCCAACTCTGAAATAGCCGGCGCGGAAGCAAACGGCGCATGGGATGCTCGGCATGTCCAAGGCCAAACGCTGTGGCCGATCACCGATCACGACGTTTTTTTATTCAAAGAAGGAACTCATTACCGTTTGTATGACAAACTTGGGGCGCACTTGGTAGTCGTCGACGGGGAAGCCGCGGTGCATTTCGCAGTGTGGGCACCCAACGCAGAAGCGGTTTCGGTAATCGGGGATTTCAACGGCTGGGATCCGTCTAGGCACCGGTTGCAGGTTCGTGGCGACAGTTCGGGAATCTGGGAGGGCGTCATTCGCGGAATCGGCAGCGGCGCGCTCTACAAATACCGAATCCGTTCGCGCACCAATGCTTACGAGACTGACAAAAGCGATCCCTTTGCGTTTTCCTGCCAACGGCCTCCTGCGACCGCGTCGAGAGTTTCCGGCCTCGATTATGATTGGGGAGACCATGACTGGATGACCGCGCGCAGCGCGGCGATGGCCAGGGAAGCGCCAGTCTCGATTTACGAGGTGCATTTGGGATCCTGGCGCAGAATTCCGGAACAAGGCAACCGACCATTCAGCTATCGCGAAATCGCGCAACCGCTTGCCGACTACGTCCAGCGCATGGGCTTTACCCATGTTGAATTTATGCCTTTAATGGAGCATCCGTTTTACGGCTCATGGGGATACCAGATTACGGGCTACTTCGCGGCGTCTGCCCGCTATGGAACTCCACAGGATTTGATGTACCTGGTGGATTATCTTCATCAACGCGGGATTGGTGTCATTTTTGACTGGGTGCCGTCGCACTTTCCCAACGATGCGCACGGACTCGTCTATTTCGATGGCACGCACCTGTTTGAACATTCGGATCCCCGCCAGGGATATCACCCGGAATGGAGCAGTTGCGTCTTTAATTACGGCCGCCATGAAGTGCGCGCCTTCCTCATGAGCAGCGCGCTGTTCTGGCTTGACAAATATCATGTTGATGGTCTGCGTATCGATGGTGTCGCATCGATGCTTTACCTCGATTACGCACGGAAGGAAGGCGAATGGATTCCCAATATTTACGGCGGGAGGGAGAATCTGGACGCCGTGCAATTCCTGCGTCGCCTGAACGAGGCAGTGTACCGCGATCATCCGGACGTTCACACCATCGCCGAAGAATCGACCGCGTGGCCCATGGTCACGCGTCCCACATCGGTCGGGGGACTGGGATTTGGCTACAAGTGGAACATGGGATGGATGCACGATATGTTGCGTTACATGGCTGAGGACCCGGTGCACCGAAAATATCACCACGACAAGTTGGCATTTTGCATCTGGTATGCATTCAGCGAGAACTACATTCTGCCGCTGTCGCACGATGAGGTGGTCCATGGCAAGGGCGCACTGATCGGCAAGATGCCGGGGGACGAGTGGCAGCGATTCGCCAATTTGCGTCTGCTTTACGGCTATATGTGGGCGCACCCCGGAAAGAAACTGCTTTTCATGGGCGGAGAATTCGCCCAGTACAGCGAATGGCGACATGACGACGACCTCGACTGGAATGTCCTGGACTACCGCCTCCACCGCGGGGTGCAGGACTGGGTAGCCGATCTCAACAGCACCTATCGCGCCCAGCCGGCACTGCACGAGCGCGATTGTGAATCGCTCGGGTTTGAATGGGTGGAATGGCAGGACCGGGACAGCAGTGTGTTGAGTTTCCTGCGCATCGGCCATTCCACGCGCAACGCGGTGCTCGTGGTCTGCAATTTTACCCCGGTGGTGCGTGCGGGCTACCGGGTAGGCGTGCCCTGCGGCGGATGGTGGCAGGAACTGCTCAATAGCGATGCACTCGAATATGGCGGCTCCGGGGTCGGGAATTCGGGTGGAACAGAGGCGCGACGCGAGCCGCATCACGGGCGGGAGTGGTCATTGCATCTTAATCTCCCGCCCCTCGGAGTGGTCTGGCTAAAGAGCCCATCCGGCGAGTAGCACAGCGTGTATTTGTCATCGACGAAGAAGCCCGTGGCATCGGACGCGCTGCTCTGCGGAGCGTGCGTTTCCCTCGCGAAAATAAAATGAATGACGCCCTGCTTGACGAGCTTTGCACAGCCTGCGGCGTTGCCACGCAATACCGAGACGCCTGGGGAGCGACCTGTTCGGTGCCGATCGAGACCCGCATCGCGCTGCTTGAAGCGATGGGATTCAGTGCCAAATCGGATGAGGAAATGCGCAGCAGTCTTAGCGCGCGCGAAGAACAGCTCTGGTGCCAACCGTTGCCGCCGGTGCATGTTAGCCGTGCGGGCAACGAGCTTGCGCTGGCCATAGCCCTGCCTGAAGCCGATGCCCACTTGAACTTCGAGTGGACACTGGTGGAAGAAAGTGGCATTTCAGGTAGCGGGAGTTTTGTTCCTGCTGAATTGCCGGTCGAAGGAAAAAAAAATATTGCCGGCGGGGGCTTCATGCGTGTGATGCTCAAGCTGCCCCAGCTTCCCGCGCCCGGCTATCACAGTTTCAAACTTCGTGGCCCGGGGCAAGGATCGGTGCCGCGCGCGACCATGACCCTCATCATTGCGCCGCAGCTCTGTTATCTACCCGCTTCACTAAAGAGCAGCAGAGCCTGGGGCCTGACCGTGAATCTCTACGGAATTCGCTCGCGGCGCAACTGGGGCATCGGCGATTTCACCGATCTTCAAGCTCTGATAGAACTTGCGGCGCAATGTCGCGCGGCTTTCGTCGGCGTCAATCCGCTGCATGCCCTGTTCCCGCATGATCCGGATCATGCGAGCCCCTACAGTCCGTCGAGCCGCGCGCTACTAAACACTCTTTACATTGATCCCGAGCGAATACCGGATTTCAGCGCGAGTTTAAAAGCGCGCAAACTGCTGAAAAGCGCGAAATTTCAGAGCGAACTGCGCGCGCTGCGCAACGCCGACTTGGTCGATTACCCGGGGGCGGCAAAGCTCAAGTTTGAATTAATGGAACTGCTTTTCGATCATTTCTGCGCGCATCATCTCGGTTCGGGTAGCGAGCGGGAACAAGCCTTCCGCGCGTTTCAACGGGCGGGCGGTGATATGCTGCGGCTTGCTTCCTTATTTTTCGCGCTGCAGGAAGAGTTTCATGCGCGCGATGCAACTGTGTGGGGCTGGCGTACTTGGCCAAAGGAATACCGCGATCCAAAATCAAAGGCGGTTTCCGAATTCGCCCGAAGCAAGGCACGCCGGGTCGAATACTACGATTATTTGCAGTGGAACGCGGATTCCCAGCTTGCTGCACTGGGCAAACGCGCGCTGGAGCTGCAACTTGGAGTCGGTCTATACCAGGATTTGGCAATCGGGGCGGATGCCGGAGGCGCCGAGACATGGCCTGCGCAAACGCTGTACGCCGACCGGGTCACCGTCGGTGCCCCGCCTGACGAATTCAACCTCAAGGGACAAGACTGGAGCATGCCACCATTCGTCCCGGAACGCCTAAAGGAGGCAGGCTACCGCCCTTTCATCGAGTTGCTGCGGGCCAATATGCGCCACGCCGGGGCGCTGCGCATCGATCACGTGATGGGATTGATGCGGCTTTATTGGATTCCCGCCGATGAAACTGCGGATCGCGGCGGTTACGTGTCGTATCCAGTCGACGACCTGTTGGGAATCGTTGCATTGGAAAGTGAACGTAACCACTGTATGGTGATCGGTGAAGACCTCGGCACCCTGCCGGAGGGGATGGTGGAACGGCTGCGAGCTTCCGGCATCCTGTCTTCTCGCCTTCTTTATTTCGAGCGCCAAATTGACGGCGCATTTTCTCCGCCCGCGCATTATCCGCCGCATGCGCTTGCAGCTATCGGCACACATGATTTGCCGACGCTGCGCGCATTCTGGCTGGGCGAAGACCTAGATTTGCGCACGCGCCTCAATCTTTATACAAGCGACCAGCAACGGCAAAAACAATTCATGCAGCGCGCCGAGGACCGGCCGCGTTTGCTGGCTGCGCTTGACCGCGAGAAACTGCTTCCACGCGGCATCACCATTAATTCCCGTTCGGCCCCGGACATGACGCCTGCTCTCGCCCTTGCCGTGCACCGATTTCTTTCGCGCACGCCGTGCATAGTGTTTGCCGTCCAGCCTGAGAACGTCTTTGGCGAGGTTGAACAGGTCAATGTTCCTTCCACCATCGGTTCGCAGTATCCCAATTGGCGACACCGCGGAACAGTTAATCTCGAACGCTGGGGCAAACACAGGCGCTTTGTCGCACTCGCCGCCGCGCTCAATGCGGAACGTGGTGGAGTTAAATAAGCGCAACGACCGTAGATCAGGCGAATTCTTAAATCTGGATTCTGGACCGCCTAGCGAAACGCAAAACATATCTGCTCGAGGTTTGCGAGAATTGCAAGCTGGGCGGATTTTTCCCTCAGGCCGATGTAGCAATAAATTCCGGTTGCAGAAAAAAATGTTCACTGGTTATAATCTGCCTGGATTCGAAATAACAACGTAGCAGTTCCTGCCTCGTGCGGGCGTGAAACATCTGATAGCGCGCACCGCGTCCGTAGTTTTACTTTACTGGTCACATCATGGCCGAACTCAACTTTCTGCCGACTCTGCCCCCCGCATTCACACCGCCCATGCTGTTCGGGGCGCTTTTGCTGTTGGGATTGCTTGGCGGCGAAGCGGCGCGTTTATTCGCGCTGCCGCGCATCACCGGATACTTGCTGGTGGGAATGCTGTTCGGGCCGCGCGGTCTGGACCTATTGGGCGGCGAAGTCATCAAGCAAAGCCGGGTGTTTGTAGATATTTCCTTGGGATTGATATTGTTTGAACTCGGCCGCCGCCTTGATTACCAGTGGCTGCGTCGCAACCGATGGCTGCTGGCGACGGCAATTGCCGAAAGCGCGTTCGCATTTCTGGCGCTTTATTTCGGATTGCGCTATTTCGACTATCCGCGGCTACTTGCGGCACTTGCCGCCGCCATCGGGATTGCCACTTCTCCCGCAGTGGTTTTGCTCGTGGCGCATGAATTGCGCTCGGACGGACAACTCACCGAGCGCATGCTGCTGCTCACAGCGATCAACAGCGTATTCGCATTTTTCAGCGTGACCATGTTGCTGCCTTTCCTGCATTTCCAGCACCGGGCCGGATGGACTGAAACGCTGTTGCAGCCGCTGTATGTCATGGTGGGCTCCCTGCTAACCGGTTTGGTTGTGAGCTTGCTCGTGCTGCGTTTCGCGGCTTGGCTCGGCAAGCGCGAGGATCGCCAGTTCATCATGCTGGTTGGAATGATTGTGCTCACTGCCGGCTTGGCCCGTTCACTTAATCTTTCGGTGCTGGTCGCGCTGCTTACAGTCGGGATACTGGCGCGCAATCTCGATTTCGGCCACAAGCTGATGGAGGTGCAGTTCGGGCATGGCGGACAGCTGTTCTTTGTGATTCTGTTTGTGATGGCGGGCGTCAGCCTGCGCTTCGATTTGCTGCCACAGGCGAGCTATGTCGCCGGGATGTATATCGTGCTGCGTTTTCTTGGCAAGGCGCTGGCAATTCTGGTGTTTGGGCGTCTAAGCGGACTGCGCCCGGGTGCCGCGGGTCTCCTCGGCATCGCCTTGTTGCCGATGTCCGGGCTCGCCGTCGTCATGGTGCACGACATCTCGGGCTTATATCCTGAATTTGGTGCGAGGTTATCGGCGGTGGTGCTTTCGGCTGTGGCGCTACTCGAACTCATCGGGCCCCTGGCGACGCAGTTTGCGTTAAAGCAGGCGGGGGAGGCGGGCGAACGGCGATGATCCTGGAATTCAAACAATCGCCGGCATGTACCATCGGTGTTGAGCTCGAGTTGCAATTGCTCAAGTCCCATGACTGCAACTTGGCGCGCGACGCCGCTGATTTGCTGGCGCGCATGAAAAAGGTGCAGCATCCGGGTGAGGTCAAACCGGAGATAACCGAGAGCATGATCGAACTCAACTCCTCGATTCACAGGCGCTATACGGACCTTGCAGATGAACTGCGAACGATTCGCAATCTGGTTGTACACGAGGCGGAACTGCTCAACCTGCGAGTCGCCGGCGGCGGCTCGCACCCGTTCCACCAGTGGAGCGAGCGCCGTATTTATCCCACCGAGCGTTTTAAGCATCTGGTACATCTCTATGGTTATCTCGCCAAGCAATTTACCGTGTTCGGACAGCACATCCATATTGGCTGCGAGAGCGGTGACGATGCGATTTACGTGATCCATATGCTGTCGCGGCATGTTCCGCATTTCATTGCATTGTCGGCATCGTCGCCGTTTTATCAGGGCGAAGATACCGGTTTCGCATCTTCACGGCTGAATGCCATCAGCGCTTTTCCGTTAACCGGCACCATGCCGTTTATCGAGAGTTGGGATGAATTCAACGCCTATTTCGAGCGCATGCACCGCTTCAAGATTGTCGAGAGCATGAAGGATTTTTACTGGGACATTCGCCCCAAGCCTGAGTATGGCACGGTGGAAATCCGCGTTTGCGATACGCCGCTCACAGTGGATAAAGCGGCGCTGCTTGCTGCTTTCGCGCAGGCGCTGGCACATTATTACTTGAATGAACGATCGCAAAACCCGACCCCCGCCCTTTATCTGGTTTACAACTACAATCGTTTCCAGGCCTGCCGCTTTGGCTTTGGGGCCGAATTCATCAATCCGTACGACGAAAGCCATTGCGCTTTGCGCGACGATCTGATCGCGACGCTCAAGCGAATTATGCCGCATGCTCGGGCGCTGGACAGCGCCACGGCGCTATCGCATTTAATTGACGACGCCGTGGCCGGCCGCGATGATTCAAGCTGGTTGCGCGAGCAACTCAAAAAATCTGGTTCGCTCAACGACGTGGCGCGCTTGCAGAGCAACCTGTGGATGGGTAAGACGGAACGGGTATAATGTGCGACCCCGCGCTTCCCACGCGCACGCATTCCGCCGGTGCGTTACTCTTTCACAAGCAAGCCAAGCTTGCTCGCAAACCATTTAGTGGTGGTTACCTGGATGAGGATGGTCATGAGGATGGCGATGAAAGTTATTGAACCGATGATACGAGCCCCGGGCGCCTGCATGCCCACGAGCACACCGGCTAGCGCGCCTGGAATAACGCCGGTCTCCCGCGTCCAGCACATGAACAGCATTTCGTTAAAGGTCCATTTGGCACGACGGTCGGGAAGGGCACACAAAAATACGGTAAGCGGCCTGGCAACCAACATGAATACGGTAACCACCGCTATTCCACCCACCAAATGCTCGTTCAAGAGACTGAAGTCGACCTGCGCGCCCAGCAGCATGAAGATGAATATTCGCATGACCAGCGCAGTGGTCATTACAAATTCTTCCAGATTTTTCTGTTCGTCCGGCTGCACTTTGAAGCCGAAGGATTCCTTGTTTCCAAAAACCAGGCCAAGCACGAACACCGCCATAAATCCGCTGGCATGGAGATAATCGGCGGTGAGATAGGCGCCAATGACCGCCACGAGACTTACTATGGGTCCGTACTCGGATAGAAAATCGAATTTCTCGTGGGAGATCAACAGGGCCGCAAGATAGCCAAAAATAGCGCCCACCAGCACTCCGAAAAAGCATTCCTTGAACAGATTAACGAGAGAAGCCTGGACTGAAAATTCACTCGTTCCCATCGCAACACCCAGTACTGCAAACGTTGCTATCGCGCCCACTGCATCGTTGAATGCTGATTCGCTAATTACCGTTGCCGCTACGCGCTGCTTAATCTTAATTTGCCGGAACACTGGAACCAGTGTGGCAGGATCTGTAGAAGCAATCGTCGCGCCCAGGAGCAGGGCTACCATAAAAGGAATTCCCAGAACGTAATAGGCAGCCAAGCTGGTAATTGCGCCGGTAATCAGCACGCCAAAGGTGGCGATGACCACAATGGTGATCCAAACTTCTTTGAGAACACTGAATCGAAGCGATGCCCCGCCGTCGAACAAAATGTAGCACGCCCCAAAGATGAGAACGAATTGGTTGAGTGCCGTCTCAACCTTAACGGTCAGAATTCCAGCCAGTTCGGGTCCTAAAAGCATCCCGACAAGCAGGGACACGACCACATCGGGAACTTTGAGTTTTTTCGCGAGCAGGCCGGAAAACGTTCCTGCGGCGAGAATGATTGCGATGGAAAGCAATACGTGCTTTGCCAATGCAATAGCGGCGGATGGTTCCAGTTTTTTGTCTCCTACCGAATTGTACCCCGGGGTTGCGTGGTCGTGGATTTTATGCGCAAGCGGAGCGCACGCGCAAGGTCTAGAGCGATTCCCCGGACCCGTGAAAGAGTGGAGATAAATTGAGGATATTGGTGTCCATAAGGCCGAACGTGGCATTTCACTGTCCCGGCCGATCCCGATATCCGGGTCTGAGACCGGGAGCTGTTTATCTAGAGTTACATTGCCTGGCGGGAATTACATTCAATCCAGATTGTGCGATGCCGTGCACAATTGATTTTGCGCCCTGCAAGGTATAGCATAAAATCATTGGCTCAATGCATCGGGGGAAGTCTTTTTTAGTAGAATAATCGTCACCCTCTGAAGAGCCAACGAAAAATAAAAGCAGGCGGGTTTCCCGATCTTGAACACAATGCAATCTGTCCATTAAGGAGGACTTTCATGAAGAAAAAGCAAATTACTGCCACAGCAGCAAAGATTGACCCCGCGGCATCGCGTCGCAAATTCCTCAAAGGCGTGGCAGCGACCGCCGGTACTGCGGCCATCGGCTTTCCGATGATCGCTAAAGGACAGGCCAGCCCCATCGTTTGGCGCTGGCAGAGCACCTGGCCGACCAAAGATATCTTCCATGAGTACGCGCTCGACTACGCCAAGAAAGTGAACGACATGACCGGAGGCGAGCTCAGGATCGAGGTGCTGCCCGCTGGCGCGGTGGTAAAAGCGTTTGATTTGGTCGATGCGGTCTCGAAAGGGACCCTCGACGGCGGCCATGGGGTTCTGGTGTACTGGTACGGCAAAAATCCTGCGCTGGCGTTGTGGGGATCTGGGCCGGCATTCGGGATGGACGCCAACATGCTGCTCGCCTGGCACAAATACGGCGGCGGCAAGGAGATCCTCGCGGACATTTACAAGAGCTTGAATCTCGACGTGGTATCCTTCCCCTACGGCCCGATGCCGACCGAGCCGCTTGGCTGGTACAAGAAACCAGTTACCAGTGCAGCAAGCTTCCAGGGCCTGAAGTTCCGCACCGTGGGCCTCGGCATCGAGTTGTTCAGCGGCATGGGAGCGTCGGTGACCGCTCTCGCCGGGGCAGACATCGTGCCGGCAATGGACCGCGGCCTCATCGACGCGGCGGAGTTCAACAATCCGTCCTCGGACAAGGCGCTGGGTTTCCCCGACGTATCCAAGGTGTACATGATGAAAAGCTTTCATCAGTCAGCCGAGACGCTCGAGATCCTGTTCAACAAGAAAAAATACGACTCGGTTTCTCCAAAACTGCAGGCGATACTCTCATATGCCGTCGAAGCCGCCTCCGCCGACATGTCCTGGAAAGCGATCGACCGCTACTCACAGGACTACATCGAGATCCAGGTGAAGGATAAGGTTCGGGTCTATAGGACGCCCGATTTGGTGCTGCAGGAGCAGCTCACCGTTTGGGATAATGTAACAGCGAAGAAATCTGCGGAGAATCCCTGGTTCAAAAAGGTGCTGGATTCGCAGAAAGCATTTGCAAAGCGCGCCACCAAATGGCAAAACGACCAGCAAGTCGATTTCAAAATGGCGGCAGATCACTATTTCGCGTAGAGCATAGACGAAAGTCCAACGACATTCTGGTTTGTCATGCGCCATCCTGCGATTGTCCGCGGGGTGGTGTTTTTTTAGTGATATAGTTGCCGCGTTCGGCGCGGTTGTTGCAGAGGGAGTTCTATGCAGGTTCAACGCGTTCTGTTGACTATTGATAGGATCAGCTATTGGTCCGGCAAGGCGTTTGCCTGGCTGATCCTGGCGCTGACCGGAGCGGTATGCGTGGAAGTGTTCAAGCGCTACATCCTGAATGCACCGACGGCCTGGATGTTCGACGCCGACAGCATGATGTACGGCACCCTGTTCATGATGTGCGGCGCGTATACCTTGGCGCAGGACGCCCACGTGCGTGGCGATTTCCTGTACAGCTCAATGAAGCCGCGCATGCAGGCGGGGCTCGACCTGACGCTTTACTTCATTTTTTTCCTTCCGGGAATGTGGGGACTGATCTACGCTGGCTGGGATTTCGCGCATGCGTCCTGGGTAATTCGCGAGCACGTTAACGATACTGCAAACGGTCCGCCGGTCTATCAGTTCAAGACCGTAATTCCGATTGCCGGCACGCTAGTCCTGTTGCAAGGGGTCGCCGAGATAATGCGCTGCGTGATTTGCCTCAAGACCGGACAGTGGCCCGAACGGCTCAAAGATGTCGAGGAAATCGACGTGGTCGAAGAGCAACTTGCAGATAGCGAATACGTGGACGAGGAATCGCGCAAGCGCGCAATCGAAAGCGTGCACGAGATCGACGAGGCCGCTCACCAGCGCGCCACCACTCGAGGAGCCGAGCGATGAGCGATCCGGCACTTGGGCTTACGATGCTCGCGCTCATTGTGATCGTAATCATAATGGGCTTTCCGACGGCGTTCACCCTGATGGGTCTGGGGATGTTCTTCGGCTTCATTGCACTCTACGATCCCTCGCAGCCTTGGACGCACAACCGGATCTTCGACCTAGTGGCTGAACGGGCGTACACCGCGATGACCAATGATGCGCTGATTTCGATCCCGCTTTTTGTGCTCATGGGTTATGTCATGGAGCGCGGTGCGCTGGTGGACAAAATGTTCTACAGCGTCCAGCTCGCGTTTCGGCGAGTGCCCGCTTCGCTCGCAGTCGCCACGTTGATAATTTGCACATTCTGGGGGATCGCCAGCGGCTTGGTCGGCGCGGTGGTGGTGCTGATGGGCGTGATCGCGTTTAATCCCATGCTGAAAGCAGGCTACGACGTAAAACTGGCTTCAGGTGTGATCACCGCGGGCGGGACGCTTGGCATCTTAATCCCGCCTTCGGTAATGATCATCGTTTATGCCGCGGTCGCCGGCCAGTCGGTAGTAAAGCTCTACGCTTCCGCGATGTTCCCTGGATTTTTCCTTTCGTTCCTTTACCTCATTTATATTGTTGCCTGGGCCCTTCTCAATCCCAAGGTCGCGCCGCAGCTGCCTGAAAGCCAGCTGCGGGTGCCGATTTCGGAATGGATATTGAAATTCCGCGAGGCGTACTCACGCAACATTCTGGTTGGTCTGCTTATCTCGCTTTTCTCTCCGGCCAAGGCGTTAGGGATCGAGGCAGGCGGCGTGCGCATTAGGTACGGCATGCTGCTAAAGAATTTCGTCGCTGCTCTGGTTCCGTTCATGTTGACTATTGCGACCTTTTGGCTCATCTGGTGGTACGTGGTCATTCACCCCCAGGCGGAGGTTGAACAGGAATTGTCCTTACGCACGACAGCCGTGAAGGCGGCTCCCGCGCCGACACAGGCGGCAAAGGCACCAGAGGGGGCAAATCTCGAACAACTCGGGGTTGGTGAGAAAAAAGGCAAGGCTCCGCCAACATCCGCTGAAACCGAATCGGGTGGACTGGAAGAATTGGGTAGCCCTGAGTTGCTCAAACAAGGTCCAGCTGCACCCGTGGAAGCCGGCCCGGACCCGCAGTTCTACACCTGGTTCTGGTTGAGCGCAGCGGTTTTTACGCTCCTGCTCGTGTACTACTACTGGAAGCTCGAAGCAGAGCAGTTTGAGATTCTCAAGCTGCTGACGGCGTCCACATTGCCGCTGGGAATCCTCACAGTCATAGTGCTCGCGGTCATTTT
>DASPRI010000211.1:0-15520 GCA_035624535.1 Burkholderiales bacterium
ACGAACTCCAACTTGATGTCGGGCTTGACGCGAACATAAGGTTGCATGAAATCGCGGATCAGCTTGCGTATGTCACCGAGCTGCGGGTCCTGCTGTGTCGCATAGGCGGTGACCGTCAACGGCCCGTGTAATTGTTTAACAACGTTCAAGCTGGCCTGAGTCAGAGAATTGCGGCCATTCTGGCTGATATCCCACTGCATTCGGTGATCGCGTGCAAGCATGGATAGCAGGATGACCGCGGCTATCAGGAGCACCATGAACAGGCCGCTTTGCAGCAACAGCTGAAGACGGAGTTTTTTATTGATTTCCATAACTAGTTAACTGGATGATGCCTTCAAAACGAGTATTTGGCTTCGAGACAAGGCGCGAGCTTTGATCGAAGCGGAGTGTACACGAACAGTACATGAGCATTCGAGCGAAGCGAGCAACGCAGTATCGAAGCCAAAGACAAAGTTTTCGAAGGCATCATCCGCGCAGACGGTCGGCGTCGAGGCGCCTTATCGCTAGCGCTAGGAAGGTGAAAGTAAAAAGCACCAGAAAAGCAACATCGGCACTGTCTATCAAGCCGCGGTTAAAACTTTCAAAATGTTTGAGCAACGAGAACCAGCTCAATAGACTTTCTGGAGTGCTTGCTGAGACATCGAGCACCCAAAGGCCGAGCAACGCGCCTAAGGTGCCAACGGCCGCCAGCACCGGGTGCGCGGTGAGGCAGGAAATATACAGTCCGAGCGCTGCGTAGCATGCGCTCAGCAGCACCAGTCCCAGCAGGTTCCCGATCAGTACGCCGGGATCAGGCGACGTGCCCGCAGACAAGGAGAATGCCATGAGCCCGGTGAGGATAATGAGCGCGGCGAGAAACAACACTAAGCCCAGGAATTTGCCAGTCACGATTTCAGTCATTGACAGCGGTGCCGACATCAGAAGCGGCATGGTTTGATTGCGCCGTTCTTCCGCGATGAGTCGCATCGAGAGGAGCGGCACCGACATCATTATCAACACCGCAGCGCTCCCAAACAGCGGAGCCAGAATCAACTCGGTGGCACCCGGCGGCTGTGCCAGTTGGATGAGCTGCGGCTGCAGCAACAGGAAAGTATCCAATCGCGACAAAAAAATCCACGCCAGGAGAAGCTGCACGATGCAGAGAATGAGCCATGCGAGAGGGGCGGCAAACATCGACTTGAGTTCTTTGGCTGCAATTAAAAAGATCATCGTCGTTATTCCTGTTGTGTGAGTTGCACAAACACGTCCTCGAGACTGGTCTGACGGCGGTTTATTTGGTACAAGCCCCAACCCCGCTCTGCCGCGGCTTTCACCAATTCCTCACTCGGGTCGTTCCCGGGGTCGTATTGGATCTCGAATAGCGTGTCGTTGACCTTTTCCACGCTAATTACCCCCTGCAGCTGGAGCTGAGAAAGTTCCGGAGGATTGCGCAGGCCAAGCTCTAGTGAGTGTCCTTCGCGCAATTGCTTTAAGGCTTCGATGCTGCCGCTATACACATTTTTTCCGAGGTGCATGATTACCACGCGGTCGCATACGCTCTCGACTTCGGGTAGCACGTGTGAGGAAAGAATCACACTGTGCGTGCCGCCGAGCTCGCGAATAAGAACACGGATTTCCCGCATCTGAATCGGGTCGAGGCCCACGGTAGGTTCGTCCAATATGACTACTTCGGGATTGTGGATGATAGCCTGAGCGACGCCTACGCGTTGCTGATATCCGCGCGACAGGCTGCCGATCAACTGCTTGCTGACCTCGTTCAGGCCACATCGCTGTTTGGTCCGCTCCACGGAATCGTGCAGCGCGGATTTGGCGACGCGATGCAGCCTCGCGGCAAGCGTCAGGTATTCATCAACATTTAGCTCGCGATACAGCGGCGGGTTTTCGGGAAGATAGCCGATCAGCTGCTTCGCGGCTTTGGGTTGATCCAGCAAGTCGATGCCGCAGATATTGATAGTGCCAGCGCTTGGCGCCAGATTGCCGGTGAGCATGCGCATGGTGGTGGTTTTACCCGCCCCATTCGGTCCGAGAAAACCCAGGACTTCGCCTTTCTTGAGCTCTAAATCGATTTCCTGGACTGCGCTGCGCGCACCGAACCACCGTGAAAGCTGATGCGCAAAGACCGTTGTTGTTGGAAATGCCGGCGCCATTTGTTGGATCAGTCGAATTTGCCTAATTGCCCTTGTCGTGAAACGAAAATATACATAATATGTCGGTAATATTGAAGAACCATCCCGTAAGACGCTGTTCCAAGGATATGATTCCCGGCCCTTAGTGCTACCATGAACCGCAAACTGCTAATTTTGCTCATGCCCACAATTCTTCTGGCATGCGCCCAGCAACCGCAGAAACCTGCGAGCGGTGCCGCCGCCGTGAGTGAGGACGAACAGCAAGAACAACAAGAACAGCAGGCCGAAACGGTCAAAAGCGAGAAACTGCCCAAGCAGGAATTGACGGAAAAAATGCTGTACGAGTTCTTGCTGGGCGAAATAGCCGGCCAGCGCGGGCAGCTCGATGTGGCGACAAAAGCTTATGTAGATCTGGCGAAAACTACTCGCGATCCGCGCATTGCCCAGCGCGCGACCGAGATCGCCTTGTATTCAAAACAACCCGAAGCGGCGCTGCAGGCAGCGCGGGTTTGGGCCGAAGTGGATCCCGATTCCACCCCGGCGCGGCAGACGTTAGTGGCATTGCTGATTAACAGCCACCAGTTGGACGAAGCCCGTCCCCATCTTGAAAAGCTGCTCGCCGATGAGGGACCAAATATTGGCCAGGGCTTCATTCAGTTGGACGGGCTGCTCTCCAAGTACCCGGACAAGGCAGCGGCACTGAATTTGGTGCGCGACCTGGCGCAACCGTATCCACAACTGGCTGAAGCGCATTTTGCGCTGAGCCATGCGGCGTGGAACGCCGGACGATACGATCTGGCGCTAAGCGAAGTGCGCAAGTCGCTGGAGCTGCATCCCGATTGGCAGCTGGCGGCGCTGTTTCAAGGGCAGATTTTGCAGCATACCTCCAACAAGCTGGCAATTGATTACTTTCATGACTACCTGAAGAGCTATCCCAAGGCCAAGGACGTACGCTTGAATTACGCGCGATTGCTGGTGGTGGAAAAAGATTACCCGCAAGCGCGCAGCGAATTTCAGCGGCTGCGGGCGGATTTCCCGAACAATGCGGAGGTGTCGCTGGCGGTAGGCTTGCTGTCGATGCAACTCAACGATTTCGATGCGGCGGAAGAGAGCTTCAAGCAGGCATTAAGCCAGAATTACAAAGACCGCGACAGCGTGCGCTATTACCTGGGCGAAACCTATGAGGAGCGCAAACGGTACGATCAGGCATTATATTGGTACGGAAGTGTGAAGGAAGGCGAGCAGTACTTCTCCGCGCAGCTGCGCTACGCGAGCGTGCTGGCGAAACAGGGCAAGCTTGCAGAAGCGCGCAAGCATCTCAGTCAGATACCCGTACAGGACAACCAGCAAAGAATACAAGTCATCCTCACCGATGCACAGCTGCTGCGGGAAGCAGGCCACTACCAGGAAGCGTTTGATTTGCTCGGGCGCGCTCTACAGAAAAACCCGGATTATCCGGACCTGCTATATGACTACGCGATGGCAGCGGAAAAACTCAACCGCCTGGATGTGCTCGAAGAAAATCTGCGCAAGCTAATCCAGCTTAAACCTGATTATGCACACGCCTATAACGCACTGGGCTATACCTTGGCGGACCGCACCGACCGGCTGAACGAGGCCGAGCAATATATCGAACAGGCGCTTAAGCTCGCCCCGGAAGATCCGTTCATCATAGATAGCATGGGCTGGGTGCAGTACCGCCTTGGGAATCTCAAGGAAGGCACCGCCTATTTGCGGCGCGCCTATGCCGATCGACCCGATCCGGAAATTGCCGCCCATCTCGGGGAAGTGTTGTGGGTTCAGGGCAAGCACGAGGAAGCCGAAACGATCTGGAACGCATCTCTTAAGGAAAATCCCGACAACGAAGCGTTGCAGAATGTCATCAAGAAATTTGTTAAAAAGTGATACGGAATCTCATCGGAGGTTCCCCGGCTCCATGGCTTGCATTTTCATTGCTGATTGGCGCATGCGCCGCGCCCGTTACTAAACCGGTTTCCACGCCGCAGTCACGGATCCAGAGCCTGGAGCTCGCGCAGAGCAACGGCTTTCAGCTCTCGGGAAGGGTGGCAGTCAAATATGACGAGAAAAATTTCTCCGGCGGAGTGCGCTGGGCGCACAATGGCGGAGATGACGAAATCTGGATACTTGCCCCGCTCGGAACCGGCGTTGCGCGCATCGTGCAGGATGCGAATGGAATTAGCCTGATCACCAGCAAGCAAGAAACCTACCGCGCTCACGACGCGGAGAGCCTAACGCGCGAAGTATTGGGTTGGAGCTTGCCGCTCTCCGGATTGCAATATTGGGTGTTGGGAATCGCCGCTCCGCAAAGCGTCGCGTATGCGCAACGAGATTCGCAGCAGCGCTTGGCACACTTGAACCAGGATTCTTGGGAAATCGCTTACTTGCGCTACAAGCCCGAGCAAGAAAGCGGTATGCCCGCGCGCATCACCTTGAGTCGCGGCGATCTGCAAATCAGCCTGATCATTGACGACTGGATAATTCCCCCGCTCACGCAATGAGCGAATTGCAAACCTATCCGGCGCCCGCCAAACTCAATTTATTTTTGCATGTCGTCGGGCGCAGGGCGGACGGCTACCACCAGCTGCAAAGCGTGTTCCGCTTCCTGGATTTTGGCGACCGCCTAAGTTTCCGAGTGAGCGATGACGGTGTTATCCGGCGTGCGTACCATCTGGCCGGCGTTGCGGAGGAACAGGATCTCTGCATGCGAGCCGCGAAGCTGCTGCAACAGACAGCGGCCACTCGCCCAGGGGCGGAAATTATTTTGGAAAAAAAACTGCCCCTGGGCGGCGGGCTGGGTGGGGGCAGTTCTGATGCTGCGACCACGCTTTTGGCGCTTAACCGTTTATGGAAACTGGGTTTGCGGAGAGATGAACTGCAGCAGCTCGGGCTGCGATTGGGTGCGGACGTGCCGGTGTTCATCTTCGGTCAAAGCGCATTTGCCGAAGGCGTGGGAGAGTTATTGCAACCCATTGATCTGCTGCCCGCCTGGTACGTGGTTTTGGTGCCCAACGTGAACGTTTCAACCGCCGAAATTTTCGCCGCTCCTGAATTGACACGGAACACGAATCGCATCAAAATAACCGCCTTTTCTACAGGGCAAGTTCATAATGACCTTGAACCTGTGGTCTGCCGCAAATACCCGCAGGTAGCGCAACATTTGGCTTGGCTGAGACAGTTCGGTGCGGCGAAAATGACCGGCTCCGGTGCCTGCGTTTTCGCGGAGTTTGCGACGGAGAGGGAAGCGCGCGAAGTTCTGGCGCGGTTGCCAAGTCGGATGAGCGGTTTTGCGGCACGCGGCCTGGACCGGCACCCCTTGCGGGAACTTGCGGAGTAGTACATTGGGGAGTCGCCAAGTGGTAAGGCACCGGATTTTGATTCCGGCATTCGTAGGTTCGATCCCTACCTCCCCAGCCAGATTTATGGGGAATCGCGATTAATCGGGGGCAGCGGCGTGGCTTATGAAAATCTGATGGTGTTCACCGGCAACGCTAACCCCAAGCTTGCCGATCAGGTGGTGAAACATCTGAACATCCGTCTCGGGCGGGCGACTGTTGGCCGCTTCAGCGACGGCGAAGTGATGGTGGAAATCCTGGAAAACGTGCGCGGCAAGGACGTGTTCGTGCTGCAATCCACCTGTTTTCCACCGAACGAAAACCTGATGGAAGTGCTGGTGATGATCGATGCGCTGAAACGCGCGTCTGCGGGACGCATCACGGCGGCGATTCCGTACCTTGGCTACGCGCGCCAGGATCGCAGGCCGCACTCGGCGCGCGTGCCGATTACCGCCAAGGTGGTGGCGAACATGCTCACCAGCGTGGGAGTGGACCGCATGCTCACCATGGATTTGCATTCGGAACAAATACAGGGATTTTTTGACATCCCGGTGGACAATATTTACGCCATGCCGCTGTTGCTTGGCGATATCTGGAAACACGATCGTCAAAATCTAGTCGTGGTTTCACCGGATGTGGGCGGCGTAGTACGCGCGCGTGCTGCGGCAACCCCGCTGGAAGCGGATTTGGCAATTATCGACAAGCGGCGCCCGAAGCCAAATGTGGCCAAGGTGATGAACATTATCGGCGAAGTCCAGGGCCGCACCTGTCTCATCATGGATGACGTGGTGGATACCGCGAATACCTTGTGCGAGGCTGCAGAGGCGCTGAAAGAGGAAGGAGCGGAAAAAGTACTCGCGTATTGCACGCACCCGGTGCTGTCTGGAAAAGCGGTCGAGCGCATCGAGAATTCGGTGCTGGATGAAGTGGTGGTGACCAACACCATTCCGCTGAGTGAAGCCGCCGCGAAATGCAAGCGCATTCGCTGCCTGAGCGTCGCGGAACTCTTGGGCGAGACGATGCTGCGCATCAGCAACGAGGCGTCAGTGAGTTCCTTGTTTATGGAATAAATTTTTTAGGGCCTGTAGGTCACGCAGCCCGAATAACTGGAGAGCAGAATGCAAATCGAGGTAAACGCAATATCGCGCACCGTGAATGGAACAGGAGCAAGTCGGCGCTTGCGGCGTGAGGGACGGGTGCCCGGAATACTATACGGCGGTAAACAACAGCCGCAGGCAATCGAACTCGATCACAACGCCCTGTATCACCTGCTCAAGTTGGAAGCGTTCCATGCCTCGATTCTCAATATGAACCTGGACGGCAAAAAGCAGCAAGTGTTGCTGCGTCACTTGCACATGCATCCGTTCAGGATGCAGGTCATGCACGTCGATTTCCAGCGGGTTGCCAAGGACAAGAAGATTTACATCAAGGTGCCATTGCACTTTCTCAATGCAGACATTGCGCCTGGAGTGAAGGTGGGCGGTGGCATCATCAGCCACGTCATGACTGAAGTCGAAATTTCCTGCTTGCCTGCCGATTTGCCCGAGTTTATCGAGGTTGATCTCAAGGACCTCGCGCTCGGTCACTCGGTACATCTGTCCGAGCTTAAATTTCCCAAAGGTACTGAGTCGCCCGCGCTGGCAAGAGGCAACGATGCGGTGGTGGCAACCGTCCAGATACCGAAAGTGGTTGTGGTTGAGGAAGCAGTGGCTGCACCCGCAGCTGAAGAGGCGGTGGCAGCCGAAGGAGTTGCGGCTGCAGCGGGCGCGGTCGCTGGCGAGAAGAAAGAGGGCGAAAAGGCTGCGCCTGCCGATACCGGCAAGAAAGAAGGCGCCAAGGCACCCGAAGCCGTCAAGAAGGAAAGCGGCAAGCCGGAAAAGAAATAATGGTTGCCGTCTGATCCTGCGAAGCCCGCCAGGTCAACGAACTTCTGAACCGGCGGGCTTTGTTTGCCTGGGGTTTATCCAGAGAAAAATATGAAACTGGTTGTCGGATTGGGCAATCCAGGCAAGGAACACGCGGCCGACCGGCATAATGCCGGATATCGCTGGATCGCTCAGCTTGCGAAACACCTGCAAGTGGCGCTTAAGCTTGAGGCCCGTTTTCGCGCCTTGCTGGGAAAATTTACGCACCAGGGTGGAGAATGCTGGCTGATGCAGCCACAAACCTTCATGAATGCGAGCGGCGCTGCCGTCGGAGCATTCGCCAAGTTTTATAAAATTCCCTCGCAGGATATTCTTGTGGTGCACGACGAGCTCGACCTGCCGCCAGGCGTTGCCCGCCTGAAGCTGGGCGGCGGCGTTTCCGGACACAATGGCTTGAAAGACATCGCCGCACACTTGGGTACTCACGGCTTCTGGAGATTGCGCATCGGCATCGGTCATCCCGGCGAGAAATCGCTGGTGGTCGATTACGTGCTCGATAAACCGCGCAAAGAAGAAGCACACCTCATTGAGCAAGCGGTCCAGCAAAGCCTGGCAGTTTGGCCGTTGCTTGCCGAGGACAAGCATCAGGCGGCAATGCTCAAATTGCACACCAAAGCGTGAGCAGCTAAGGACAGACATGAAGAATAAAAGAACACAGAACCACCTTCGAGTTTGGCGGGAAACCAGGCTATGTCCTTGAGGTGCGGGATCGTGGGACTTCCCAACGTCGGCAAGTCCACATTGTTCAACGCGATAACCCGTGCCGGCGTCGCTGCAGAAAACTATCCTTTCTGCACTATCGAACCCAATGTCGGCGTGGTTGAAGTTCCCGACCCGCGGCTCAAGGTGATTGCTGACATCTCCCGGTCGCAAAAAGTACAAGCCGCGCTCACCGAGTTTGTTGACATTGCCGGGCTAGTTGCCGGTGCGTCCAAGGGTGAAGGCCTGGGAAACCAGTTTCTCGCCCATATCCGCGAGACCGACGGCATCGTGCATGTGGTGCGTTGCTTCGAGAAGGCCGATGTAGTGCACGTTACCGGCAAGATCGACCCTGTGTCGGACATCCAGGTTGTGAATACCGAGCTTGCGCTCGCCGATCTGGCAACAGTGGATAAACAATACGCGCGCTATGGCAAGGCAGCCAAGGCGGGCGGCGACAAGGAAGCGCAGCATATCATCGCAGTGCTTGACAAGATTGAGCCGGCAGTGAACCAGGCCAGGCCCGTGCGCAGCGTGGCGCTCGCCAAAGAGGATCTAGCGACGCTGAAGCCATTGTTTTTGTTGACCGCCAAACCAACGATGTATGTTGCCAATGTCGCGGAGCATGGATTTGAGAACAATCTGCTACTGGACAAAGTTCGCGCGCATGCCAAATTGGAGAACGCGCCGGTGGTGCCAATTTGTGCGGAGCTGGAAGCGGAAATCGCTGATCTCAGCGACGAAGATAAGAAAGTTTTTCTCGCGGATATGGGCATGAAGGAACCGGGGTTGAACCGCCTGATCCGCGCCGCGTTCGATTTGCTCGGCCTACACACTTTTTTCACCACTGGTCCAAAGGAAACGCGCGCTTGGACCATCCACAAGGGCGAGACTGCGTTGCAAGCAGCAGGAGAGATTCACACTGATTTTGCGAGGGGTTTCATCCGCGCCGAAGTGATCGCCTATACCGACTACGCGGCTTACAAGGGCGAGCACGGCGCGCGCGAGGCGGGAAAAATGCGGCTGGAGGGAAAGGATTACGTGGTGAAGGACGGAGACGTCATTTATTTCCGCTTCAACGTCTAAGTTGGTTTAACGCAGCCAACGGATCCGCCAGAACACCGTGAGTAAGCCGAGTGCTATGGCCAGCATAAGCGCCAGCAGCAGATAAAAGCCGCTTTGCCATCCCAGGAACGGCATATTCTTGAAGTTCATGCCGAAGATGCCGGTGAGCAGGGTGAGGGGCATGAAAATGGTAGTAATTACGGTGAGCAGTCGGATCTGCAGATTGATGCGGTTGTTTAGACTTGTGACGTAGATGTCCATCAGCCCCGCGATCAAATCGCGGATTGCATCCAGCGATTCGATGACGTACACCGTGTGGTCGGAAACGTCGCGCAGGAAAGGTAATGTTTCGCGCGTAAGCAAGGTGCTCTCGCCGCGCGCGAGCAACGCCAGCACTTCGCGTAGCGGCCATACCGCGCGGCGCAGAAACAAGGTTTTTCTGCGAATTGCGTGCAATTCCCTTAGTAATTTTTGTGTCGGCCGCGTAACCACAAGGTTTTCCAACGATTCTGCCTGTTCTGCGAGCGCTTCCAGGCATATGAAATAACGGTCGACGACCGAGTCGAGCAGCGCATACGCCAAATAATCCGCCCCCTTCTTGCGAATTTGGCCCTTAACGTTTTTCAACCGTTCGCGCAACGCGGCAAATGTACCCGTCGGCTTTTCCTGAAAAGAGAGTACGAATCCCTGACCAAGCACTATGCTTACCTGGTCGGTGGTGATGGCTTGACTTGCGGCGTTGTATTCAAAAATCCTGGCGACGAAAAAAAGATAAGCGCTGTAATCTTCCGCTTTCGGTCGTTGGTCGGTATTCAAAATGTCTTCCAGGACCAGTGGGTGCAGGCCAAAGCGCTTGCCGATTCCTTCAAGCAGCCCGGGGTGGTCCACGCCATATACATTTAGCCACCAGGTCTTGCCTGAAGTTGCGGGAATTTGCGCAGCAGATTCGAGCTGTTCCTCACGGTAGTTCTCGGCATCGTATTCGATCAGCGTGATCACCGGTTTTTCCGTTGTCGGCTGGCCCAGATAGACCAATGACCCCGGGGGCATTCCGGCTTTAGCAGAACGCTTCGGGATGGATTTAATTGCAAGCTCCGCTGTGATTTTTAAAAGCCTGGTCGCAATGTTACCATTACAACGGTATGCAAGGAGAATTTGGAGACCGGGGCGGACATGTCGGGCCATAGCAAATGGGCAAACATTAGACATAAAAAAGCGGCTGCCGACGCTAAGCGAGGCAAGATCTTCACGCGCCTGATAAAGGAAATCACCGTAGCGTCGCGGCTCGGCGGCGCGGACCCCGCGATGAATCCACGCTTGCGCTTGGCCATCGACAAAGCCAGCGAAAATAACATGCCCAAGGACAACGTCGAGCGCGCCATCAAACGCGGCACCGGTGACCTGGAGGGCGTGCATTACGAAGAAGTGCGTTATGAAGGCTATGGTGCGGGAGGCGCTGCAGTCATCGTGGATTGCATGACTGACAACCGGGTGCGCACCGTGGCCGACGTGCGGCATGCCTTCGCCAAGAATGGCGGAAATCTGGGAACGGACGGCTCCGTAGCGTTTCTATTCAAACATTGCGGGCAGCTGGTCTATCCGCCGGGCACTAATGAAGACAAATTGATGGAAGCGGCGCTGAATGCCGGCGCTGACGATGTGATCACCAATGACGACGGCAGCATCGAAGTGATCAGTTCGCCGCAGGATTTCGCCGCAGTCAAGGACAAGTTGCAAAAAGCCGGTTGCAAGCCGGAACTCGCCGAAATCGTCATGAAGCCGGCCAATGAAACTCCGCTAGCGGGAAACGATGCTGCTCGAATGCAAAAACTTCTTGACGCACTCGAATCTCTGGATGACGTGCAGGAGGTTTATACCAATGCGGTATTCAACGAGGGCTAAGGAGTGAGAAGCAAAATCAAAGCGGGGAGGGTCGATCGCTTGCTTGCACGCCCCCTGCCCCTTGCCACTCGCGCCTCACCGACGATACGAATTCTAGGCATAGATCCGGGATTAACCATCACCGGATTCGGGATACTGGACAAATGTGGAGGACGGCTCAATTATGTCACCAGCGGCCGCATCAAAACGGCCGAGGGCGAATTGGCGCCACGCCTCAAGGCCATTCTCGACGGCGTGAATGAAGTAATCGCAAGATACCGGCCGCAACAGGTAGCCGTGGAAAAAGTTTTCGTCAACGTCAATCCCCAATCCACCCTGCTTTTGGGTGAGGCGCGCGGCGCGGCGATTTGTGCGGTGGTGGAGCAGGACCTGCCGCTGGCGGAATATACCGCGTTGCAGGTCAAGCAGGCGGTGGTCGGCACAGGCCACGCTAAAAAAGAACAGGTTCAGGAAATGGTGAGCCGGCTTTTGCGCCTGACCGCGAATCCCAGTCTCGATGCCGCCGACGCGCTAGCTTGCGCTATTTGCCATGCGCATGCGGGTTTCGGAAAACTTGGGGCCAGCGGCTACAGAATCAAAAAAGGGCGGCTGGTGTGAAGTCCGGGCCGCTCGTGCGTCTACCAGAAATTCCGTGCTGGCCACGATAAAAACTTTTTTGTCTTTTAGAGATCTCAAATGATCGGACGCATTACCGGTAAACTGATTGAAAAACATCCGCCCATGGTCCTGCTTGATGTGCAAGGGGTAGGCTATGAAATAGATGTGCCGATGAGCACGTTCTATCAGTTGCCGGCGGTCGGTAGCGAAGTAACGCTGCGTACGCACTTGGTAGTGCGTGAAGACGCGCATTTGCTGTATGGTTTCGGCAGCGAACAAGAGCGCATGGCGTTCCGCCAGTTGCTTAAAATATCGGGGGTGGGCGCACGCACTGCTCTCGCAGTATTAAGCGGTTTGAGCGTAGCCGATTTGCAGAATGCGGTTCGGGCCGAGGACAGCGCGCGGCTCACCAAAATTCCGGGCATCGGCAAAAAGACCGCGGAGCGCTTGCTCCTGGAATTGCGTGGCAAGCTGGAAATGGTCGTGGGCCCGGAAACCGCTCCGGCCGCAACCACGAGCCAGGATGTCGTCAATGCGCTGCTGGCTTTGGGCTATAATGAGCGCGAAGCCGGCTGGGCAATCGAGCAATTGTCCGACAATTTGCCGGTAGCCGATAGCATACGGCAGGCGCTGAAATTATTGTCGAAGGCGTGAGACTAAGGAGTAAACAGTAAGGAGCAGAAACCAAATGTGGTCGCAGATGCTTTTGCCTTTTGTCCCTTGCATCTCACCCCGTGCCGAATGATCGAGACCGATCGTCTGATTACTGCCGCACCGCTTTCTCCCCAGGAAGAAGCGCTGGAGCGCACTCTCCGACCGAAAAATTTAAATGAATATATAGGTCAGGAAAAAATCCGCGCACAGCTGGAGCTGTTTATCAAAGCGGCTCGCCAGCGCAGCGAGTCGCTGGATCATGTTTTGTTGTTCGGTCCCCCCGGATTGGGCAAGACCACGCTGGCGCACATCATCGCGCGGGAAATGGGAGTGAATCTGCGTCACACTTCGGGACCGGTGCTGGAACGCGCAGGCGACCTTGCTGCGCTGCTCACCAATCTCGAGCCTAACGATGTGTTGTTTATAGATGAAATCCATCGCTTGAGTGCCGTAGTCGAAGAAATCCTTTATCCGGCTCTCGAGGAGTACCAGATCGACATCATGATAGGCGAAGGGCCAGCGGCGCGTTCGGTGAAACTGGATTTGCCCGCTTTTACCTTGATCGGCGCCACGACCCGTGCCGGGATGCTTACCAATCCGCTGCGCGACCGCTTCGGAATCGTGGCGCGGCTGGAATTTTACTCTGTGGAAGAACTGAAGCAAATCGTGGTCCGCTCTGCGTGCCTGCTGAATGTGGAAATCAGCGCAGATGGCGCTCAGGAAATCGCCAGCCGCGCCCGCGGCACCCCGCGCATCGCCAACCGGCTTCTGCGCCGAGTGCGCGATTACGCCGAAGTGAAGGCCAAGGGCGCAATCAGCCGCGACATTGCCGACGCGGGTCTGAAAATGCTGGACGTGGATGCCATCGGTCTGGATGTCATGGATCGCAAGCTGCTGCTCGCGGTCATGGAAAAATTCGCCGGCGGACCGGTGGGTGTGGATAATCTTGCTGCCGCTATCGGCGAGGAGCGCGACACGATTGAAGATGTGCTGGAGCCTTATCTGATTCAGCAGGGATATTTGCAGCGCACGCCGCGCGGCCGCACGGCGACGCTCATCGCCTACCGGCATTTCGGCCTGGCGCCGCCCAAAAATAATGCGACTGGCGAGCTGTGGGGGGAGTGACGCGGCGCGAAGCATTCAGTTGGCCGGTGCGGGTGTATTACGAAGACACCGATAGCGGCGGCGTGGTTTATTACGCCAGCTACCTCAAATTTCTTGAGCGGGCGCGGACAGAATGGTTACGCGCGTGCGGTTTCGAACAGACCGATTTGCTGCGCCGCTATGGGGTGCTCTTCGTGGTGCGTGCAATTTCCGTGGATTATTTCAAGCCCGCTATGCTTGACGACTTGTTGGAGGTGACGGTAGAACTCGAAGAAAACGGGAAAAGCCAAATGATTTTGGCGCAAAACGTGCGGCGGGGGCGTGAGGCCCTGGCGCAAGGCCGCGTCAGGCTCGTTTGCGTCAAATCCTCGTCCTTCAAACCCTTCAGAGTCCCGGTCGCGGTCATCGGAAAGCTTCAAAAGAAATCGTGAAAATAAACATTACGCAGGACTTGTCTTTATTCGGCATGGTGGCGAACGCCAGCGTACTGGTACAACTGGTGATGCTGCTGCTGCTTCTGGTGTCGCTGATGTCATGGTGGTACATCTTCATCAAAATGTTTGTCATCAGCCGTGCTACCAGACGAACGGAAGAATTCGAGCGAGATTTCTGGAGCGGCAAGGATTTGAACAGCCTTTACCAGGCGGTGGCGAATGCCCGGCGCAAGGCCGGTAGCATGGAACGCATCTTTGAGGCAGGTTTCCGCGAGTTTGCGAAGTTTAAGCACCAGAAGGGAGCAGATATCAGCGTGGTGATGGACGGGACGCGGCGTGCGATGCTGGCGACCTACCAGCGCGAGATAGACCGGCTCGAGACCCACTTGTCGTTTCTGGCCACGGTGGGGTCGGTGAGTCCTTATGTCGGTCTGTTCGGCACGGTTTGGGGAATCATGAATGCTTTCCGCGGTCTCTCGAACGTGGCGCAGGCCACTCTTGCGCACGTCGCACCCGGAATTGCCGAAGCGCTTGTGGCCACCGCCATGGGGCTGTTCGCCGCGATTCCGGCGGTGGTGGCCTACAATCACTATGCGCGCGATATCGACCGGCTCGCCATCCGCTTTGAGAGCTTCATGGAGGAGTTTTCGAATATTTTGCAAAGGCAGGCGCGCGCATGAGGGAACGTCGCCAGGTGCGCCGCCTGATGAATCAGATCAACGTCGTGCCATATATCGACGTGATGCTGGTGCTGCTGGTTATTTTCATGATAACTGCCCCGCTCATCAATCCGGGGGAAATCGAGCTTCCACAGATCGGCAAGTCGCTGGCACCACCGATGGCGCCGCTGGAAGTTGGTATTAAGTCGAATAACACCCTGCTGTTGCGCGACCGGTCGATTTCTCCGTCCGAGCGCGTGGTGTCGAGGGACGAGCTGGTTCAAGCGATAAAGGCCAAGCAGAAAAAAAATCCGGACCAGCCGGTGGTGATTGCGGCGGATAAGAACGTGCGGTACGAAGAAGTATTAAAAGTCATGGACGTGTTGCAGCAAAATCAGGTGAACAAGATCGGGCTGCTCGCAAAGCCGAGGTCGGGATGAGGCGTTTTGCTGTCGAACCGGAACCAGGGCGGAGCGCCGCGGCTTTTCTGGCAATACTCATGCACGTTCTGTTCATCGGCTTGCTGGTATTAGGCATTAGCTGGCAAAACAGGCACCCCCAGGTCACAACCGTCGACTTGTGGAGCAACCTTCCTGCTCCGCCACGTCCGATTGAGCCGCCCCAACCGGCTCCTGAAGTCAAAGCGCCGCCTCCCCCGAAGCCGGAAGTTAAACCCGAACCTGTGCCCGAGCCGAAGCCGGAGGCAAAGCCGGAACCAGTCAAGCCCGATATTCTGCTAAAAGAAAAGGCGGAAAAAGAAAAAGCCGAAAAACAAAGGCTGGAACAGGAGAAAATTGCCGAGGCCAAACGCAAGATTGAGGCTGAGCAGCAAAAGATGATTAAAGAGGAGTTGGCGAAGGAGGACGCGGCGCGGCAGTTGCAGCAAGACAAGCAAAATGCAATCAAACTGCTCGAGGCCGATCAGCAGGCGGCACTAAACCGGCTGCTCGCCGATTACCGAGATAAAATCCAGGCCAAGATTCGACAATACGTCGTGGTCCC
>DASPRI010000070.1:0-2225 GCA_035624535.1 Burkholderiales bacterium
AGTCCAGACCCGCGCCCAGGCTGCCGCCGCGCAGGCGACGGGGCTACCGCCTGAGACGGTTCAAGTGCATAACCATTTACTGGGTGGCGGTTTTGGCCGCCGGTTGGATGTGGATTTTATCTTCCAGGCTGCGCAGATCGCTAAGCAAGTCGATGGCCCGCTAAAGGTTATTTGGACTCGCGAAGAGGACACCCAACATGACATTTACCGACCCTATTATTACGACCGTCTCGCTGCAGGCCTAAACGAGCAGGGCATGCCGATTGCATGGTTCGATCGTGTCACTGCTTCCTCGATCGTAGCGCGATGGCTTCCTCAAGCATTTAAGAACGGCCTGGATTTTGACGCCGTGGATGGGGCAGCGGAGCCGCCTTATGCTTTCCCCAATATCCTGGTGGAATATGTCCGTCAAGAACCGCCGGGCATCACCACCGGATGGTGGCGTGGAGTCGGGCCCACGCATAATATTTTCGTGGTCGAGTGCTTCATCGACGAATTGGCCGCTGCAGCCGGAAAGGATCCGGTTGAATATCGGCGTGCGCTTCTAGACAAATCGCCACGTGCCAGAGCGGTACTCGATCTGGCGGCGGAAAAGGCCGGTTGGGGCCAAAAGATGAGCAGCCACAGCGGTCGTGGTGTATCGGTCGGGTACGCAATGGGCAGCTATGTGGCTCAGGTCGCGGAGGTTTCGGTCTCGAAAGAGGGCGAGGTCCGGGTGCAGCGTGTGGTTTGCGCGGTGGACTGTGGACAGGTGGTGAACCCCGATACCGTAAAAGCGCAGATGGAGAGTGGGATCAATTTTGGCGTCTCTGCAGCCCTTTACAGCGAGATCACATTGAAAAACGGCCGCGTGGAGCAGGCCAACTTCAACACCTATCCGGTTCTGCGCGTCAATGAGGCACCCGTAATCGAGGTATACCTTGTCAACAGTGCAGAGGCACCGGGCGGAATCGGTGAACCGGGTACCTGCTTGCTCGCTCCAGCGGTGATGAATGCCGTCTTTGCGGCAACCGGAAAGCGATTGCGTAAACTGCCGATCGATAAAACACAGTTAACGTGGGGCTGACTTTTTTAATTGCTCGCCCCAAGAGACTTGCAACTGATCTGCGGTGACCCGGCAGATGCGAGAGTGGCCAAATGAAATGCATTAATAGGCGCTTTGCGAAATTAACTTAAGTAAGGAACGGAGACGACAAAATGGGAAAGAACGATGCAATTCAATTAAAGGGAAGCAGGAAGGGCGCTTCTGAAACGACAACCGATCTCAGCCGCAGTGGTGTCATGGAGATCTCAAGCGCCCTGCGCCAATTGCTTGCCGACGTGTTCGCGCTTTATCTGAAGACGAAAAATTTCCACTGGCACATGAGCGGGCCGCATTTTCGCGATTACCACCTGCTGCTCGACGAACAATCCGAGCAAATATTTGCCATGACAGATGATATCGCCGAGCGCACGCGCAAGCTTGGCGCAAACACGCTCCATTCCATTGGCGATATCGCAAAACACCAACGTCTGAAAGACAACAATGAAGAATTCGTCGCTGCGGCAGATATGTTGGCGGAACTCTGTACTGACAACCAGCAGCTGACACGTTTCCTGCGCGCTACGCATGAAATCTGCGACAAACACAACGACGTCGCCACTGCCAGCCTGATTGAAAATTGGATTGACGAGTCCGAGCGCCGCACGTGGTTTTTATTGGAATTAAGACGCGGCGGACAACACTGAACCATTAAAAAGAAGGAAACAGATATGAGCTACATCAAAACAAGGGACGGTAGGCAAATCTATTATAAGGACTGGGGTAAAGGCCCGGTCGTGACCTTCTCGCACGGCTGGCCTCTAAACTCTGACGCTTGGAATGGCCAAATGCTTTTCCTCGCGCAACGCGGTTTCCGCGTCGTCGCACATGACCGTCGCGGCCATGGGCGATCAACTCAAACCCCGGTCGGAAACGACATGAATGGCTACGCCGATGATCTGGCGGCCGTGATCGAAGCGCTCGATCTCAAAGACGTGACGCTGGTGGGTCACTCTACTGGCGGTGGCGAAGTCGCACGTTACATTGCCCGCCACGGAACTAAGCGAGTCGCCAAAGCGGTCCTGGTTGCCGCTGTGCCACCACTAATGCTGATGACTGCCGCCAATCCCGAGGGTCTCCCAATTGACGTGTTCGACAAAATCCGAGCGGACCTCATCAAGGATCCTTCGCAATTCTACAAGGA
>DASPRI010000109.1:0-3167 GCA_035624535.1 Burkholderiales bacterium
TTGGGCAATCGCTGCCGACGATCGCAGTTATATAACGCGGCAAATGCGCAATACCACCTATGACGTGGACGAGCTGCTCAAGACCAAACACCCGTTGCGTGATAAAGGATGGGACCATGTATTTCATACGCCCAAGTACCGCCACGGTGCGCACACCATGCCTATTGACACTGACTTCATGGCGGCGCTGTTCGGGCCTTTCGGGGATATGTACCGGCGCGACAAGAGGAGCCCTTCAACCGGCGAGATGTACGTGGACATCAATCCGTTGGATGCGAAAAAACTGGGCATCACCGACGGAGATTACGTATGGGTGGATGGCGACCCCAACGACCAGCCTTTCCGCGGCTGGAACGACCCCAATCGCAAAGCTGAATACAAAGTGGCACGGTGCATGGCGCGCGCTAGGTATTATCCGGGCACGCCGCAAGGAATTACCCGCATGTGGTTCAACGGCTATATGGCAACGCCCGGCTCAGTGAAAGGCGAAGAAACTCGACCGGACGGGGCGGCCAAGAATCCTGAAACCAATTACCAGGCTCTGTTCCGTTTCGGCGGCCACCAGAGCTTGACGCGCTCCTCGCTAAAACCCACGCACCAGACGCACACGCTGATTAGCCGCAAGACCTGGACCAACGAAGTCACCAAGGGCTTTAACTACGACGTGCACAACGTTACGAGTGCACCGCGCGAATCCATCGCCAAGTTTACCAAAGCGGAAGACGGGGGCATCGGCGGCAAAGGGGCGTGGCGGCCCGTGGTTTTGGGATTGCGGCCGACCAACGAAAACCCCGCCATGAAACAGTATTTGCAAGGTGGGTTTGTGAAAATCACCAAGGCGTAATTAGCTGAAAGGACCGACCGTGGATTTTTTCAAGATTCCCGAACCGCTGAAGCAGGAGCACGAAGCGCTTTATGAAGAACTCGTGAACGCCGCCAAGGAAAGCGGGCCGGTCGGGGAAGCGGCGAGGGCTGTGGCGAAGCTCATGCATCCGCATTTCGTGAAGGAGGAAGATTTCGCGCTGCCTCCGCTTGGGCTGTTGCCGATGTTGATTGCAGGCAAGATTTCCCCCGTGATGCGCGGAGTGACCGTGATGACCGACAAGTTGAAGGTCGACCTGCATAAAATGCTCAAGGAGCACGGAGCCATCGTGAGAGCCATCAAGAATCTGGAGGCTACGGCAAGGCGGGAAAAAAAGCCGAAATACGCGCGTCTAGCCGACAGGCTGAATCGGCACGAAATAATGGAGGAACAGGTGTTATACCCCGCGACAGTTCTTATCGGCGAATTTATCAAGCTGAAGCTGAAAAGCGAATCGGCTGAAGCCCAGCTATCGAAAGCGGATTTACGAGGAGGCAGCAATGCCGAAAGTTTATAACTGGCAAATCGGACGCGAAATGGAATACCCCTACGAAGGGGTGCGCCCGCAGAAGCAGTTCGCGATGATAATGGATACCAATAAGTGCATCGCCTGCCAAACCTGCACCGTGGCGTGCAAAACCACATGGACTTCGGGGCGTGGGCAGGAAGCGATGTTCTGGAACAACGTGGAAACCAAGCCCTATGGCTATTACCCGTTGGGCTGGGACGTCAAAATCCTCGAGAAGCTCGGTGTGCAGGACATCAGTGGGCCGGTCTATCAAGGCAAGACACTGTTTGAATCGGCCCCTGCAGGCGAGCGTATCCTCGGCTACCTGCCCGAAGATTTAGATTACGCACATCCCAACATCGGCGAAGATGATTCCACCGGTCTCATGGAACAAGGCGCGTTCCTGCAGGTGCCGCATATGCAGTGGATGTATTATCTGCCACGCATTTGCAACCATTGCACTTACGCGGCGTGCCTTGGCTCGTGTCCGCGCCAGTCGATCTACAAGCGGCCGGAGGACGGCATCGTGCTCCTCGACCAGCAGCGCTGCCGCGGCTATCGTGAATGCTTGAGAGGCTGTCCCTACAAGAAGACGTACTTCAACCCGATGACCCGGGTGTCGGAAAAATGCATCGGTTGCTATCCGGCGGTGGAAAATAACCGTCAGACCCAGTGCACCATAACCTGTATCGGAAAAATCCGCACACAGGGGTTTATCGCTCCACCGGACAAGGCGCGCGAGGACAATCCGATCGACTACATCGTGCACGTGGCTAAAGTTGCCAAGCCCCTGTATCCGCAGTTCGGGCTGGAGCCCAACGTCTATTACATTCCGCCGGTGCATGTGCCTCCTCAATACCTTTATCAGATGTTTGGCTCGGGAGTGGAGAAGGCAATCGAGAATTACCGCAAAGCATCCGAAGACAAGAAACTGCTGGGCGCCTTGCTGCTTTTCGGAGCAACCCCCGAGATCATCCATCACTACAAAGTGGAGGGGCGCTACACCATCGGTTACGACGAAAATGACGGAGAACTGGTGCGGGTTCCCCTTAAAGAGCCGATCTATCTTCGCGTCGTCTATGACGACAAATATCAGACGCACCGAAGCAATATTACTTGAAGCGAGGAGACAGCGATGAACAGGGTCAATCGATTACTGGTGGCAGCCGCAATGAGCTTGGCTGTCGCGCCGGCCTTGCCCGCTGAAACGGTGCTGCAGGCGGTTCGAGTGAAAGGCAACGGGCCCATCCTGGATGTGGAGTCCGCAATGTGGAAACAGGCCAAGCCAGTTAAAGTAACGATGCTGCCGCAAACAGTGGCTACGCCGAACAACCCAAAACCGGCGGTAAGCGAACTTAAAGTGAGGGCCGCGCACAACGGCCAATGGCTGGCCCTGCTGATCGAGTGGAAGGATCCGACCAAGAGCGATCGCATCGTGACTGACGAATTCGGCGATCAGGTGGCCGTAGAGTTTCCCATTCAGTCGAAACCCGGTGCTGCGCCCAGCCCGATGATGGGAAACCCCGGAGGGCGAGTGAACATCCTTCAGTGGAGGGCGGCTTTCCAACATGACATCGATAAAGGCGAACCGCAGGTGCGCGATCTATATCCCAACGCCATGGTCGACTTGTATCCTGACCAGGTGCTGCGGGCGACCGACGCGCGCCCGTACACCGGAGCACTTGGCGTGGACAATCCGATTTCCCGACCCAGGGCGAGCCCGGTGCTGGACCAAATGGCGGAAGGCTTCGGCAGCATGACGGTTAAACCCGATCAGCACGCCGATGGGAAAGGAGT
>DASPRI010000123.1:0-12971 GCA_035624535.1 Burkholderiales bacterium
GCTGAGGAGCACAATGCAGACCTGATCGTCATGGGCCACCGCGGAAAAACGCTATTTGAACGCCTGCGCCTCGGCTCGGTGTCCAAGCACGTGATTCATTACGCGCACTGCGCCGTTATGGTCGTGCGCTGATCAATGGCAAATCAGGACGCTTTGCGCCAAACAAGCGGCGCAATGTTACGCAAACAGATTAATCACGCCATCCAGCCCAACATAATTAATGGCATGAGTAGCTTGCTTTCGGACAATAGGCTGGGCATGGTAAGCGATGCCGATCCCGGCTTGGGTCATCATTTTCAAGTCATTGGCGCCGTCGCCCATGGCAATCACCTGTTCCTTTTGCAATCCGAGCCGGTTGCGGATTTGCTCCACCTTAAGCGCCTTGATGTCGGCGTCGATGATTTGCCCGGCCAGTTTTCCGCTCAGTTTGCCATTGACAATTTCCAACTGGTTTGAGCAGGTGAAGTCGAGGTTCAGACGCTTTGTCAGACGCTCGGCGAAAAAAGTGAATCCGCTAGTTATCAAAAATGTCTTGATTCCCGCGGCTTTCAAGGCAGCGAGCATTTTCTCGGCACCGGGGGAAAGGCGTACTCGCTCGTCATAGACTCTCTGCAATGCGGATTCGTCGAGGCCGGCGAGCAGCGCCACGCGCCGGCGGACGCTGTCTGCAAACTCAATTTCGCCGCGCACCGAACTGGCAGTGATCTGCGAGACTTGCTGCTTGATGCCCTGAATATCCGCAAGCTCGTCGATGACTTCGATGGTAATGAATGTGGAATCCATGTCCATCGCCAGCAGGCCAAAATCGGCGAGCTTGAGGTTTTCAGGTACAAAAGCGAAATCAAGCTTTGCATTCTGGCAGTACTCCGCCACTGCATCGTGCTCGCGGGCTTCGCAAAGCCGGAATGCCTCGCCGGTAATCTGCTCGATTCGCGAAGCGCCGGCAAGTTTCGCCAGGTTTCTGAGATCGCGATTCTGGATCTCGCCGCCCTGGATGATGAGATTCACGAAGCGAGCGGCGGAGTGCTTCTACAGCGGATTTTAGTCATCGTTCGCGACCGGATTGCCTCGCATTCCAAAAAAGCCGCCGGGACGGCGCCGAGCTTCGTGCTCTAGATATAAGCCTCACCCTCTCGTGTAGGTAATTTTCTTGGTTCCGCCGTCGCAGCTGCCGACCACTTTCTTGTCCCCCACCTCCTCATTCGGCACGATTTCCAAGGTGTAAGCTGGAACGCCTTTCGCTTGAAGCTTGGCATCTATTTCCGCCTTCAGCTCCTCGCAAGGCTTCCGCTTCAGGGCCGGTTCATTGCTTTGCGTTTCCTCTTGGCCCAATGCAACGTAGTTCGAGGAGCAGATCAAAAGCGAACCGATGAGCAACGCAATTTTATGCTTGTGTGACATAACATTCCCCTTTTTTGCTGAAGTAACATGCCCATAACAGAGACAAAATGGGGTTTCTCCATTTTTCTCACCTAAACGCCTTCCGCCACGGCCATGCCGGTTCACCGCGTCCGGGCATGGACCTTGGCGATTGTGGCGTATCATAACTCCGTTTTTCCAGCCGTGTCGCCTTCTCTTGTTATCATCATCGCAGTTCGTTGAATGCTTCTCTAATAGCACCGACTCGCGCCTTGATGTCTGGCAGGTGGGCTTCGATACGCAGACGGTCCGGCCCGGCGAGGCGGTAATCGCGTCTGGACTGGACAAGTCTGAGCACCTTGGTCGGTTCAATCGGCGGCTTGGGAACGAAATGCAACTGAATGACTGAATCAGTGGCATCGATGCGCGCAATGCCAAGCGGTTTTCCGAGGACACGCAAACGGTGCGTGTCGAGCAAAATTTTTGCCGGGGCCGGGAGCGCTCCAAAGCGGTCAACCAATTCCTCGTGCATCAATTCCAGTTCGTCCAGCGTTTCGCAGTTGGCTAATCGTTTGTAGAGCACCAGTCGTTCATGAACGTCGCTGCAGTAGTTTTCAGGCAGCAGCGCCGGCGTGTGCAAATTGATTTCGGCAGTGACTTCCAGCGGCTGCGACAAATCGGGCTCTTTCCCCTGTTTCAGCGCCGTGACCGCGCTCGCCAGCATCTGGTTGTAAAGACTGAAGCCCACTCCGTGCATTTCCCCGCTTTGCGCTTCGCCCAGGATTTCGCCCGCGCCGCGGATTTCTAAATCTTGCATCGCGAGGTAAAAGCCCGAGCCAAGTTCTTCCATCATTTGTATTGCTTCCAAGCGCTTGCGCGCCTGCGCGCCTATCGCCTCTTCGTCGGGTACCAGCAAATAAGCGTAGGCCTGGTGGTGCGAGCGACCCACGCGTCCGCGCAGTTGGTGCAGCTGTGCAAGCCCGAGCTTGTCGGCACGGTTGATGATGATGGTATTGGCGGTCGGGATGTCGATCCCGGTTTCAATGATCGTCGTGCAAAGCAAAACGTTGAAACGCTGCTGGTAGAAATCACGCATGACATGTTCCAGGTCGCGCTCACGCATCTGTCCGTGCGCGTAATGGATTCGCGCTTCCGGCAGGAGCTTTAGCAGTTTCTGGTACATGGTTTCAATGGTGTTGATTTCGTTGTGCAGGAAATAGACTTGGCCGCCGCGTTTGAGCTCGCGCAGCGCGGCCTCACGGATTACGCCCTGGCTGTACGGGGTGACGAAGGTCTTGATCGCCAACCTGCGTTCAGGCGCGGTGGTAATTACCGAGAAATCACGCAGCCCTTCGAGCGACATCGCCAAGGTACGCGGAATTGGCGTCGCAGTCAGCGTCAACACGTCGACTTCGGCGCGCAGCGCTTTCAGCTTTTCTTTCTGCCGTACTCCGAAGCGGTGCTCTTCATCAATGATCACCAGACCCAGGCGCTTGAATTTCACATTTTTCTGAATGAGCTTGTGCGTGCCGATGACGATATCTATCTTGCCCTCGGCCAATCCCCGCAGCGTCTGTGCCTGTTCCTTGCTAGAGCGGAAGCGCGACAGTTCCACTATTTTCACCGGCCACTCGGCGAAGCGATCTGAAAAATTCTGGAAATGCTGCTCGACGAGCAAGGTCGTGGGGACCAGCACCGCCACCTGTTGGCCGTCCATGGCGGCGACGAACGCGGCGCGCAGCGCGACCTCGGTTTTGCCGAATCCCACGTCACCGCAAATCAAGCGGTCCATCGGTTTACCTTGGGTCAGATCCTCGATTACAGACCCGATGGCTGCCGCCTGGTCTCGCGTTTCCTGGAAACCGAAGCCTGCGACGAATGTTTCATAATCGTGCGGCTTGAACCCAAAAACTTGGCCCTGGCGCGAGGCGCGCTGCGCGTAGAGGTTCAAGAGCTCGGCAGCAGTGTCGCGCACCTGACTCATTGCCTTTTTCTTGGCCTTGTCCCACTGGCTGCTGCCCAGTTTGTGCAAAGGCGCGGTTTCGGGCGCGGCACCGCTGTAGCGGCTGATGAGATGAAGCTGTGAGACCGGCACGTAGAGCTTGTCTTTTTCTGCATATTCCAGCGCCAGGAATTCGGTCGCCCCTTCTCCCTGATCCATGTTTACCAGTCCCAAATAGCGGCCGATGCCGTGACTCTCGTGCACTACCGGGTCACCGATGCGGATCTCGCTCAAGTCGCGCAGCATTCCTTCCGCAGTACCCCTGCGAATGGCTTCCCGCCGGTCGCGCCTGCGCACCTGCGACGCGTAAAGCTCGCTTTCTGTGACCACCGCTAAGCGGTCGACCTCAAGAATGAATCCGTTCTGCAGCGGCGCAGCGCACAGCATGAAACGTTCGCTGCTTTGCTTGAATGCCTCGAAGCTATCGCACAGGACCGGATTTAGCCCGTATTCGTTGAAATATTCATTTATGATCTCGCGTCTCCCCAGGTTTTCGGCGAGCAGGAGCACTCGACCGTCGAATTCCTGCAGGAATGCGGAAAAAGCAGACAAGGGATTTTGAGAGCGTCGGTCTACCGCAATCGGCGGAAGTTCAGCCGTCGCGCATTGAACTGCATCGCCATTTTCTGTCGCTATAATTTGAATGCGTGAAAAAGGCTTGCAGCCGGAGTAGAAGCGGTCGATGCTTAAAAATAATTCCTGCGGCGGCAGCAACGGGCGGTTGCGGTCGCCGCGCAATAATTCATACCGCGCCTGTGTGTCGCGCCAGAAATGCTCCATTGATCGTTTGACGTCCCGGTGCAGGCACAAAGCAGCGCGTTGCGGCAAATAGTCGAAAAGGGTCGCAGTTTCTTCGAAAAATAGCGGCAGGTAATATTCAATCCCTGCGGGACCCAGCCCTTGGCTGACATCTTTGTACAGGCTGCTCTTCGATGGGTCACCCTCAAAACGCTCGCGGAAGTTGCGGCGAAACTGCTCCTGTCCGTCTTTGCCTAGGGGAAATTCGCGCGCCGGAAGCAGCCGAATTTCGTTGACTGGGTAAACACTGCGCTGGGTATCAACATCAAAAGTGCGGATACTTTCGATTTCCTCATCCAATAAGTCAATGCGGTAGGGAAGAGCGCTGCCCATCGGGAACAAGTCGATCAATCCGCCGCGCACGCTGTATTCACCAGGGGAAACAACCTGGGTAACATGAGCGTACCCCGCTAAAGTCATTTGGCCGCGCAGTTTAACCGCGTCCAGCCTTTCGCCTTGCCTGATAAAAAAGGTGTAGGCGGCGAGGTATGAGGCAGGCGGTAGTCGGTACAATGTGGTGGTTACCGGAATGATCGCGACGTCGCATTCGTTGTGCGTGATGTAATACAGGGTGGCGAGTCGCTCGGAAACCAGGTCCTGATGTGGCGAAAAGCTGTCGTAGGGGAGGGTTTCCCAATCCGGAAGCAGGTTGACCTTCAACCGAGGAGCGAAATAAGGGATCTCTTCAAATAGACGTTGCGCATCCTGAGCTGATTCTGTGATGATTACCAGCGGTTTGGTTTTTGCCGCCAGCTGAGACAAAGCGAGGGCATCGCTTGAGCCGCGCAATCCGGCGTAGCGTTCAGATTGACCAGCAAGCAAAACAGCTTGGCCTAACAGCATAAAAAACGGCATATTATAGGGTAAAAGCGGCAAAAGACAGCGACGCCAGGAAATAAAGATGCTCTTTTCAGATCGCATGGAAGCGGCGAGTAAACTCGCTGCAAGGCTTTCCGATTACCGAGGAAAAAACGCACTGGTTCTGGCAATTCCCCGTGGCGCAGTGCCGATGGGCAGACGCATCGCCGACGAGCTTGAGGCAGAACTGGACGTAGTGCTGGTGCGCAAGATTGGCGCTCCGGGCAATCCGGAATTTGCAATCGGCGCGGTGGACGAAAGCGGAAGCATGTTTGTTACTGAAGACGCAGTTGCAACCGGCGCCAGCGAAAGCTACCTTGCGCAGGAAAAGGAAAGTCAGCTTGAAGTCATGAGGCAGCGCCGGTCGCAATACACGCCTTTAAAGGCGCCAATTGATCCCGCGCGGCGCATCGTCATTGTGGTCGATGATGGCCTTGCCACGGGTTCCACCATGATTGCGGCGTTGCGCGCCTTGCGGCAAAAAAATCCCGAGAAACTGATCTGCGCGGTTCCGGTAGCGCCGCCGGACACTTTGGAGAAGGTCGAGCGCTACGCTGATCAAGTCGTGTGTCTGCACGCTACGCCAGAGTTTTTTGCCGTGAGCCAGTTTTACCTCCACTTTCCGCAAGTCGATGACGAGGAAGTGATGTCCATTCTTCACCAAACTGGCGGCCCAAAATAAGAAACGCATTGCCGGCAGGCGGATGAAAAAGTAATAATACGAGCTGCATAACAAGGCCCGAATATTGAACCATTACGCTTTGATCCCGGCCGCTGGAACCGGTGAACGTTTGGGCGGGAATATACCCAAGCAATATTTGCCGCTGCGCGGTAAACCCATGTTGTTTTACTCGGTGCAGCGGCTGTGCGCCAGCCCCAGAATCAAGCGCGTCTATGTGGTCCTGGCGCATGGCGACGAGCGCTTTTCGCAGTATGATTGGAGAGCATTTGCAGGAAAGCTTGCACCGCTATATTGCGGTGGCGCAACACGTGCGGCGAGCGTGCTGAACGGGCTGCTTGCAGCAAAAGCCGAGATCGCCGCCGATGATTGGGTGCTGGTGCACGACGCGGCACGGCCGTGCCTCAACGCCGAGCTCTTGGAAAAACTGCTTAATGAGCTTTGCGATGATGGCGTCGGAGGCTTACTGGCGCTGCCGGTTGCAGATACGCTTAAACGCGCCGATAGCGCTGAGCGCGTATTGCGCACCGAGCCCAGGGAGCAGCTGTGGCGCGCACAGACTCCTCAGATGTTTCGCTATGCCACGCTGGTCCGGGCGCTGCAAGCAATGCAGAATGCCCAGGTGACCGACGAGGCCGGCGCCATCGAAGGTCTGGGTTTGCAGCCGCGACTGGTGGCGAGCGACGCGCGCAATCTGAAGATCACTCACGCGCAGGATTTGCCGCTTGCAGAATTGATATTGAATGGCATGGAGAGAGCATGAGAGTCGGCCACGGATTTGATGTCCACGCGCTGGCGGAAAACCGCAAGCTGGTCATCGGCGGGGTTGAAATACCTTACAAGAAGGGTCTCTCGGGACACTCTGACGCCGATGTGCTGCTGCATGCGGTTTGTGATGCATTGATTGGTGCCGCTGCTTTGGGTGATATCGGATCACATTTTCCTGACACCGACCCGCGCTATAAAGGCATAGACAGCCGCAAGCTGCTGCGCGAAGTCGGTAAGCTGTTAACGGACAACGGCTGGCGTATCATCAATATAGATGCCACGATCATCGCCGAAGCACCGAAGATGGCGCCGCACATTCCCGCAATGGTGAAAAATATCTCGCAGGATCTTGCCATCGACATCAACGACGTCAATGTCAAAGCGAAGACTAACGAGAAGCTGGGTTATATCGGCCGTGGCGACGGCATCATGGCAGAGGCAGTAACTTGCATCAAGTGTCTCAAATCGGAAAACAAGGGTCCGAAGACTTAGCGACCGCCAGAGTTTTTTTCGCATTATGGCCGGACGATGCCGTGCGGGAGCAGTTCACGCAGTGGGCGAAACTGTTGCACGAGACTTGCAGAGGAACCATCACCCAGTCGCGCAATCTGCACATAACGCTGGTATTTCTCGGCAACGTCGCGCTTACCCGCCTGGGAGAACTGAAACTGCTTGCCTCCAAGCTCGCCGGCTCAGCGTTTAGTCTGCATTTCAAAGCGCCGAGCTACTGGCGGCACAACCACATTGCCTGGGCCGCGCCCGACCAGACACCGCAAGCCTTAATCGACCTCGTCAAAGCGCTCGAGTGCTCGTTGCGAAGCGCAGCGTTCGGCTTCGATGAGCGACCATATGAGCCGCATCTCACTTTGCTGAGAAAAGCCCGCTGGGACCCGCCGCGGCGCGTTCCCAAAGAGATTAACTGGGAAATTCGTGAATTCGTGCTGGTCCACTCCAACCTGGCGGAGAGCGGCTCGGAATATGAAGTCATCGGTCGCTGGCCGCTTTCTTCTACGGTGTCGTCAACGCAGCAGCTGCAACGGCGTTAATTACAACAATTAAGCAAGCAAAAGCGTCTATGCGTCTGCTCTTTCTTTTCGGGCTTGTTTTGCTCCCCCTGCAAGGCCGCGCGGCGGGAATGGGATACGATGAAGCGCGTCTGCTACTCAACCGCACTGGCTTTGCCGCGAGCGAGAATCAGGTAAATGAGTTCGCCAAGCTCTCCCGCGAACAAGCCGTGGAGCGTATTCTGCGAGGAGCGCGCGACATGGTGGTGACCGCGCCGCCCGCATGGGTCAACGATCCGATTACGCCGCCCAGAATTTTACACAATTTAAGCCCGGAAGAGCGCAAGACCAAACGCCAGGAAGAAATAAGGAAAGGCATCGAACTGCGCGCCTGGTGGCTGCAGGAGATGATTGCCACGCCTTCGCCTCTGACCGAGAAAATGACCTTGTTCTGGCATAACCATTTCGTCTCCAGCCAGCAGAAGGTGAGATACAGCAAACTCATGTACCAGCAGAACGTGCTGTTGCGAAAATACGCACTGGGCAATTTCGGCGAATTGCTGCACGCGGTATCTAAAGATCCGGCGATGATTGTTTATTTGGATTCCGCCACCAACCGCAAAGGCCACCCGAATGAGAATTTTGCGCGCGAGGTAATGGAACTTTTCACCCTGGGCGAAGGGCATTACACAGAGACTGACGTCAAGGAAGCAGCGCGGGCATTTACCGGATGGAGCATCGAACCGGAAACCGGCGAATTCCGTTGGCGGCCCTTCTTCCACGACGACGGCATCAAAACCGTGTTGCACAAATCCGGCAACCTTGAAGGCGATGCCGTGCTGGATATTCTGCTGGCGCAGCCGGACACTGCGGATTTCATCGTGGCCAAGATGTGGCGTGAATTTATTGCACCGACACCCGATCCCAGGGAAGTCGCCCGCATCGCGGATCAGTTCCGCGGCAGCCACTATGAAATCAAGATTGCGCTGCGCGCGATTTTGCTTTCCGATGCTTTTTACTCGCAAAATAACCGTGCGCTGCTGATCAAATCGCCGGTTGAACTGGTGGTCGGCACGCTGAGGCAATTTGATTTTAGTGTCCCCGATGCATTGCCATTTGCCTTTGCCGCTGCTCAGCTTGGACAGAATTTATTTTCGCCGCCCAACGTGAAAGGCTGGCCTGGAGGCGAAGCCTGGATTAACAGCGCTACTTTGCTCGCGCGCAAGCAGTTTCTAGAGCGATTATTTCGGGCGCAGGAGATGCCGCAGCTCATGCGCACAGCGCTGAAAGAGAAGGCCAAGGCGAACGGAGCGGGAAAACTGGGCATGGAACAACGCGAGCGTCTCGTGCAGGCCATGGAAGGCATTCAGTTTGACGCGGACCGGTGGCTTTCACAGTTTAATGTCGACCCGCGCGCGCAGGCGGAACGCTTGGTGCTGGCCACTGCGCCGGTGGATCGGATCGATGGTCATGCGCGCGGTCTTGAGCTTATCCGTGAAATTACACGCGATCCCGTTTATCAGCTTGAATAATGGAGGTTGAAATGGACCGGCGTAATTTTCTAAGGAAGCTAGGGCTCGGCGGCTTCCTGGTGTTTGTGCCCGGGTCACTTTACGCCGCCTCGTCGCGGTACGACTACGGCAATCTGCTGGTATTGATTGAGCTCAAAGGCGGAAACGATGGGCTGAACACCGTGATTCCGTATGCAGACGATGAGTATTACCGCCTGCGTCCCGATATCGCTATCCCGCGCGACCAGGTGCTGCAACTGGATGAACGCACCGGAATGCACTTTTCGCTGAAACCGCTCATAGCTTTGTGGCAGGCAAAAGAGCTTGCCATTATTCAAGGAGTCGGCTATCCGCAACCGAATCTATCGCATTTCCGCTCAATAGAAATCTGGGATACCGCTTCCAGCAGCCAAGAGTATCTCTCCGAGGGCTGGCTATCGCGGGTATTTGCCAGCGATCCGGTACCCACGCGGTTTGCGGCGGACGGATTGGTGATTGGAAACCAGGACCTCGGGCCATTTTCCGGCGGGGGCACCCGGGCCATTACTTTAGCCAATACCGAACAATTCCTGCGCCAAGCCCGCCTTGCCGGCGATACGGGGTTGCACGTCACGAATCCGGCGCTGGAACACATCCTCAAGGTAGAAAACGATATCCAGCAGGCAGCGAGTCGTCTCAAAGGCGATTACCAATTCAAGACCGAGTTTCCGGCCACGCCATTCGGCAACAGCCTGAAGAATGCTTCCCAGGTGATCGCAGGAGGCGGAGGCGTGGCGGCGATCAAGATTTCACTCAACGGTTTTGATACGCATAGTGGCCAACCGGGCACGCAACAGCGTCTGCTGGGAGAGCTTGCGGAAGGATTAGTTGCGTTCAAGTCGGCGCTCAATGAGGTAAACTGCTGGAATTCGACCTTGATCATGACCTACGCCGAATTCGGCCGCCGTCCGCAGCAAAACCTGAGTCACGGCACCGACCACGGCACCTCGAACGTGCATTTCATGGTCGGCGGAAAAGTCAAAGGAGGTCTTTATGGACCCACGCCGCTCCTCAAACAACTTGACGGCAACGGCAATCCCGCATTTGGTGTGGACTTCCGCAGCCTTTACGCCACTGCAGTTGAGAAATGGTGGAACCTGGAATCCCGAAATATCCTGGGTGGGAAGTTCGCGACTCTGGATGTATTGCAGGCGTAAAACGGTGCACGCGGCAAGCAGCGCCGCGATTAAAAAAATAATAGAAATCTCGCAAAAAAGTGTTGACATTCGAAACCAATCGTAAAATACTTTGCGCCATCCGATTGCGTGGAGATGAATTCATGGGTAGTTGCTCGAGTCAAGCCAAAAAAGGTCAGCGAGGCTGACCCGCAGCGATTAACTAGCACCATTTCCCCTGCCACTGCCTCGCTCACCTGACGAGGCAGTGCGCTTCCAATGAAGTTCATGCCGTGCATTGCACGGCGCCCGGCTTAAGCGCGCTTTTATCGAACTTGTAGCCACCAACTGGTGGACACAACGCCTGACGCGTATGCCCACTTACCGCGTTTGGCTGCCCACGACTGTGATAGGTAAAAAAATGAGAAAAATCACCGAACAAAACCTTTACACCGTGCTTTTGGCATTGGTCATCCTTACTTTAGTCGTGGCAGCAAATGCGTATGCAGAAGGCCCGGAATGGCCCGAGCTTCTGGGAGCGCAATATACGCTCATTGCCCAGCACCTGTTTCCCTTTCATGCTGCTTACTCGGGAGACAAGAGCTTGACCAACGTCGGCGACACAGAAGAGACACAGACTTTCGGTATATATACTGGTATGAAGGTCTGGGATCATTTGCAAGCCTATTTCGATGTTGAAATGTTTAAAGGCGAAGGAATCAGTAATTCCACTGGTCTGGGCGGATTGACCAACGGCGATGAAATTCGCGCCGGCTCATTTAACCTTGGAACTGGACCATATATATCGAGGGCCTACTTCCGCTACCTGTGGCCTTTGGGAGAAGAAACGGTTGAAGTCGCCCGGGGAATGGACCAACTTCCCGGTCTCGAACCAACAACGAGAATCGAAGTCAAGGTGGGCAGGTTTGCAGCCAACGATGATTTCGACCGCAATCGCTACGCGAATTCAACCCGCACTCAGTTCGAGAATTGGAGCCTATGGAACAACACTGCCTGGGACTTTGCTGCCGACACGCGCGGCTATACCGAGGGGATCATGGCGGGCTATGTTTCACCTCGTTGGGCGCTCAGGCTGGGCGTTTTTCAGATGCCTACAGTCGCGAATGGCCCGGATTTGGACTCATTGCTCGATTCTCGTGGCGAGAATATTGAACTTACTCTGCAACCCAACAACTACGCGACGGTGATACGAATCCTTGCCTACCGCAATATTGCCAACATGGGGATATACAAGGACGCCATCGCGCTAGGCCGCGCCCAGGGTACCGTGCCCAACATTTCCGCAGATGACCAGCCCGGTCGCGTCAAGTACGGATTTGGCCTGAATGTTGAACAGCCGCTCGCTGATGGGGGTGAAACCGGGTTGTTCGCGCGCCTGGGCTGGAACGACGGGGCGACTGAAACCTTTGCCTTCACCGAGGTGGATCGCACAGTGACATTCGGTGCGCAGCTGGCAGGAAATCACTGGGGGCGTGACGAAGATCGTTTGGGTGTCGGCTTTGTGGTGAACGGCCTGTCTCCTGAACATCGAAATTACCTCGCTGCTGGGGGCAGCGGTTTTGACCTCGGCGACGGTGCGCTCAACTATGGTTACGAGAAAATTGTCGAAGTGTATTACCGCATTCGGGTGGACAAATATGTGCAGATCAGTCCCGATGTCCAATATATCGAGAACCCCGGCTACAACCGCGACCGCGGCCCGGCGACCGTTGTAGGGGTGCGCCTGCATCTGGAATATTAGTGGCTGTTTAATGGATGGAGTAATTATAATTGCGGATGAGGAAGAACCATGAGATCCGAATTGACAAAAGAAAACTGGTTTAGGCGGTTGTTCTTGTCAAACACGGAGCGGGCGCGTCTGGCTATTTCTCGATTTGTTGAAAACAGAAATGGCTTGCCGGGAATGGCCCCGACGGTTGACGGGAGAAGCCAGCTCATCGAGGCGGCACACAGCGATATTCTCGCCGTCATCAACTCCACGAACTCATCACTCAACGGCTTGAACGAGGATGAGGCGCAATCGCGGCTTAAGGAGCATGGCCTAAATCAAGTGGCCCATGAGCGACCGGCTACCTGGTACCGGCAACTTTGGCACGCGTACAACAATCCGTTCAATCTCTTGCTTACCGGCCTGGCCGTTATCTCGTATGTTACGGAAGACATCAAAGCCACCACCATTCTCTCGGTAATGGTGATCTTGAGTTCCTTGCTGCGTTTTGTGCAGGAATACCGCTCAAACAGGGCCGCTGAAAAATTAAAAGCCATGGTCAGCACAACCGCGACCGTAAGGCGAGCCAGCGCGACGGAATCAAATGCCAACAATTCATCCGCAACAACGCCTGTTTCGGCACATTCTCGCGGCTTTGATACACAGGAGATATCACTTAAATTTTTGGTGCCGGGCGATGTCGTGCAGCTGTCCGCAGGCGACATGATTCCTGCTGACGTCAGGCTGTTGTCGGCCAAGGATTTGTTCATCAGCCAGGCGGTGCTTACCGGCGAATCCTTTCCGGTCGAGAAGAATGCGGATTCCGTGGTCGGCGAAATAGCGAACCCGCTCGAGTTGCCGAACATCTGTTTCATGGGTTCGAATGTGGTCAGCGGCGCGGCAATCGCGCTGGTCATCAACACCGGCAGCAAGACCTATTTTGGTGGCCTCTCGGAGCGGATCGTAGGTCATCGCGTGCCAACCGAGTTCGATAAAGGCATTCATCGGGTCAGCTGGTTGCTGATTCGCTTCATGCTGGTCATGGCGGGACTGGTTTTTTTAATCAACGGGCTGACCAAAGGCGACTGGACCGAGGCATCGCTATTTGC
>DASPRI010000143.1:0-3769 GCA_035624535.1 Burkholderiales bacterium
ATAGGGTGCATTCCATTTTGGATTGATCTCAATCGCCTTGCGCAGTTCTTTTTCCGCATCGGCGTACCGCTTCTGGGACGCATAAACGTCTCCCAGCACTTTGTGCACGAAAGCGTTATCAGGCGAGGACTTGAGAATCCCATCGAGAAAAGCGATGGCTTTGTCCGCCTTCCCCTGCACGAGATAAATGCTGACGATTCCCGTAATCGGTTCCGCGGCGTCTTTCGAAAGAGTCAAAGCGGTTTCATATTCATGGCGCGCGAGATCATATTTCTTTTGCGCCTGGTAAAGCTGGCCCATGCGATAGTATCCGAACGCCTGCTTCGGATAAGCTTTCTTGATTTTCTCCAGGGTCCTTTCGACCCCCTTCATATCTTTCTTGGCCGCCAGGATATCCACTTGCGCGTTCAGTGCCGTGTAATTATCGGGCGAAAGCTTCAATGCTTTTTCGGTCTCCTTCAATGCCGAATCCAAGTCCCCCGTGCGAGCGTAAAATTGCGCCATATGGAGAATGGCCCCCACGTCCTTGGGGTTGTTTTCTACGGCCTTTTGCAGATTTTCCTTGGCAAGATCCGGTTCGTTGTTCAGCAAATGAGCGTCCGCCAATAGTCCAAGAACCTCCGCCGAATTCGGCTGGTCCTTCAAAAGCGACCGGAATGCGGATATGGCGCTGAGCGCGTCACCTTGCTGCAGGGCCAGCTTGCCCTTCAACAGGAGGGCGTCGTTGTCCTGCGGGTTTTCTTTCAGCACCTCATCGATCAGGCCGTGTGCCTGATCGCTTTTTCCCTGCATCATAGCGAGGGTCGCCAGCCTGTCCCGTGCTTGGAGGCCATCCGGTTTTGTGCCCTTGTCTGAAATGATCTTCGAATAAATTTCCGATGCCTTGTCCGCTCTGTTCGTTTGCACGTATAAAGTCGCCAACGCAAATTGCAGATTGGTGGCATCCGGAAGCGCATGGATTGCCTTTGATAGTTCTTCTTCGGCGAGCTTTGGATCGTTTCGGGCCACCAAGAAATCCGCGAGTGCTAAGTAACGCGCTGCATCTTTAGGATCGCTCGCGATTGCTTCGCGCAGCACTTTTTCCGCTTTCTCCGGCTGATTCACTTTGGCGAGATAGGAGGCCAGCCTGAATCGATGCACAAAATTGTCCGGCTCAATTGCAATGATATCTCGCAAGATGCCCTCGGCCTTTTCCTGATCATTTTTATTCATGTAGTAACTGGCTAGTTCGAGACGCAATACGATATTTTTGGGTTTCGCCGCGATGCCCTTTTCAAGAGTTTCCACTGCCTTTTCCGGCTTGTTCTGTTTGAAATAAAGGCCGGCCAAAAGGCCGACCGCATCGGCATGTCCAGGTTCTTTTTCGAGGACCGCGGACGCCAGCTCTATGGCTTCGGCGTCTTTGCCCTGCCGGGCCAGGATGGCTGCCCTCAGAAGCTTGCCATCGGCGTTGTCGGGGTTTTTCGCCAGAATCGCATCGGCCATTTCCGTGGCCTTGCCGGTGTCACCGGACAATAGATAAAAGCGGCCTAATTTTGCGCGCGCTTCGACGTAGTCGGGGTTGAGCTCCACCGCCTTGAAATAAGCGGCGAACGCCTGTTGCCAATTCTGCTTTTTCTCTTCGACAAGCCCAACCAGATAGTACGCTTCGGCAAACTTGGGATCGATTTGCAGCACGTTCCTGAGCTCTATGCTTGCTTTATCGTAATTTCCCTGCTCTATATAGGCCTTGCCGCGCTCGAGATACTTGGCTTTGCGCTGTTCGGCACCGCCGCAGCCGGCTACGATACTGCTCGCAATAAAACATGCCAGCAACAGAGCGCCGAGTTTCAACAGTCTTTTCTGCAATTTCATGATCAATTCCCCAAGAATGCCGTATACCTCACGGTTTCAATTAATGACGCTGATTTGAATCCAGGACAATCCAAGAAAACGTTGACGGGTCAAGTAAACTCAAGACATATCCGATCCCGTCGACAACGACAATCCGTGCATAAAATGCCAGTGGGCCGCACGCTCAGATCACGCCCCTCGCGGCGAGCAACAACAGCGATCCCAGGGTAGACACGCTCAAGACATACCATTTCTTCCTTTGGGTCCGCGCATAAATAAGTTCGCAACCATAAAAAAGTACGACGAGCTTGATCGCCATCAAACCCAAGTCTGCCTTTTCGGGCAGGTTGTATAGCAGAAAACCGGCAAACAGGACAACGAATATGACGAGATAATCGAGCGGAGTCGTCCTGAATTCCGCTTTTGTGTCATATCGGATGATAATGCCGGTAGCGACGGCAACCAGAACAAAGTAAACAATTTCGCCCACGTCCATTAACGGAGTATGCTGACCGAAATACCGGGATTCGAGATAAACCACAAACGCGGCCGTTACGTAGATGACTGCCTGCCCGATCATCGAATCGCTTCTCTTTCTGAAGATCAAATACGCGAAAAGAATCACCGCCAGGATGGCGGATGCGACCCCCAGGTCGTGCGGAACTTCCGCAGCCGACGCGCTTACGAAAATAAACAACGCCGGCACGGCGATCAGCACGATGTTCACCGGTACTGCGGTGAAAAGATGATGTCTCTTTACGGTCTGGATGATTCTAGTAAGTCCCGACACATGGCTGGAAGAATGGGCCCGCCAGCCGGTGCGTTCCGCAACGATCAGGAAAGCGAAAACCCCGGTGCAAACCGCTGCATAAAACGACGTGATCAGCAGATCCGATTCATAGCTGAATAATACGGCGCTCGTCACCAGCAAAAATTGAATTGAATAGATGATGACAACCGCTTCATAGTGGTCAAATCCGAGCTGAAGCAGACGGTGATGGATATGGTTCTTGCTGGCACGAAACCAATTCATGCCATGGTAAACCCGTTGCGCAAATACGGCCAGAATGTCGACAATCGGCAGGCCCAGAACAAGGGCCGGAAGCGCGGGGCTAAGAGCGGTATTTGCCCTCTCGACCAGATAGACCGTTAGAAAACCAAGGGTGAAACCAAGGAACTGACTTCCGCCATCCCCCATGAATACCCTGGCAGGATAGGTGTTGTAACGGAGAAATCCGAACACGCCCCCGATTGTCCCCAGAGCGATGAGCAGCACGAGATATCCATCGGCCATGAGCGCGAGATAAGCCATGCAACTCAGACTCAAGAGTGACATTCCACCGGCGAGGCCGTCCAAGCCGTCGGAGTGATTGATGGCATTGATCATGCCGACCAACGCAAATACCGTAAATGGTCTGCCAATGGATTCGGGAATTGTATCGAGCCCCATGAAGGGCAAATGGGTCACGAAAAGGTCGCCGTAGTACACAACCGGGATGACGGCGATAAACTGCCCGCCGAACTTCACAAAATGCCCCAGTTCCTTAATGTCGTCCCATACGCCGAAAAGGAGCAAAACCATGGCGCCGAACAAATACGAAGCGACAACGTGGTCCAACGGCAGCCATGCCGCAATCGGCACCAGCGATCCGAGCACGATGCCCACACCGCCGGCGCGCGGTACCGGAACGACGTGGACCTTGCGCGGATCTGGACGATCAATCATGCCCAATCGTGGCGCTAAACGCGCCATAATCGGAATGATTGCCATACTGATAGCCATGGCAGTGATGAGGGCAAGCAGACTGGTCATTTTGTTTGTTTGCTAGTTAATCTGACAGCACCGTAGTGCCGCGGCCCTCAGTAAACGTTTGGCACGTCCCGTGTGCCAAACGCCCTCGGGACTCGCGGCGTGTAGTTTTGCCGCGACCGTCCT